>CANJXJ010000036.1 GCA_947478955.1 Alphaproteobacteria bacterium | reverse complement strand
GTCTAAATCTTGTGGAAATTTACGTAGAACCAGGATCTTATGCTGATATATTCATGAAAGCATTATATCCAAAAAATCCAGAATATATTAAATATCCATAACCCTTCACGCAAGCTATTCACCGACATTTTTTATCATATCAAATTGTTGAGAGCCAGTTAGCAATATAACAGAGGGAAAATTGATGGCATATATCCATTCACCTGAGATGCCGAAATTAGTTGACGTTAGGTTACGGCCTGATCAGAAAATTGCTTTCTTGCATGAAGGATTATACACAGAACTTCGGGTAAAATTTTGCTTTGCTGTTTTGAAGCAACTACAGGGAATTTTGAATTCAGCTTAAGGTTATTTACACCCGTTAGATAATACCAGATACAGCAAACTGAATTTAATTAGTTAAGCTTCCATATCATGAAGTTTAAATAACCTGCAAACGCTAACCACAGGGTATATGGAATCATCATATTTGCAGCAAAATAGTACTTCTTTTTAGCCTTCAAGATGATGTTCATATTAATAAGAATCATGACGACTATTAGCAAAAAGGCCAAAGCCACTAAGTGACATCCAAAAAATATAATAGTCCATGCCCAGTTGAGCAGTAACTGAATTATATAAAGGTTCCACATTACCTTTGCTTTTGGTTCATCACGGTAACGCCAGAAGAAGTTCCCTACTAAAGCAATCAAAACGTATAAGGCTGTCCATACAACGGAAAAGACAACATCCGGAGGAGTTAAAGAGGATTTGTAAAGTGAATGATACCACACGTGGTTTGAATGGGTTATTTGGCCAAGGCCAAACCCAATAAGCTGCAACAAAGCAACCCAGACTGAAATACTAATTAGATTTTTTATTTTAAAGACCTTATTAAGAACGTCTTACCTTATATCACTATAAAGACGGTTACGCCACCCAGCTAACTCTTCATGCATTCATCAATATGATGTTAGCTCCCTATTTTTACCACAATTGATGGACCTTGTCGCATCCACTTTTATTTATTTGTTAGCCTTTAGAAAAATTTGGCGTTGTAGCCGCTGTCCACCAGAAAAACCACAACGATCTAGAGAGTAATACCAAATAATCACCAATGCAACCACTTTTTGCATATCAGACATGCAAAATTACGATGGTTGCGTTAACCTCATAACTTCTGGGTGCGCGTCAGTTTTTTAAAGTCGCAGCCGTATCGTAAACAGGATTGTTTAATTAGGTTACCCCGCTATAGCGCGGCAAAGCCATTTCCCTTATAATAGCACCATGTCTTTTGGTACGTTTTTTGCTTTGTCATTTTCTTTGTGCATACGGTTTGTATCGCGCATCGCATTTGCTGTATTGGTAGGGTATTGTATTGATAAGTTTTTTGGAACTTCTCCCTGGGTTATGATTTTGTCCGCCATTGTGGGTGGGTATCTTGGGTGGCTAGCTTTATCAAATGTATATAAAAAGGGCCCAGATGCTTGATCCTTTGCACCAATTTCAAATTCATAAAATCATTCCTTTATCTATAGGAAGCTGGGATATTTCTTATACAAATTCAGCGCTTTGGATGACCATTGGTTTAAGTGTGGTGTGCCTTTTTTTCTATGTATCTTTAAAGCAAGAAGCCCTGGTACCGGGGCGGTTACAGGCCAGCGCTGAACTTTCTTTTACATTTTTGTCAGATATGGTTAAAACCTACATTGGACGAGAGGGCCTGCCGTTCTTCCCTTTTATCTTTACACTTTTTTGGTTTGTCTTAATGGGCAATTTGCTTGGACTTATTCCCTATAGCTTTACCTATACTAGCCACATTGCCGTTACCTTTTCTCTGGCAATTGTTGCTTTTTTAGCAGCAAATGTAGCTGGCTTTAAAAAACATGGGCTAGGAATGTTTCACCTTTTCTTGCCTAAGGGCATCCCTATATTTTTAGCACCTCTGATGATTATCATCGAATTCATCTCATACATTGCTCGGCCATTTAGTCTGAGCATTCGTTTGTTTGCGAACATGATGGCAGGGCATTTAATTTTAAAACTCTTTGCGAGTTTTTCAATGATGCTTGCACAGTCTTCCCTTGCTGTCTTGGGCGTTGTACCATTGCTACTGAACATAGGTGTGACAGGGTTAGAATTCCTTGTGGCTGTACTACAAACTTATGTGTTTACACTACTAACGTGCTTATATATTAATGATGCAATTAACCTGCATTAAAACTTTAAGGAGAAAATAATGGATATAGCTGCTGCAAAAATGATTGGTGCTGGTCTGGCAATGACCGCAGGGCTTGGGGCTGGTATTGGCTTAGGAAATATTTTTAATGGATTGGTAACCGGTATTGCCCGTAACCCAGAAGCAAAAGATGAAATTTTTCGCGCTGGATTGATTGGAGCAGCATTAACTGAAGCCGTGATGCTTTTTGCCCTTGGCACCGCCATGACCATGCTCTTTGCATTCTAAATTATGCCACAGCTTGATGTAAGTACTTATATCCCCCAAGTATTTTGGCTGATCATTCTTTTTTCGGTAATGTTCGGTATTTTTATTGGGGTGTTTTTGCCCAAAATCTCAAGCATTTTTCAAAAACGGTTTGAAAATACCAGGCAGGCTGATCATAAAATCCAACATCTATCAGAAGCGACCAAGCAGCTTCAAAAAGATTATGAAGACAAAAAAGAAGCCGCCGTCCAAGATACCCAAAATCATATCGATTCAACTTTAGCTAGCATACGTGAAACGCATGAAAACCGCTTTCAAAGTTTAGAGAAAGAAATCCAACAAGAATTGAATCTCTTACAAAATAGTTATAACCAGCAATATGCTGACTTTGAAGAAAACTATAAAGGCATCATTAATGAAGCGGTCACCCAAACCTTAGCCAAACTAGGAATGAAAAATGGACGCTAGTTTTTATATCCTCATCAGCTTTTGTGTATTTGGTTTTATATTTATGAAAAAGATTTGGCCAGCCATGGCTGAGATTTTAGATCAGCATATTACTGCTATAAAAAATGTCTTACTTGAAAAACAATCTACAATTTCAGAACATGAAAAATTGAAATTACTCTATCAAGAAAGATTACAGCATCTACATAAAGAAATAGAGGAAATGAAAGCAGCTGCCTCACAAAAACTTGAATTTCTAAAAATTAAACTTGATTCAGAGCTAGAAGTACAATATTTATACCGTCAAAAAAGCTTTAAACAAATTATTCATAGAATGCAACGGCAACAGCGTAAAAACTTACAAAACAGATGTGTAGAAGAAATTTTAGCGCGGGTTCAATCTGAACTTAAAAAAAACACATCCTTTTGTGACGAATATATGGTATCTCTATTGGCAACACGTAAAGAAAATTCTCCTTCATGACCCGTTGGACTAACGAAACTTTAAAAAATGCACTAAATGTTGACGTTCCATTTTCGGTAAATGCCCATACATTGTGTATTGATAGTCGTCAGCTGCAACAAGGTGATATTTTTATAGCACTTTCAGGGACCCAGGATGGTCACAAATTTGTAAAGCAAGCCCTTGATAAAGGTGCTGTATGCGCCATTGTCGAACATTCTCTTGAAAATGCTTATGGAGATGAGAAACTTATCCAGGTAAAAAATACACAAGAGGCACTTAATGCGCTTGGTATTTATGGTCGTTCAATAGCTCCAGATCTTAAAGCGATTGCTATTACTGGAAGTGTGGGGAAAACCACGACCAAAGAAATGTTGCGTTCAACTTTGCATCATTTTGGCTCAACTATTTATTCTAAAGCTAGTTATAACAACCATCTGGGTGTTCCCCTAAGCTTGGCTCTGCTGCGAAATGATAGTGAATTTGGAGTGTTTGAAGTGGGCATGAACCACAAAGGTGAAATTGCCCCTCTTTCAAAAATGGTTGAACCAGATATCGCAATTATCACAACCGTTGCCCCCTCTCATATCGGTAATATGGGATCCCTTGAAGATATTGTTGATGAGAAATGTAATATTTTTACAGGCCTTAATCGAAACGGAAAAGCCCTGTTACATGGCGATCATCCCTTATTTGAGCGCATGAAAACGCATGCTAAAAACCATGGAGTTCAACACATATTTACAGCAGGTCGTAAAGCCGGCTTAGATGCTAGACTTTTGCACTATCAACCAATGCATCAAGGAAAAAGAGCATTAATTACAGTGGAAATTTTTGGAAAAATTGTGGCTTACCCCTTACAATTTGCTGGGGAACATTATGCTTTTAATAGTTTGTACGTATTGCTTGCTGCTGAGATTCTAAAATTAGACCTAGGGCTGATTATGCAGCAATTAGCAAAAGTCCAACCAGTTGTAGGCCGTGGGCAAATGCTTAATCTGCTTTTGGAAAATGGCCGCCCTATCTTTGTTTATGATGATGCCTATAACGCTAATCCTACATCCATGACCGCGGGATTAAAGTCCTTTTGTACCATGAATCATGAGGGACGTAAAATTGCTGTCATCGGTCAAATGGGGGAATTAGGCGAAAATAGCGATGCCTATCATATTCAAATAGGCGAATACATTAATACGTTACCAATTGATTGTGTTTATGTCGTAGGTAAAAATGCAAAATGCCTCTTTGAGGTATTAAAGACAGAAAAGCAAGGGCTATGGGTTGAAACAATTGATGACCTTAAAGAAATGTTTATTCATACTCTGGAAGGTAACGAGAGCATCTTTTTAAAGGGGTCATTGTCCCAGCGCCTTCAAGAACTTGTAACCCTATTGAAAAACCAACACCGGGCCGTTGCTTAAAATAGCTCTCTAGTTTATTGGTTAGCTGGTGGGATCTTCAAGTTTCTTCAATAGCAAATTCACAATCTGAATACATGGGCGTAAAAAAGCACCTGATCATGTCATCACTAATATTGGGAAACGTATATCTCCAATTAGGTTGCCTATCTTTGTCAACCACTTGAGCACGTATACCTTCTTCAAAATCAGAATTTTTTAAAAAATTCATTGCAATTACATGGTCAAGCAATAGGGATTTTTTCAAATCAAGAAAGGCTGACATTTCTAAGAGCTTATAGGTTATGCACAAGCTTAGCGGAGATCTGGCATTCAAATTACTAAGTATTATTTTAGTTTCTGGATGTTGGTAAATGTTTAGATCTTGGAAAATAGTATTTAGGTTTTTCGAAAAAACATACTCAACCCATTCATTGCCAAATACGGGTTCATCAGGTGCAGGCTGGCTAAATTGACCAAGGACCTGATCTGGAGAAGTTGTACTTATGCATAAAGCATCTAAAAGTTCTGGCAAGACAATAGATGGGACGAAATAGTCAGCCATGTTCCACTTTAGAGCATGAGCGATGGCAATGTTATTGCCAGTAAGTCCATAAAAATTTGCCCAGGGCTTGGGAAATTGCGCAAACCGAAAGCTAGCACCAACATCCGGAAAAAAACCGATAATTGTTTCGGGCATCCCTAAAACCGCATTTTCAGTAATAACCCGCCATTGATTATGCATGGAAAGTCCCATGCCGCCACCAAAACATAAGCCATTCACAAGGGAAATAATCGGCTTAGGGTAAGTAGCCATATCATACACAAGCTTGTATTCCGCATTAAAAAAATTCAAACCCAGATCAATGTCTTTGGCTTTCATAGCATCGTAAGCCGCCCGAATATCTCCCCCTGCGCAAAAAGCTTTAGGATGGTTCGATGTGATAATAATTTTTTCCACCTGATCATTTGTGGAACAGTTTGTTAAAAATTGTGCGATTTGTTGAATGGTTTCTAGGTCGGTAGCGTTATACCGGTGAGGACGGTCTAACACAATGACAGCTGCGCTGCCTTGAAAGCGGGTTAAAATCGTCACTCATTCTCCTAAAAAAGTGCCGCCAGCGCCGTGGAGCGGAATGATCCTCTCGTGGCCAAAATGCCAAGTGGGCGCCATATAACAAAGCCACGGCTTTGCCAGAGACAGCTCCCAAGGATGTAAACTGGGCCAAGGGATGACACTCACACGAACGCTGCCGCACGGGGAAACTCTAGCATAAATCGAAAGCCTTTCCCATACACTGAATATAGTCCATTACCTATTAAAGAGAGGTTAAAAATTTTTACAAAAAACAACGTAGGCTAAAGCATAAGGAGGCTCATCACTTAAGCTTAGATGCAGGTTGTAAGCACCTTCTGCCAATGTACTTGCCATTTCATGCGCAGCACCATGCAATATAAATTCTGGCCGACCATAAGAATTTTTAATAATTTCAATATCTTGCCATGAAATATTTGTGCTATTGCCCAAAGCTTTAACCAGGGCTTCTTTGGCGGCAAATACCTTTGCAAAACCAGATGCTGGATTTACTCTTTTTTGTAATCGTTCTCGCTCAGAATCAGTAAAAACCCGTATCAAAAATTGTTCTTTTTGGGTTTTAATAAGTTTTTCGATGCGTCGAATATCGCAAATATCACAGCCTATTCCAAGAATCATTGACGTTCCACCGAACTTACAAGGTTTAGCGTGCGAAGACTGGCTTGGATAGTTTGCAATTGATCCTTATCATGAACTCCCACATCGGTAATAATTTCCCAAAAATCTGTGCTTCGATTAATAATTTTTAGGTTATTAATATCACCCCCACATTTACTAATAGCGGTTGTAATTAAAGCCAGGGCACCTTGTTTATTGATAAATAAAATCCTTAAACGACCAACAAATGTATCTTCATGCGGGTCGTCATTCCATCCTAAATCCAAAAGGCTGCTTGGTGGAATTGTAATAAGTTGCTGGCAATCATTGGTGTGGATAGTTATTCCCTTGCCTGTATTTACAACGCCCACTATATAATCGCCTGGCACGGGATGGCAACAACCTGCATAGTGAATAGCCATCCCTGCAATTAGTCCTCTAATGGGGATTTTTGTGGAATTTTCGGTGATTTTTAGCGGCTTGAGCTTAACGCTTTCTTCGGTGGGGATTTTTGTTGTTTGCGGTTTGAAGTACTTCAGAACCTCTTTGGTATTAAGTATGCCTTCTCCAATACTAATCAGAACATCTTCAGAGGTATTTTGCTGACCACTTTTAAGGTTTTGGGTTAAAACTTTTTCATCAAAACCAATGCCTTCTTTTTGCAAGGCTTTTATCAGAAGGGTTTTACCTAATTCCAAGAATTGATCACGCTTTTTAGTGCGAATAAATTTACGAATCTGAGCCTTTGCTTTACCCGTAATGACGTATCGTTCCCAACTAGGGGAAGGCTGTTGCTGTTTTGATGTAATAATTTCAACTTGATCCCCATTGTAAAGCTCTGTACGCAAGGGAACCTGCTTGCCATTGACCTTTGCACTAACAGCTTTATTCCCTACTTCCCCATGAATTGCATAGGCATAGTCAAGCACACTAGCACTTTTAGGTAGAGCAATAACTTCGCCTCTTGGTGAAAAGCAAAACACTTGATCCGTAAACATTTCAAGCTTGGTATGTTCTAAAAATTCATCCGGATTATCAGCATGTTCTAAAATTTCTAAAAGATTCCTTACCCAGCTATATTGAGTTCCTTCATGATAATTGACATATTGGCCATCTTTACTTCGCTGTTTGTAATGCCAATGAGCTGCGACCCCAAATTCACAAACTTCGTGCATTTCACGAGTGCGAATTTGAATTTCAATTTTTTGGTTATAGGGGCCAATTAATGTCGTATGTAAAGATTGGTATCCATTCGCTTTGGGAGTGCTGATATAATCTTTAAAACGCCCTGGTACCATAATATATGAACTATGAATAAGACCCAGAGCTTGATAGCATTCTTGCAAATTCTCAACCACAATTCGAAACGCCATTAAGTCTGATAGCTGTTCAAATGTAATATTTCGTTGTTGAATTTTTTTCCATATAGAATAAGGAGTTTTTTCTCTTCCAAAAACTTGAACATTTAATCCATTAGTTTCTAAAACTTTTGTAATATCAATGTTGATATTCTCAATCATTTGCTGAGTTTGGGGCATATTCGCTAATTGTTCCATGACATTCGCATACTCATGGGCGTACAAGTGCTCAAAGGCGTAGTTTTGCAATTCATCCTTAAATTTTGTAATACCTATACGGCTAGCTAAGGGAGCATAAATCTCAAGAGTTTCTTGGGCAATGCGCCTGCGTTTTTCTTCATCATCAATAAAATAAAGGGTTCGCATGTTGTGAACGCGGTCAGCAAGCTTGACCAAAAGCACACGAATATCATTAGACATTGCCAAAAATAATTTTCGAAAATTTTCAGCCTGAGGCGATGATGCTGACTGTAATTCAAGTTGGGAAAGTTTGGTAACCCCATCGACTAGTTTAGCAATTTCAATGCCAAACAAGCTTTCAATTTCTTCATAAGTTGTAAGAGTATCTTCAATCGTATCATGCAGCAAAGCTGTAATGATAGAATAATGGTCTAGCCTCATATCTGCTAATATATTCGCAACTTCTAAGGGGTGGTAAAAATAAGGATCGCCCGAAGCACGTAGCTGCTGCCCATGAACCTTCATACAAAAGACATACGCTTTGTTGACAAGATCCTCATCAGTATGAAGATCATACCGCTTAAGTTTTTCAACAAGTTCGTATTGACGGACTACTGGCTTACGGCAAACTGCTTCCACAGCAACACTCTTAAAGGTTGTTTATAAAGTGTAGCTAGTTTTTAATTAATCTTCGAGTGCTTCGTCGTCGATATCTTCTATATCTTTGAATTTTGGCGTGGGCTCGTCCTTGTGCCATTGGCTAGCATCTTGCATGACTTCAAGAAGATCATCATCAACCTCAACATCCAACTCATCGGTAAGAACTGCGCGTTGTAAGGCTTTGATGATTCCTTCTTCAATATTTATAAGATTAATATTGCCTTCTGCAATTTCACGAAGAGCAACAACAGGATTTTTGTCATTATCCCGCGAAACGGTTATGCTCGCACCTGCGGAAATTTCCCGGGCACGTTTTGCCGCAAAAGTAACTAAATCAAAACGGTTAGGAACTTTTTCTATACAATCTTCAACGGTAACTCGCGCCATAAAATCTCCTGGTAAACACAAGGTATACTAAGCGAAATCCATAATTTATGCAAGAATTTGTTAATTAACCAAGTGATCAATTGGGTCTGCATGTTCCTCAGTCCCAGTATCAAGACCTTGTAACGCTTTATGTAGAACTTTTTCAAGTTCTTTAGATTTCTTTGTTGTTTCATCGTCAGGAAGATGATCCGCCTCCTCGTCTATCTCAATATCTTCCTCGAGGTCATCATCATAAGGTGATGGTGCTGGATAAGGTTGTACCGGGTGATCCTTTAACACATGTGGGCCTTTAGAGGAAGAAAGTGTTTGCTTTTTCCTAGGCGGCTGCGCCACATCATGATCTTCATGGTGATCACTATTATCAAGATTTTCTAAAGTACGATGCAGTTCAGCGTCAGCATCCTGAGCGCCATCACTATCAATATGTTCGGCCTTTTGTGCTATTTTTGCTTTTTTAAGAGTAGGCGCAGGAGGGGCGAGCGGTTTGGGTATCTCCGGCACTGTAACAGGTGCGGCGTGCGGCACAGAAGGACCAGCAGTTATTGGCCCAGCAGCTTTTAAAAGATCTTCAGCGGCACTTGGGGTAAGAATTCCATGTTTTAATTGAGAATCAGGAAGCAACTGGCCACTTACATCGGTAAACGCTGGGGAAAAATTTACCACAGCACCTTCTTTTCTTGGCAAGTCCTTCATTAAAGATAGGCCTAGGGTGCTGTTTAGAGCTGTAACACCGTATGGAAGATATGTTTCTAAATGTTCAATGCTAAAGCGGCGTAATGCGAAAATTTTTACATATAAAAAAGGATCGCTTGCAACAAGGTAGTTTTTTATTTTTACTACATTCTTTGAAGGATCTGACTTAATTTTTGTCAAATATTCTTCAATATCTTTAGCGCGCTTAGGATCGTCTTCTTTCACGGTAGACTTCTCAAGCCACTCGTTTTGATTTTTGAAAAAAAATTCAGCATTTTTATAAGCATTTTCTGGGCCCTGGCTCCATATTAAGATAGCCACTGGCATATCTAGCAAATAGAGATTTGGCAAAAAATGTAGATCCATACAAAAACCAGGCATGGCCGTAATTTTCGGAATGTCATGGGCAAAATATTCAGAACAATGAGTACAACTGGGAGAAAGCCATGCGTTTACACGAACAGCACACCCCTTTTGGGTATTCAAAGAAATATGCGTCCTAAACGGTGGCTGTACATTTTGTACAGGCGCCTTGCCCCACAAAAATGGGAATAAAACAACAATGATAAAGGCAACAAAGCGCATCTAGTTAATTTTACAATAAAAACTTTTATATTTTGAGGCTATCATATAAAAATTAACGAAGGATTGATACCAGAAAACTTTATGAATTCAATACTTCAAGTTGTACCAAGCTTTCATGCGGGTGGTGTTGAGCAGACAACACTGCATGTGGCTAACGCTTTAGCGGAACAAGGCTTTAATAGTTTTGTGGTAAGTGAAGGGGGAATATTAACAAAAAAATTACACCCCAGTGTTGTGCATGTTTGTTTACCTTTAAATACTAAAAACCCCTTCAAAATATTTTACAATGCAGAAAAAATAAAAAAAATTATTAAAAATAATGATATAAATATTGTACATGCCAGGTCCCGGGCTCCAGCGTGGAGTGCATATATTGCAGCAAAAGCAACAGGTGCGCATTTTATCACAACTTACCATGGGGCGTATGGCCAGAATTTTTTAAAAAAACACTATAACCAAGTGATGGCCCTTGGAAATCCAGTCATTGTAGCCTCTGGTTATATGGAAGATCATGTAAAGAAGTATTATCCCAATGCGCAGTGCGTTCAAATTCCATCAGGCATTCATACAAAATTCTTTTCCCCAGATTTGGCAAATCAAGCAAAAATGCAAGAATTAAAGACGCAGTGGAATTTAGACAACGCCTCAAAAATTATTTTATTAGTTGGACGATTTACCCGCATTAAGGGGCATAAGATCCTTCTACAGGCAGCTAGTCAAAGTGCTTTTAAGGACCAGCTCAACATAGTGTTTGTAGGCGATAGTCAAAACCCTAAATTAGTGAACGAGCTTAAAAACCAAGCATCGGCTCTTTCGATTAAGTTATATATCCATGTGGATGAAAAAGATCTACGTCCATTTCATGGTTTAGCAAACGTAGTTGTTGTACCAACAACAAAACCAGAAGCTTTCGGTAGAGTTACGGTGGAGGCAATGAGTATGTGTAAAGTTGTTATTGGCAATGATCTGGGGGCTTCAAGTGAAGTGATAGGCACCCCCGAATGGGTGTTTAACCATAATAGTGTGACAGATTTTGCGCAAAAAATTGATGCGGCAGTCCAATTGACCATTCAGCAAGCCCAAGAAATAGGCATTGCAAATAGGCTGCGAGCCAGCTCTTTATATGATGTTGAGAGCCTAATTGAAGGTCATATCCAGGTGTATAAAAGGATACTTAGCTGAATATATTGGTTAAGCTCTTTATGCATTTCTGCCTGTTCAATATCTAACAAAGGAGAACACTCAGAAGGCAGAGGTGCCTTTCCATTACTAATAATACCAAAGGCCTTAGCTCCAAAAAGGATTGGGCAAACTCTATAACGAAAATTATGGTTTTGAATTGCTTAAAGAAGAAGGATTTCAAGCCCTAAAAGGCCCCTATAATATGGAATATATGCATCTGGTTTTTGGTAAATATTCCCCAAGCAACGTAACCGAACAAATATAAATTGAGTGCCAAAAAACAGGACTGCTAAGCTCACACTCAAGATTAAAGTGAAATGGGGATAGACTTTACCCTAGCATCACCATCAATAATGCGACGCCCAACTGTTACAAGGCTCTGGTTAGCACGAAGTTTTGTTGGCTTCTTAGAAAAATCTTTCAGTTCTATTTCAATATGATTACTAGTAACTTTTACAATTTTTAAGATCCCGTCTTCAGTATCATCTGTTGTATAGGTTTTATCATTAATCCATACGGTCCAGTGGGTGGGCGTAAAGTACAAAATCGCGCTTAAAAACAAAATTTCTTCAATGTGAGCGGGTTGTAAATTTGGAAGATCAGGAGTATCAAAAAAAGAACCAAAGTTTTCATCAAGAGGAGCAATTCTATCTAGAATACCTACTTCATCTGGAGACATCATAAGGGAAGCGTTCAGTGAAAATGCCATACAGCATCCTACAGCGCAGCTAATGACCGTTTTGAGGAGCTTTTTCAAAAAATTGTGCATACTCAACTTCAAGTTCAATGTTTCCTTCAAAAAGACTAACTTTTTCTCCTTCGCTAACCTTTTGAGTGAGTTGAGGGCTTAATTCACGCGCACGTTTTAATTCAAATTTTTTAATTCTCACAATTCCTGGAAGCTCCGTTTCAAGCTTCTGTAAAAAGCTGAAAAAGCTTTGATCACGCAGCACCTGTATATTCAAAGAAAGTTCTGCTTTGGTAATATTTTTTGGGTCCGTTATAGGTTTGGGTTGTATGAATAAAAACTCTACATTAGCTTGTTTTTGCAAGCTGTAAAGCGCCTGATTAAGCCGATCTTGAGTTAGGGGCAAAATCCACTTTTTTCGCTTAAAGGTCCCAAATCTTTGGGCCTCTTGCTGGCTTAATTTGTCATAACTTTCAACGGCTTCAATTTGGGTTGCAACTAAACGCATCTTGGAAGCAGTCGATGCAATCTCGTCTTTAGTTGAATGGTAATGAGACAGAGTCGCTATAAGTAGGAAAAAACAAACCCCCATCAAAAACACAAGTGATCCAATGACGCCGCCCGTTTCAGGCTTATTCCATAATTGCCAATTAATTACCATGTTTCCCTGCCTGTTGTTGAATGAGAAGAATTGGTTCATTGCCTTGTTCATCCCAGGTAAGATTTACATCTCCTAAAATTCTCTCATAATTCTGGTTGATATACTTTTTAAGATCATGATTCTTTTTTGTTGAAATAGGCAACTTTAAACGTAGTTCTGCACCACGCTCAGTTGGGGCCCATGTTACACCCAGAACTTGTGTCTTACCTTTTAAAAGTCTATTCACTCCATTGATGGTGTTAGATGGGTTATGCGTATTGCTATTAAGGTATTTCATAAATAACGCACTAAGGTGCACTTGCTCTGCAAAATTTCCAGCGGTTTTTTTCTGGATTTTTTCATATTTTTGTCCCAGCCACTTATTTTCGTAATCTTGAAAAAATGACTTTATTTGAACTGAAGCCCAAAGAATTAGCAAAATCACGCTGAAAGGAATCAGGAATTTTATAGCTAAACGAGGTAACTCATGGGCCAAATTTGCTTGTACTAAAGTTTGTGGAACAAATTTCATGAAAGGCGTTGTAGGCTTGAAAGATTCTTTTTCTAAAAATCTTTTTGCCACTGGAATAAGCTCCAATTCAGCATTAGAAAATTCAGTTGTTACCACATTATTTTCAGGCACCAAAACAGAGACAGCTTGGCCTTCTTTGTAACCTTGCCTTTGTAAAAATCTCAACGTCGAGCGTAATTCTTTTTCCAACTCATCAGTATTTTTAATCAAGATAACGCGCTGCAACAAAATTTTATCCTGATGCATGACAAGAATTGTCGAGGCGTTACTATCAATAGGAAGTAGAGTGACTATCCAAGCCCGCAAAGGCCTCGCAACACTAACCTGTTTTTTCATCGCAAGGCTTTGTTCAATATCCCACGAAAGAACCCCACCAATTGGATTTCTGATTAAAGATAAAGCTTTATAAATTTGCTTGAGGGATTCATTGCTTCGTATTGAGACAAAGATATCAACTTTTTCTGTATGTTGTTTTGGTTGATAATGATTTACCAAGTCATCTTCGTTAAATTCATTTGTCTTAATTTGATTAAAAAGAAAGAAGCGATCCCATATACGTATTTGACTGGTAGGCAAGTTACGAAATTCACAATCTTGTCCTTGCAAAATAAGATAGATTGGCAAGCTTGGATGTTGAGAAATATATTCTCTCCAATCGTAGTCAGCAACCGCAATTTCTTGGGTGTGCACTAACAAATTATTTTTGAAATGGCAAAGGACAAACGTACCTTGGGATTCATATAAATTAATAAAATCTCTTGGATAATGTTTCCAATTAACAATCCGTTGCCACATGGCTTTAAAGTAATTTTGGATTGTTTCTAAAGTGTTAGCTTCGTTATAGATTTTTACTTCAACTGAAGGCGTAGTCTCAGTATTTTTAATCCATTCGGGCAACTTGATCATAGAGCGGTACGACAACTGCAACAACCATCCATATCATTATTATACCCATGATAGAGACCAAAATTGGCCCCGTCCAGGCTAATATTTTTTTAAGCTTTTGTTGGCAATGGTTTTTTAAAGTCTGGGCGCAAATATCGCAGTACACCGCAAGTTGGGCGGTTCTTTCACCGGCCGTCAATAGGTCAGCCAAGGACTGAGGAAGCCTTAAAAAAGTTGTTAGGGCTTCGCTTATTTTTCCTTCATGACGGATGGCATGTTCTATATGGTAAGCCTGCCTTCTTAAGTACTCATTTTGCAAAATATCAGCACTATAGTTTGACGCCTGCACCACATGATGCCCACGTTGTAACAATGTCGAAAAACTTTTTAAATAAAGACTTTGGATGGTTTCAAGGTAAATAGCTCCAAATACAGGAAACTTAATAGCAATCCATGACAAAGCATATTTTAATTTTGTTGTTTTTCTTGCCAAATAAAAACTTATCAATAGGGCAATGACCAGCGGTATATTCATAAACACTCTCAACAAGCTTTTTAAAATTTCCGCAAAAGAAATAAACAAAGTGGTAGCAACGTGTTGTTCAAAGTGATTATTTTTAAAAAATTCTAATGCCACAGGAAAAAGAAATTCACTAAAGCAGATGACCATCCCCAAAATCACAAAAGTTAAAATAAGCGGATATTGCAAGCTAGAGCGCAGCTGTTTAAAAAATTCAGTTTCTTCTTGTCGAAGCACTGCATAGTCTTCAAAGGCTTGTGCATACTGCCCTGTCGCTTCTGCAACCTTTAAAAGCCCTATAAATAATTTAGAAAAAATTTGGTGTTCCAATAAAATTTGAGAAAGAGATAGCCCCGCATATAGCTCTTCAAGCACCGTATCAACAAACTGCTTTTGTGATTGATTTAAACGTAGCTTACTGGCAACCAGGCTTTCTAATAATGATAATCCTGATCTTAAGAAAAATCCTACATCCTTGGCCCACTCAATCGTCCAGACATTGGAGCGGCCATTGCGCAACCAAGCAAACCGCTGAAGTTGCAAAGTGATGGGCTGCAGACGCTTTAGTTTTAAACTTTGTAACGCCTGTTCGCGGCTATTAGCAGGAATAGCCCCTCGGATTTTTTGCCCATAAGTGTTGAGGGCCTGGAATTGATATGTACGCACGAAGTAAGTTGACCTTGAATTTTTTCACACGTTACCTTGGTTGACTATAGAACTGACTACTCAATCTGTAAAAGAGGGTTGCAATTCTTTAGGTATGTAATCTGTCCTGCAGAGATTGCGCAATAAGTTACATTTAGCTTGAGTAGATTTGATAGGGCCAGCAAGGGTGACCAATCATCATAGGTTATTTTGACGCAGCCAGAGAGATTCAATTCCTGTAATTGTGTTAGGGACGAAATTGCAGTTAATCCTGCATTAGTTATGTCAATACAATTGCCTACGTCTAGAACTAGCAATTGGCCTTGAGCTGACAATGCTTCTAGCGATGTATTGGTTATCTTGTGACACGAATTTAGATAAAGGCATCTCAATCCAGGGATATTTGCTAAGCTTACCACTCCATCATCGCTTACATCGCTGCAAAAACTTAAATTAACTAAGCGTAGACGCGTCATGTTTGACAAGAGACGAACCCCAAGATTGCTAACTTTAAGGCAGCAACTTAAATTGAGCTCTTCCAATCTGGTGAAAGCAGATATTACTTGCAATGCATCGTCAGTCATTTCAATACAATTTCCAAGTTCTAAGGTTGTTAAATAATTACGGCAGGCTAAAGAGCCAAGCGCACTAGCAGTTGTTTTATGGCACCAATTCATACGCAAGCTTTGCAAATATGACTGAGATGATAAGGCAAATAATCCCGCATCGGTAATTTCTTGGCAGTTGCTTATGTCTAGAGATATCAGTGGAACTTGTGGTAATAAGCGATCTAAAACGGTATCAGTAAGGTATGTTCCGCTTAAATCAAGACTTATGTAAGTTGTTGGAACAGGTGATGATGGAGGAGCACTAGGTAGATGTGTTTCATCATCATAAGCAAGATCTACTCCGCTTAAACTTACAGTTTGGTGCGTATCTAATGCTGGACAAAAGCCATCAGGTTCTTCTGTTTCTCCAGTGCTACATATAACTGAGGGAACTAGCATAATTAGAAATGCAGCAGAAAAAATGAGGTTTTTCATGAAACACCACAATATTATCTTTTCTCTTAATTTATAGTATGTATAAAAAATTTAATTATTAGTTAATGTCGATAAATGATACAATATTGCTTGAGCTGTGTTTTGATTTCTCAAAGAATGTGAATAAATTTCACCACTATTTAATGGATGCGTTGACCAAAATTCATATGCATGCAATACAAATCTAAAGGGAGCTAGGGGAAGCATTATCAAAAGTGTCTAGAAATCAGTCATTTACGATAGCGCTTTTCATCTCCAACGCAAAGTCATAGGCTTGCTTTTTAGAAATGCTATGGGTGGCACTTACAATTGAAGCAATGTCTTTAATTGAATGGGTTTTTAAAAGGTCAGTGATTTGTGCTTGCATAGCATCTAGAGATGCTTCTTTTTCAGAAGGTGGGCTTAACAAAATAACAATTTCACCCTTTATTGAACTGCGTTTTGAAAATATTTCAACAACCTCAGCAAAAGTTCCATAAACAGATTCTTCGTAGATTTTTGAAATTTCCCGCACCACCGCTATTTGTCTGTCATCAAAGATGCTCGCCATTGAACCCAAGGTTTTTAAAAGCCTGCGAGCTGATTCATAAAAAATCAATGTGCCAGGAATTGCTTGATATTTTTTAGCGGTCTTTGCTTCAAAAAATCCCGCAAAGAAAAATTGATTGGTGGGCATGCCTGATAAACATAAACCCGAAATAGCAGCACATGCGCCTGGAAGGGCGGTGAAATAAAGACCTTTCCTTTGAATTTCGCGAATAAGTTTATAGCCCGGGTCTGAAATAAGCGGCATACCCGCATCACTTACCAGACAAATTTTACCTCCTTGAAGGATTTTTTCTAGTATCTGTTCACGGGCTTTTTCAGCATTGTGTTCATGATAAGTCAGCAAAGGTTTTTTAATGCTATACGCTTGTAACAGCTTTCCTGTCACGCGCGTATCTTCACAATAAATAACATCGCATGCTTTTAGATATTCAAGCGCTCTTAAAGTAATATCTTTAAGATTCCCGATTGGGGTGGGAATAACATATAATCCAGGTTTTAATTCAATATCCATAAGAGGCAATCATGGCGCAGTAATAGGTCTAAAACAATATAAATGACACAGGTGATTCTTGTGATTTTCCAAAAGCGTTGTTTAAAAGAAAATGTTTTCGGTGCACCTTTAGGGGTACCAGGCATGGGGTTTTCGTCAACTTCTAATCCTCTTGAGAGAACCATGAAAAATACCAACCACCAGGTGCACGAAAAAACCACAATACCAGCAACAATACCCATTAAAGATTCTTAATTTATGAAATCTTGACCACCATACCATAAAATATTTTCTCGTCCCCCTAATTTCCCTATAACTTGACCATAGGTGCCATCATTCCTCCTTTCGTTGCCCCGCTACTTAATCGCGGGATCCATCCATTTTTCATGCTATACACTTAAAATTTTAATAAAATTATTTGGGACATAATACTTTTTTGCACTTTTATTATTTCATGTTATCGTGATAATTGAAGTTTTTGTGCGAAACGAGATCTTTTCATTCTGGGGGCAGTAAATAGTACCAGATGGATCGGTTGAAGTTT
>CANJXJ010000035.1 GCA_947478955.1 Alphaproteobacteria bacterium | reverse complement strand
TGGCTTTTGGGGAACGGCGAATCAGGTCTAAAAATGATGTCATAAACTTAATCGTAATACTTAAAATCCTTAAGTCTTATCTAACATATCTCATATCCTCATTCACCAGCTTTTTATACTTTGGCAGAGAATTTTGCAGAGGGTTCTCTTAAGAATTCAGCAGTCAATAGTGAATGAATATTCCTGGATTATTGATGGCAATAGCACTAAGTCACTTGAAATACGGTATTCACGGGCTGATTTGGTTTTGCATTTCAATTACCCTCAGTGGATTTGTTACTTTCGGGTATTTAAGCGAATTTTTGATAAGAATTCTGATATAGATGATCGCGCAGAATGTTGCCCCGAAAGAGCAAGCTGGAAATTATTAAAATATATGTGGGGTTATGAAAAACGTGTTGAGGAACCAATTGCATATTTGAGGGAGAAATACCCCGATGTTCCGTTTATAGAGATTAAAAATAATCCTGATTTACGTATGATTGAACAATGGTGGAAACAGTGAAAGAAACATTTATCCGCATGGTTACAATAGATGATATTCCACAACTTTTACCCCTAATGGAACAATTAGGATATCTGCAAAATGAACAAGATTTTCAAAAACGCTTTGGTGTATTTATGAATGAGGTAGGGTATGGAGTTAGTGTTGCAGAACAGGATGAGAAAATTGTAGGCCTGGTTGCATGGTCAAAATCTATATTTTTTGTATCAAGCAAAACACGAATTCATATAGAAGGGCTTGTAGTTGACGAACACTATCGTGGTCAAGGCATTGGAAAAAAGCTTATGGTTTTTGTGGAAGAATTCGCAAAGAAATTCAGTCCATGTATCATTGATCTTACCTCAGGGGTGCGGCGTGCAAAGGATGGTTCTCATGAATTTTATAAAGCGCTTGGTTATAAAAATGAAGGATATATGGCAAAATTGTATTTAAGGAAAGAAGTCTGATCTATTTTTGCTCAGTCACTTCCAGCTCATACAATTTTGCTTCCTTAAGGAATGCATAAAAACCAATCGACATACTGTGGATAAAACCACGGATACCATGTAAAAAGAAGCGCTTAAAAAAATATGCTCTGCAAAACGCAAAGATAAAACTGAAGACCATTTTTAACATATTTGCCCGTTTATGCTGAGTAAATTTTGTACATGCCGCCAGGGTAGAATACTCGTTATTTTTTTTAATCATTGCTTCTATTGAGGTCAGTCCATAGTGATAAATCACTCCATTTACGTGCTTAACTTTACCCTTTATCGAAATAGATTCGTGAACCAAAACATCTAAATTGTACTTCCCATGGGTATGCTTAAAAAAGCGAATCTTGTCCGCGTGCTTTGAATATTTATGGGCAACTTTGCCTAGGAAAACTTCGGATAAGGGACACGATAAAGCATCACAGGTATTTGTATTTATTGCCGTTTTGATGTCTTGCTTTAACTCATCTGACAGCTCTTCATCAGCGTCCAAATTCAGCACCCAAAGATTCTTACATTTTTCTAAGGCATAAGCTTTTTGTTTGGCATACCCTAACCAGTTTTGGTGATAGATTGTAACGTTCATAAAGCGCTTAGCTATTTCAAGGGTTTGGTCAGTGCTACCACTATCAACTAAAATAACTTCAGAAAATTCCTTTATATTTTCAAGGACTCGTCCAATATGCTGTTCTTCGTTACAACAAATAATATAAACACTTGCGTTAATGATGGTCATAATTTGTAGCGCCCTCGGCTGAGAATTAGATAAAATTGCACCATATTTATACGCCCACTAATGCTAAGCCTGGGTAGCTCATGTGGGTTCGCCCTACTAAATTTTACAATTCTTTTTTTGGTAGTAACCGCAGTTGTAAAACCAGCGTTTTTAACAAATTCAATGTGGCTATCGCTATAGCGTCCATAGGGGTACGCAAATGTTAAACATGGAACGCCTGTTAACTTTTCGACAGCTTTTCTAGATTCAACAATTTCTTTTTTGGCAGTATCATCATCAACCTTAGTAAGGTTTATATGAGTCATGGTATGTGCACCAAATTCAACCAACCCACTGGCTTGCATTTCCTGTATTTGTGAAGGTGTTAAAGCCCGAATGGTCTGAATTTCTGGGGTTAAATAAATTGTTGCAGGCACCTTATATTTTTTTAAAATTTCAAACAGGTAAGTGTAATTGCCTTCAAATCCATCATCAAAAGTTAGCGCTATATGTTTTATAGGTTGAGTAAAATTCAGCAAATCAGATACTTTTAAAAACATATAGCCTTTATGGACCAAATATCGAATGTGTTTTTCTAGGGTTTCTGGGGTGATGTTCATATCACTTGATGGTTCGATTGATGTATTGTGATACATTAAAACTCTAGGCCATAAAGAATTTTTTACAGGCCGCCAAAAATTGTAGTATCCAAGAAATACTATTAAGGCTAAGCCGAAAAGAATGCATGCATAAATCATATGCTAAGTATTTTTCAGGAAAACTTATTGTCCTAAAGCTAACAGCTTTGCACCTTTCAGGAAATAGGATTTTGTGGCAGCTTTAGAATGTTTGTCAGAAAGATTTGCAAATGTCGATAAATGTTTTCATATTGAGGGTAATTTTTAGTCTAGTTTTAGGAGGCAAGCTTATGGCAACAGTCAGTAGTGGTCATTTTTGCCTTAGTAGTCATGCATTTACAAAAAATGGCAAGATATGATCGACCTAACAGACCTTAAAGTTATTCCAGCAACCCTTGCGGATTATCCCACAATCCAAAACATGGCGCGTTTCTATGTTTATGATATGTCACGCTATTGCGGCTTTATATCAAACAATTGGGCTTGCCCAGAGGATGGCATGTATGAGTGCTATGACCTTAAAAAAAATTTTGAAGAAGCAAAACGTAAGGCATTTTTAGTAAAAATTAAAAATGAATTAGCAGGATTTGTTATACTTTTACAAGATAGAAATGTTTGGCAAGTTAATGAATTTTTTATTCTAGCTAAGTTTCAAGGTAAAGGAATTGGTGAGCAAGTAGCTCATCAAATTTGGAAAATGCATTCTGGAAATTGGCAGCTACATGTTATTCCAGAAAATACAAAAGGATTAGCTTTTTGGCGAAAGGTTGTTAGCTCATTCACAAAAGGAATACACACCGAAGAGGTGATTGCCGTTGACTATGATGTTCATCAACCAAAACGTATTATTTTTCAATTTGAAGCGTCAGCATATCATTTGCGACCAGCCAAAATTGATGATGCTGCAGATCCGTGGCTGGAAACATAGTTATCAAGAGATAATAGATCAATCCTATTTAGACAATATTTGCTCGAAAAAAAGATTAGAATGGCGTCTACAAAATATGACAAAAGGCGATAACTGGACATTCGTTATAGAACATGAAGGGAAAATTATTGGTGAATGTGACGTAGGGTCTTCTAGAATGCCAGAGCTTGGCAAGGGTGAAATATTTGCTCTCTATGTAGACAAAGACCACCATCGCAAAGGGGCAGGAACAATGCTATGGAATGCGGCGGTTCAAAAATTAGCCTCTGAAAACTTAGTACCTTATATTGTGCTTATGCTGGCTGAAAATTTACCTGCTCGGGCCTTTTATCAACACATGGGTGGAGTTTTTTGTGGTCAAACACAAACGGCCATTGATGGTAAATTTTACGATGAAGTTATTTATAAATATACCTGCTAAATCAGTTTAGATTCGAACCTTCCGGCGAATTTTCACATAAAACGCCCCACTACCCCCGTCATCAGGTTTGGCATATGCATAGCCTGTCACATATTCTGGCATGGATTGAAGCCATTTTGGGGTTTGTTCGCGTAAGATACTTGGATTTCCTGGCGACCCTTTACCCGTAATAATGCGCACCCACCGCCAATCTTTATATAGGGCATTTTTTAAAAATTCACGTAACGCCAATTCACCTGAGGATTGGGTAAAACCATGCAAATCAAGCTGACCATCTGGACGTACATTTCGTAAATCATTTGCATGAAGCACTTCAACTTTTTGGGTTCGCTTAATTCCAGGGAGTGGTAAAAATGGTTTATTAGGAATTTTTGTGGTTTTGGGTACCTCAGAAACTACCCTATCGCGCTTTAGGGGGCGCACATTTTTAACAATCTCGTCCCAAAGCTTTTGATCTTCTGGGGGTAATTTCTTGGTCATACAATGACGTTTATGAATAGAAGCTTTGTAAAGCGCTATTAATGTCAGCGTACTTAAAAAAGAAACCACTTTGTTGCAATCGGTTAGGTACAACATAAATTCCTTGCAGCATAAGCTCCTCTCCCCGCTTTCCAAATAATGCTTTGACCACCCATGCTGGTAAATACATTAAAGGTTTTTTGCCAAACTGCATGGCTAGTTGCTTGGAAAACTCAGCATTTGTGCAGGTTTTTGGAGCGACAATATTAAAGGGACCACTAAGATTTTCATTTTGCATGACATGCCAAAAAGCGTTCAAGCAATCTTCCAAATGAACCCATGACATAACCTGGGTACCGTTACCTAAAATGGCCCCCATTCCTAATCGAAATAACCTTTCAACCCTTTTTAAAAATCCGCCCTTTGGCCCAAGTACAGTACCTAACCGCATAAAACATAAGCGCACATCATCAGCTAGTAATGACTTTGCAGAATCTTCCCAAGCGGTGCATAAGCGATTTGAAAGGTTTTCTACTTCTGGGACGGGAGTGTCTTCATAGCATTTCACGTGTTGACCAAGATAGTAACCGGTTGCAGAAGCGCTGATGAATACTTTGGGAAGCCGTTCAAATTTTCGAAGATGCGCTATTAAATCAAGAGTAGTGGTAATGCGGCTGTCATATAGCACTTGCTGATATTCAGGAGTCCAACGCTTTGCAAACACATGTGCACCAGCCAGATTGATAACTGTATTAAGCAGCGGTAGCTTTTCAATTTCTTGTAATGTGGAAATTGTTCTATAAGTACGTGGCGCTAAATGAGGATTTTTTGTATATAGGATAATTTCAAAGCCTCTGTTGAATAAAAAATTTGCTAGATGTGAGCCAATAAACCCAGTACCACCTGTCAATAAAACTGTTTGTGCCATATGCCCTTTAGTAGATTTATGGTTAAAAATTGGCTACATTTGGCCAGATTTCTTGAAACCTTAGTCAGTATGATAAGTCTAGCACAGCGCATGGATTGGATAAAACCCTCAGCAACTCTTGCCATGACAGCAAAGGCAATTGCCTTAAAAGCAGAAGGCCAAGATGTGATAAGCTTAAGTGCAGGTGAACCAGACTATGATACGCCACAATGGATAAAGGATGCAGCCATTCAAGCCATGGTTGATGGCCAGACAAAATATACCCCTGTAGGTGGAACATCTCTCTTAAAACAAGCCATTATTAAAAAGTTAAAACGCGATAATGGCCTTGTTTACGAGGCTGATCAAATTGTTGTGGGTACAGGCGGCAAACAGGTTATTTTCAATGGCCTTATGGCAACCATTAATCGGGGGGATGAAGTTATTATTCCAGCACCTTACTGGGTTTCATATCCTGATATTGTCAGCCTATTTGAAGGTGTTCCGGTTTTCATTGAGTGCCCAATCAAAAATGAATTTAAGCTTCAGCCCAATCAGCTAGCCAATAGCATTACCCCTAAAACCAAATGGATAATTTTAAACTCTCCATCAAACCCGACTGGTTGTGTTTATAGTAAAGATGAACTGTTAGCTCTTTCAGAAGTATTACGTATTAACCCCCACGTAAATATTTTAACGGATGATATTTATGAATATCTTCTGTACGATGGCAATTTCTTCTCCAATATCTTGAGTATTGCTCCTAATTTATATGGCCGCACTTTAATAGTGAATGGTGTTTCAAAAGCATACTCAATGACCGGTTGGCGCATCGGTTACGCAGCTGGTCCAAAACAGCTGATTAAAGCAATGACTGATTTGCAATCACAAAGCACCTCTAACCCCTCCTCCATTTCGCAAGCCGCAGCAGTTGCAGCAATTAATGGACCCCATGATTTTTTAAATGAATGGCGCGAAAGTTTCTCAAAACGACGGGACTTTGTATTAAATGAATTAGCCAATGTTCCTGAGCTACAGCTTATTAAACCAAGCGGTGCATTTTACTTATATATTGGCTGCAAAGGGATAATTGGAAAGGTAACAACCCAAGGAAACGTTATTCAGAACGACAATGACTTTTGCACTTATTTGCTAGAAGAGCACGGTGTAGCTGCAGTTAGTGGTGATGGCTTTGGATTATCCCCCTATTTTCGAATATCATATGCCACAAGCCAAACGAACTTAGCAAAAGCTTGTGACAGAATTAAGGCTGCAGTAACAGCCTTAAGAATATCTAGATAGAGCACATGTGCTGTACTTACACATAACAAACGCTCTCTAAAACACTTGCCACGCCTTTTCATCTGTAGTTCACTAAGCAAAACTAAAAAAGTAACTGGTGTTTATGCAGGCAAATTTAAAAGTACAACTGTATGTTGATGGGGCAGATTTAGCCGTTATTGAAAAAATGGCAAAGCTTGATTGGATTAAGGGATTTACAACCAATCCAAGCCTTATGCGAAAATCAGGTACCACCAATTACAAAGAATTTGCCTTAAAAGGTTTGCAGCTCATAGGCAGTAAGCCAATTTCTTTTGAAATTTTTGCCGATGATTATAAAGGCATGCTTGATCAAGGACTTGAAATAGCGTCTTGGGGTGAAAATGTTTATGTAAAAATTCCCGTTATCAATACTAAGGGTGAATCAACGGCAAGGGTTATTCGTGAGCTTTCTCAAAAAGGCGTCAAGCTGAATGTCACTGCCATTTTTGCAACTGATCAAGTTAAAGAAGTGGTTAGCCATTTACAAAGTGATGTTCCATCAATCATATCGGTATTTGCGGGAAGAATTGCTGATACCGGCCGTGACCCTATGCCAATTATGCGTCAATCAAAAGAATTGATAAAAAATTGCACGGCATGTGAATTGCTATGGGCAAGTCCACGCGAAGTTTTGAATGTATTTCAAGCTGATGAGGTTGGCTGCGATATCATCACCGCCACCCCAGACATTTTAAACAAGCTTGACCTTTATAATAAGGACCTCTTGGAATTCAGCCTTGAAACAGTTCAAACATTTTATAACGATGCCACCCAAGCAGGATTTAAAATTACTGTATAATGCTTAAGCTTCACGCAGCCTTTAATAATGATTGCTGTAGCTGATTTGCTAGGTCCACTTTTTCCCAAGAAAATCCGCCATCTGCTTGTGGTGATCTTCCAAAATGTCCATAAGAAGCAGTTCGCAAATAGATTGGATTATTTAAAGCTAAGAGCTCTCGTATTGCTTGAGGGCGCAAATCAATATTTTCTAAAGCCCAATCCAAGATAACCTGGTCAGATACTTTACCAGTACGATGGGTGGTAAGGTATAGCGACAAAGGTTTTGCAAGACCAATAGAATAAGAAACTTGTGCAGTACAACGTTGCGCCAAGCCTGATGCTACAACATTTTTGGCTAAATAGCGCATCATGTAGGCCCCAGAGCGATCAACTTTTGTCGGATCCTTTCCAGAAAATGCCCCTCCTCCATGGGGAGCAGCGCCGCCGTAAGTATCCACAATAATTTTTCTACCAGTTAACCCTGTGTCCCCATCGGGGCCACCAATGACAAATCGCCCTGTAGGGTTAATTAAAATATCTTCTTTGTTAGGCATCCATCCTTTGGGCAGGCTACTTTCCAAAATAGGCAAAACAATTTTTCTAATTTCTTCCAAAGAAACCCCTGCAGCATGTTGAGTAGATACTAATAATTTTTGTGCACGAATTGGTTTTCCATCTTGGTATAAAAGAGTTACTTGAGATTTGGCATCAGGACCTAAAATATCTTGGTAATTTTCCGCTCGTGCTTGATGCAAATTTTGAAGAATACGATGAGAATAATGTAGAGTAGCTGGCATAAGTGATTCGGTTTCATCACAAGCGTAGCCAAACATAATCCCCTGATCTCCAGCACCTTCATCTTTACCATCTGTAGCATCAACACCTTGAGCAATATCAGCTGATTGCCCATGCAAAAAATTAGAAACTTCTAAACGTTCGTGGTGGAAACCCTCTTGTGCATACCCAATTTCACTGACTAGTTCACGTATTGCATTTTCAATTTCACTATCTGACACAACAGCATTTGAACGATATTCACCAGCAATAACCACTCGATTTGTTGTTGCCAAAGTCTCAATAGCAAGACGAGCCTCGGGATCCTTTTCAAGATACAAATCAACAATTAAATCAGAAATTTGATCACATACTTTATCAGGATGCCCTGCTGAAACTGATTCACTGGTAAATAAATATTGTGCCATAGCGCTACCCTTCAAATTTCGTTAGATTAAAGAAAATATCATTATTAAACATTAATGCTTGTTGATAGCCATTGTCACCTAAATTTTCCAGAATTTAAACAAGATTTAAATCAAGTTATTAACCATGCCCATAATCAAGGCATTAGTTACATGCTGACCGTTAATACCAGATTATCAGAAAGCCTTGAGATACAACGCATTGCGGATACTTATCCTAATATTTTTTGCAGTGTAGGTGTTCACCCCCATGATAGCAAAGATTATAACGATCCAACCTTGATTGAGCAGCTAAAAAGCCAAGCCAATCATCCAAAGGTTGTTGCCTTAGGTGAAACAGGACTGGACTATTACTATAATAATAGCGATCAGATTGCGCAGATTGAGTGTTTTAATATGCATTTGAACACCGGCATTGAACTGGATTTGCCCGTAATTATTCACACCCGTGATGCAGACGCCGATACGCTCTCATGTCTTGATGCTTATCCTGACGTCAAAGGAGTTTTTCATTGTTTTAGTGGATCGCCTGATTTTGCTAAACAAGGCCTTGACCGAGGGTTATATATTTCATTCTCTGGAATCATCACATTTAAAAAGGCTGAAGAATTAAGGGAAGCTGTAAAATTTGTTCCACTTGATAGGATACTTGTAGAAACTGACTCACCTTTTTTGGCTCCGCTTCCACACCGAGGGAAACGTAATGAACCAGCATTCACCTATTTTGTAGCAAAGCAAGTTGCAGAGTTAAAAGGAATTTCAATTGAAGAGGTGGCAGAAGTAACCACAAAGAATTTTTTTACGTTGTTTAGCAAAGCGGTGCTGTAAAACATGTATAAAGCCTTTATAAGGGTTTTCTTTAAAGTGGGCATAAGCATGATTATAGCAGGGGTAATGATAACAGGAACCCTCGGATATATTTATTGGCACATCAAACCTGGACTTCCTAATTCTAATTTTTTAAATGATTACCAAGCGCCAGAGCTTACACGCGTTTATGATCGGCATTTTCGCTTAATCCAAGAATTTGCACCAGTTCGTCGGATGAATTTAAGGTTTGAGGATATCCCAGAAAAAGTTATTGCAGCATTTTTGGTAGCAGAAGATAGGAACTTTTATTATCATCCGGGCATTGATCCCTTACGAATTCTACGCGCACTTTTTCAAAATATTTCCCATAAAAAATCTCAGCAAAATTTGGTGGGTGCTTCAACAATTACCCAACAAGTATCTAAGAATTTTTTGGTAGGTAATGAAAAAAGCTTCTTGCGAAAATTTAAAGAAGCATTTGCCACCCTTACTATAGAGCATCAACTAAGCAAAGATCGCATTCTAGAACTTTATTTGAACCAAATTTATTTAGGAAATGGCACATATGGCGTACAAGCAGCTGCCTTGAAATATTTTGGAGAAAGCATCGAAGATCTTACTATTGCTCAAGCCTGTTTGCTGGCAGCTCTACCCAAAGCCCCAGCCCAACTCAGTACAATAAAAAATGTTAAAAAACTAAAATATAGGCGTGATACCATCATTCAGGCCCTTTTAGAACAAGAGTATATAACTCCCCAAGAGGCATTACTAGGTACAAAAAGCCAGATAGAATTTCATGACCATGATGCGCAAAATATCGGGGCCAATTATGGATACTACACTACCGCTTTACGGGAAGCGCTTATTAGTGAGTTACCTCAACTAAATATAACCGCAGGCTTAGAAATTTTTAGTTGCATGGATATGCGCTTTCAGCAAGCGGCTCAAAAAGCACTGCATGACGGCTTATTAAAATATGACCTGACCCAAAAAATTTTCTACAGGCCCATTGCCAAACAAGGTGCTCAATATTCCGCTGAAAATTTAGAACAAATATCAATCCCTGACTGCCCTAAGCATTTCCAAAAAGCAATTGTAGATTTTGAAAACAAAAAACCAGTTGTGCACTTAAGAAATCACAAATCCTTACCCTTAGATATCACCGGTTGGTCGTTTGAAATGCCTTTGACTACAGGAGACGTTATCTTGGTTGAAGTAAAAGGTAGTAAAGCGCATATCCGCCAGATTCCTGAAGTAAGCGGAGCGATCATTGTAATGGAGGCACGCACAGGACAGGTACTAGCGTTGGTTGGGGGGTGGAGCTCACTTACAAATCCTTTTAATTGTGCAACCCAAGCAATCCGACAGCCTGGTTCTAGTTTTAAGCCCTTTGTGTACCTAGCGGCATTAGAACAAGGCATTAATACCAATGACATTATTAAAGACGAACCTATTACCTTGCTGCTTAATAACGGACGAGAAATTTATAAACCTAAAAATATTGATAAAAAAACACACGGGTTTGTAACAGTCAAGAATAGTTTGGCTTATTCTTATAACTTAGCATCTATTCAACTCGGGCTCGACGTAGGGCTTGAACATATTCAAGACATAGCAGAGCTATTTGAAGTGTATTATCAAGCCTCAAAACACCCTTCTATGATTTTAGGCTCTAAGGAAACAACGCTGTTAAAACTGACAAGCGCCTATGCCATGATTTTTAATGGAGGTTATCATTTAAGGCCAAAATTTTATAATTCTTATACCGTGAGAGCAAACTCTACAAAAACAAATGTATCGATGCATAAAAATTCCACCACCTGTTGTTTTGAAAAACAACAAGGGTTTATGGCCGTACCCGTGAGTGCCATTACTAATCATCAACGATTAGCTTCACCTGCGTCTATTTTTGGCCTTCTTGAGATGTTACGCGCTGTTATTACCGATGGGACTGGAAAATCTCTTTTACCACTTGAGCGTAGCCTTAATGTTAAGATTCGCGGAAAAACAGGCACTACAAATAACAACCGTGATGCTTGGTTTATAGGAAGTGTCAGTATTCCAGGAACAATCTACCAAGATAATAATCCGCTTGTCATAGGAGTTTTTGTGGGCTTTTTAAAGCCAAAAAACCTTGGAGAAGGCAATGGTGGAGCCGTTGTTGCGCTTCCAATATTTGGTAACTTTATCAAAAACATTGTTTCTGATACCCTATAAGGAGTGAATGTTTATTAGCCCTAAGGAGCTTAGCTAGGACTTGGTACAATCTCTCCACTTAGAAGAACTTCCTAGTAATACCCTATTGGATAAAGCCTCTAATGCCGAAGGTCGAACGTATTCGTATTGGCGTCGCAGAATTATGCTTTCCATTATGGTTGGATATGCTGCATTTTATTTAGTGCGCCAGAATTTCACCATGGCCATTCCTTACCTACAATCTGAATTAGGGTATAGCAAAGCTGAAATAGGCATCATTATTTCGACCGGGGCTATCTTATACGGTCTTGGGAAAGGCCTCTCTGGACTATTAGGGGATCGGAGTAATGCACGATATCTCATGAGTGCTGGCTTATTAGGCTCAGCCATTGTTAGTTTTTGCCTTGGATTTAGTTCCACGTGGATAGCGCTACTTGTGCTTTACACCCTGAATATGTGTTTTCAATCAATGGGCTGGCCACCTTGCGCAAAGCTTTTAACACACTGGTTTAGTCCCAAGGAAATTGGTACAAAATGGGCGCTTTGGAACACATCTCAACAAATTGGAGGCGCTACTGTCCTGATTATTTCTCCTTATATTATGGCCGCATATGGCTGGCGATATGTTTTTTATGTTCCGGCGGTACTGTGCGTTGGGTTTGCATTCTTTTTACTAAATCGATTACGAGATACACCAGAATCCTTAGGACTGCCTGCGATTGAAGCGCACCATGGATTAGTTGAAGCCCATGAAGTGGATGACAGCAAATTATCCACTAAAGAAATTTTTTTTCAAGTCACTCGTAATAAACTTGTGTGGTATATGTGCGGTGCAAACTTTTTCGTCTACATCGTGCGCATGTTTATGTTCAACTGGGCCCCTACGTTCTTAAGCGAATTCAAAGGTAGCAGTCTTAAGCTTGCCGGATGGCAGGCTGCTATGTTTGATATTACCGCTATGTTTGGTGGTCTTATTGCCGGTTATTTATCAGATAAAGTATTTGAAGGCAGACGTGGCCGTGTTGGATTTTTGTACATGATCGTTTTATCCCTAAGCATTTGGCTTTTGTGGAAAGCACCTATTGATCAAAAGTGGCAACATTTTTTGGGAATGATGTTGATTGGTTTTTTGGTAACAGGCCCACAAATTCTTGTAGGCGTTGCTGCTGCTGATTTTGCTTCTAAAAAAGCGGCAGGTGCTGCGTCCGGTTTAACGGGAACTGTTGGTTATCTTGGTGCCGCTGTAACTGGCGTGGGCGTAGGTCTTATTGTTGATAATTCAGGTTGGGATGCTGCTTTTGCCTCTGTTACAATTTGCGCCTTACTTAGTGCTTTTTTCTTTGCACTAACCTGGAATCATCGTGCTAAGGTACTAGACAAGCAAAATGAATCCATTTCAACTCCATGACCTTTAGAACCTTTGTATGTATTGTTTTATGTCTATGGCAATCACTAGCCGCTGAGTTTAAATTTCAAGAATATTTGCCCGAGCAGGTCAAAAATTTTATTAGTGAAATTTCAGAAGAATTCCCTCCCGTCGACAAAAAAGAATATAAGAAGGCTAAAAAAGAATTAGAAGAGTTTCTAAAAGAGAAGCAATGGGCAAAAGGATTTGCAAAATCCAAAACAATTTTGACCTACGCAAAAAAAGAAGCATCAGCCTTACTTGATATCGCCATTTTTGCTTATCATGGCGCAAAGAATATCAAAAAAAGAAATTATGAATACAGCCATTTATGTGAATATGCAGCGTATTTGGCTTACATACATAGTGAATCTAATCTTCAAAAAGCCCAAGCCCTACTGTTATTTTTATCACAGAACCCTGGTCAAATTACCCCGCCTGTCTTAGAAGAAATAAAACAACTTTATTCAATTGAAAAATTGCGCATTGAAGACTCTAGGTTTAAAGACATTCTAAATTTTGAATATGTAAGCCATGAAGTTGAAGAAACCCCAGAAGGGGCAATATTACGTCTTAATTTTTCACACCCCTTAAATGTAGCTCAACCAGAAAATTATCTAGAAATTTCTCCGAAGGTTGATGGATTTATTCAGGCGAATGGATCCCAGATATCGATATCAGGATTTCAAGCCGGCATAGAATACAGTGTTAAAGTTAAGCCTGGTATAGTAAGCACTTTAGATGAAAAAATAGGTTCTTCAAAAGAAATAGGTTTTTTTGTAAAAGATTTAAAACCAAGAGTTAGCTTCCCAACTAATACATATATTTACCCTAAACAAGAAAAAATCCGCCTCCCAATTAGAACTATCAACGTTGATAAAGCTCAAGCAACCTTGTACCGAATCCCCGACAGGGGAATTATCAATCATATGCACAGCTTAATGAATCGATCTTATAGTCTTGGTAGCGCTGAAAAAGTCTTTTCCGCAACGCTTGATTTTGATGGAAAAACAAAACCAAACCAAACAATCACCAAAAATCTCGAAGCAACAAAAATACTTCCGGAATTAAAAACAGGGGTTTACGTACTTGAGGTCAGGCAAAAAGGCGTTCTTGAATATTACAATGCTGAGGTTTCTGATCAGTGGTTTATTGTTACAGATATTGGCCTTACCACATTCCAGAGTGATCAAACCCTACTCGTTCATGCACGCGCATTTTCGAGCGCAAAACCATTAAAAGGTATTCAACTCGAATTAATCAGCGCTGATAACGATGTGTTAGCAACGACGACAACTGATGAAGATGGATTTGCTGAATTTTCAAAAGAACAGCTAAATGGTAAGGCCGGGAAAAAACCCGTAGCAATTTTTGCTAAAAATGAGGAACAAGGCTTCAGCTTTTTATCTTTAACTGCAGCTAGTTTTGATTTTAGCGATCGTGGCGTCAAGGGGCGTACTATAAGCAACGATTATGATGCCATGGTCTTTTGTGAACGGGGTATCTATCGCCCTGATGAAAAAGTGAATATGGCTTCAATACTGCGTAATGGACATGGTAAAGAAGTTCCCGTTATGCCACTTACATTTATTCTGAGGTCTCCCAAAGGAATTGAAATTAAGCGTGAAACCGTAAAAGGTAATGCCCTTGGAACCTATAGCACAGAATACAGATTGCCCGCTGATTGCCCCATTGGGATGTGGTCAGTAGAAGTTTTTGTTGACCCCACAAAAAGCTCTGTAGGTACTACCAGTTTTAGAGTAGATGATTTCAGTCCTAACAAAATGGAAATGACCTTATCCACCCTTGAAAAAATTATAAAGCCAGGCTCTTCCCAAGCATGCATTTTAAACGCACATTATCTTTATGGGGCACCTGTTAATGATCGCCAAGCGATCTTAGAAGCAAAAATTAACCCTACGGATACTCCGTTTGAACAATGGAAAGATTTTACTTTTGGGCTTGATGATGAACAATTTGTCGGACGGTGTATAACTGGCTCAGCAGCACAAATTCAAAACGGTAAAGCTGAACTAAAAATTGATGTGCCCAAAGATCTTAGCAGCTCAAAAGCCTTGCGAATCTATCTAACAGCCAGACTAACTGATACCGCATCGTCACAGCAAGCATCTACATCAACCACTTTGTTCGCTCAACCTTACATTATTGGGGTGCGCGAATCTGCAGAGCATGCGAGTGAGAATATTGAAATTGAATTAATTGCTGTTGATCACAAAGGTAATTTGGTTGCAGTAGATGATCTAGAATACACATTTTTCCAGAGTGAAGCGCACTATCAATGGTACAAAGATCATGGAAGTGCCTGGAATTACCAACGCATCTACCAAGACAAGCCTCTTAAAAAAGGAGCCATTTCAACAAAAAGTAATGAGCCAGCTTTATTAAGTTTTAAAGGCGAACTTGCTACACCATATGCAATTGAGATCAGACAAAAGGACGGAACAAAGCTGGCGAAATATAGAATTGGCAAGCAGTACAGTAGCCAAAAGGATCGCCCCGATACTTTAAATATTACTCCAGAAGCAAAAACCACCAAGCTTGGAGAGCATGCCATTTTAAAAGTTCACGCACCGTTTGAAGGAGAAGCCATTATTATAGCTGGGCTAAATTCTGTGCAACTTAAAGATACGGTCCACCTAAAGCAAGGCGCCAATATTTTAAAAATCCCAACCCATGAAAATTGGGGAAGTGGAGCTTATGTCATGGTATCACTAGTACGCCCATTGGATAAAAAAACTTCTGGAATTCAGGCAAAACGAGCCGTTGGCATACAATGGATTCAAATTGATCCAAGCGATCATACTTTAAAGATCAAGCTAGATTTACCTGAAAAAATAAAACCAAAAACTCAATTAAAAGTTCCTGTACATATTGAAAACTACAGCAATCAAGATGCACGGTTAATGTTAGCTATTGTAGATGAAGGGGTAATGGGGCTGACCAATTTTAAGACCCCTGATCCAATAGAATATTTCTTTGGTCAACGCCAACTGGGCCTTGAAATGCACGATGCATATGGATATCTAATTGATCCAGTGGATGCTGAGGTTATGGATATGCGTGCTGGTGGAGATTCCTTAATGCTTCGTCGCGGCGCATTTGTACCAAGAATAAATGATAAAGTCCTAAGTTTCTTTGATGGAGACATTCATCTCGATTCCAAAGGCATGGCCGAAATTGTTATGGACATTCCTGTATTTTTTGGAAAGCTACGCGTATATGCCGTTGCCATAACGAATGGCAAAATGGGCAGCCAAAGTGGTGAAGTGATTGTAAAAGATGATTTGATTGTTGACCCTAACCTACCATCTTTTCTAACTGTTGGTGATGAAAACGATTTAAACATTCGCTTAGAAAATACAACAGATCATCCTATTGAGTGTCATATAAATGTTAATCTTGAAAAAGCTTTCAAATCGACTTCCGCCAAGCAAACGATCACCTTAGCCCCAAAAGAACAAAAGCGCTTTTCAATTGCAGCTCAAGCAAAACAAATTGGTGAAGGGGTTGTACAAATTGAAGTTAAGGGCGAAGGCATTAACTATCAACACTCAACATCAGTAGAAGTACGATCAGCGCATCAACCTGTTTTAGTTAGTCAAAAACTGGAGATAAAACCAAGGGCAAAAGTTGATTTAAAACTAGAACATGCCCTTAAAGGACTACACGCTTTTCAAGCTCAGGCAGATTTATTTTTGAGTAATCAAGGACCTTGGAATGTTGGTAAAATTCAAAAATGGTTATTGAATTATCCTTTTGGCTGTAACCAACAAACCATTAGCAAAGGCTTTACAGCAGTATTTGGCGTAAAACAAAGCAAAGACGATGCCTTGAATCAAGACAGAATAGGATATCAACGTATTGTTTATGAAGCTATTGAATCATTAAACGAACGCCAAAACTCAACCGGCGGTTGGGGCATGTGGTCACGCGATAATGATGATTTCAACATAACAGCTTATGCGCTAGAAATGCTTCTTTACGCACAAAATGCTGGCTTAACAGTTCCAAAGATATTAATTAAAAACGCCCTAGATTTTGCAAAACGACAAGTAAATTCCATTGATTGGAAAATCAAACAAGGCAGAGAAAAAGCCGACAGTATTGCATGGCTTGTAAAGCTATGTGCTATATCACAGGAAATAGACACGGCAACAACTAGGTATTGCTTTGATGAATATTTCCAGAAGTGTGAAACAATAGTTGCAAAAAGTATGTTTATAGCAGCAGTTGCTAGCATTCAAGATTTAAGCCGTGTCCAAAAAGGCATAAAAGAATTAAAAACCAATATTGAAAAAGGTGTTTCTTTAGACGAAGCCGCCACTGTTGCTGCTCATCTATCTCCGTTTAGAGCCATTGATAGCATTAATCAGGTGGTTGAAATGCTTGAACACACAACACGCAAGGGCATAGACCAAGACATTACCCACCTTAATACTCAAACCTTAGCGATGCTTTTAAAAGCAAATGTTGAGCATATTTCGACCACAACAAAAACAACAGAAGTAAAAGTCCAAATTAATAAAGAATCATACAATGAGAAAAATTTTGTATTTCATTCCCTGAATCCCCTGCAAGACGTGGCGATTCAAAATAATGGGGATGAATCAGTTTGGCTATTTGTAAACGCTTATGGAATTCCATCAGAACCCGCTAGCGCAAAAGAAAATGGTATAAAAATTACGCGTAGCTTCTATAAACCTGATGGCACAAAAATAAACCATGAAAATATCATTCTTGGTGAACGAGTTATTGTAGTGTTAGAAGGCAATGTTGAGAATACTACCCATGAAGGGTACTGGCTAATTTCCGACTGGCTTCCTGCCGGATTTACCCATTCAAATACTTTATCAAACTATGAATGGCTGAAAGATATTAAAGATTCTACTATTCAAAAACGCCACGACCGTTTCATTGCTTCTTGGAGACAACCTCTTAATACAAGCTCATTTAAAATTGCTTATGAGGTTATAGCTACTCATATTGGTAAGTTCCAGCAACCAGGCTTATATGTGGAAAATATGATAAATCCTGCACAATACGCAACTTATGCTCCTTTAACCATTAGAGTTAAAGAAAGTTCAGGCATCTAAATCATATGTGGCAAGCAACTGTTTATACGCTTTTTCCAGATATGCTCCCTGGGTCAACAAGTAAACAATAAGTTATTTAGAAGCTGCCAGCCACAATCTAATTCACAGAGTATTTTTATTTAGAATTTCTTTTTTTTGCTAATTTTCCTCGGAC
>CANJXJ010000034.1 GCA_947478955.1 Alphaproteobacteria bacterium | reverse complement strand
TGGCTTTTGGGGAACGGCGAATCAGGTCTAAAAATGATGTCATAAACTTAATCGTAATACTTAAAATCCTTAAGTCTTATCTAACATATCTCATATCCTCATTCACCAGCTTTTTATACTTTGGCAGAGAATTTTGCAGAGGGTTCTCTCCTATAATATTTTAAAATATTAACAATTTTAAATTTATAATAATAAGATTAATAAATTCTTAAAAAACAAATATACTTAAATAAAAATTTGAAATTTAAAGTGCTGGAAATTTCTCTAGCCATTCATTTTTGTTTTCAGGCGTTATCAATTCAATAGAATTAGTTATCGTGGATAATGAATAGCGAAAACTGTAACGCGCTTGCAACTGAGCTGCAATATTTTGTAAGGCCTCTTTTGTTTTTACAATTCCTTGATAACATACAAAAACAATATTTCCGCTTTCTGAATAGAGGGCTACTACATTATCAAATTTATCAAAGAGATTTTGCATTAAAACCCTTGGTATTTCTGGAGGAACGGCATTAAATATAAATGCACCACCTTCTTTCAGTTTGGATTTTGCTTTTTCAAAAACATTTAAATACATACTAGCAATAGATGGTGTGAAAAAATAAATATCACAAAAAATTAAATCATAAAATTCTTGCATATTATCGACATACTTAAATGCGTCAGCACAAATAAAGTTTACTTTTTTTTCGTCGGTTTTAATTTTTCGAAAGTTTTTTACGATATCAATCATCACTGGGTTAATTTCGACTATATCCACATTTGCATCTGGAAAATATTTTACGAAATAGCTTAAGAATTCCCCACCTCCCAGGCCAAGCAATAAAACATTATTTAATTTCTCTACAACACAAAAACTGGCTGTTGAAAGCTGAACATAGCTGGCCCCCATATAAGTAGGGTCATCTTGGCGAATAATTGAATGGGTTTGAGAATAATCCTTATTTTCACAGATATTCAAATCACTAACACCAGGGTAGCTAACTACTTCAATAAGCCCAAAGGGCGATTTTTTAGAATACAAAATTGTAGGCGCAGTAATCTCTTGATCACCTGAAATATTAGCTATTAAAAGCAAGCAAAAAAATACACTTACCTTTTTCCACATACTGTTTCAAATCTACTTTGTTATCTAATTTGTACCTGAGGAAGATAAATATTTAGTTAAAATTTTAGGGATATATTGGTTCTAAATTATCGCTTAGCGGCGAGATCGCTTTATTAAAAGTGGGCAGCCTTTCGAAGACATCCTTTGTATTTAAGGAAAAAAAGCAAAAAAAAATCCCCCCAAATAGGGGGGATAGTTTAAAATAGCTTATGATGCTTATTTTTTTACGCACTTACCGCCAACTTTATGGTGACCAGCAGGGCATCCTTTTGCTTCTACAGCAGCAGTTGCAAAGATTACAGCTAAAAATGCTAATACTAATGCTTTCATACTTTTTCTCCTATTAAGATTTAAACGTTTTAACAATTTTAATTTATAACAATAAAGTTAATAAATCCTTAAAACGCAAGTATAATTAAATAAATCTTTGAAAAATTAAAACGCTGAAAATTTCTCCAACAACCCATTTCTTTCTTCAGGCGTTATCAATTCATAGGAATATATTGGGGGCTACCCCAGATAACTTATTAGACTTCAAAACCCTCTAAGAAAGAGTAAAATAGAGCGCCTAATCCCCAACAACAAGATCCCAAATAGCGCCTATTTTAGCGGCGCTCCACTCATCAGGTCTAAATAGTATCTCATACCCTTTTGCACGATAAGCTTCTCTTACAGTAGGTTGCACCCATTCTATGAATTTTGCTCTTGTGTAAAGTAGTTTAAATGCCGGCTTTGCTTCAAGAACAGCATCAGATACATACACAAGCGCTATGTCACCCCTAATAACACTTACATAACAATTTTTCCTGAATAAATCCATGAGCACCCCGACTGAAAGATCAAATGAATCCCTCAAAAAATTATCATAAATATAGTTTCCAAGCTGATTTTTAGTATTTGCATTAATCCAATCACTAAGCATTTGATTACGCTTGGGAATGCACCCGGAATTATCCCCCCAATTGCCCGTAAAAAAGGTACGATAATATGCGGGATTTCCTTTCAGCCAATTTACAACCTTTGTTAACATTCTTGCACCGTCAATAAGGTGCGTTGTGATAGTTGTAAAAATTAAATCACGGCCATCCTTATCGGTGGGCAAATCAACTATTGGACCACCAAAAACATAATCAACAGTTTCAAAAACAGGAGCATAGCCAAGGGCAGGATCAACCCTATCACGCAAATCGTACTGTACTTTAACTACAATGTCTTCAACTACTGCTCTAAAATATTCGCATTGAGTATCACCTTTACGGATTTTCATCCCATAACCAGGATGAGCCGCCGAATCAATATCACGCATCAGCCTTACATTTTCCCAATTGTTATTGGCAAAACGAATTATTCTATCTTTATTTTCATACAATGCTTTCATAATAAGTATTGTTTTAGAAACCTCAGCATAGCGACCAGAACCCGAAGCAACATCAAATTTATCAAGTTCCGCTAGAAGATGATCAATTTTTGCGATATCTACACCTTCATCGTTGGGGATAGCAGCAGCTCCCTCAACTACAGCAGGGCCCGGACCACCAGCACCAGCGCCCCCATCTGCTGCCAGGACTACTTGCCGTTGAAGTGGTTTTGGAGGCACAAATGCAAATGCTGGCATAGGAACCACTACCACTGGCAGAGGTAACGGGGCGATTCTTTCCCGAATAAATTCCTTCGCTTGAGTTCTATTTTGGCATTGCAAAGCTAGCGCCTGAAGCTCTGCATCGCGTTGGTCTGGTAAAAATGCTAAACGCATTTCAGCTTCATAAGCTTTAACTATCTCTTGCTGTTCAGCGGCCGATAACCCTGCAAAACACAAAATAAAGTTTTTTGCGATTAATCCCCCATGCAAATCGCGACTCATCACTAAGGCATGTTGGATCATATTATTTGCTGGCTTACCAACAAATGAACCACAAATATCATAGATAACTACATCAAGGCTTTTGTAGCGCTCGGCGCGTTTTGGCTCATAGGAAAATTGAGGATCTTTTCGCACAACCCCTGCTACCCATCTGTTTAAGATAGCGACATGTTGGGCAGTTGCTGGGGAAGGCATTGCTTGCCAAATATTATCTATTTCGACTCGAAAGGGGGCACGTACATGGGCTGCAGCTTTTTTTACAATGCGTTCAATAACTGCTTTGTCAGAAAGGCTTGCCACCAATCTTGTTGTGACGCCATCTTTATAACCATTACCAGCCATCATCCCCAACGCTAATCGGGAATTTTCTATGCTATCAGGCCCATCTAGCCCTGGCTCTAACACTGCCAAAGCACCAACTACATCTAGCTGAGACCTTAATTCCTCCCTTTTCTGAGCAATCGCTTCCGCCTGCTTTTCGCGAAACACTATAACCTCTGCGTGATTAGCTATCTGTTCTGCGTACACGCTAGCTATGGTAAACACTATAAAAAAAATTATTTTTTCAACTAGAAAACGCATCTGAAAATTATATGAAATACATATTTATAATAATAATAACATATTGGTTAATATAAAATTAAATATTTAACCTTGTATTTCTTTAAAGCTTCCCAGCATACGTAACTCATGCAAAAGCTTTATTCTAATATTTAACTCAAAATTAACTACCCGCCTGTTAATCTATGAATATTGCTAACACCAAGAGCTTGAAGATGAAGGTATTGATTGTAGCCCTTTTGCTAAGTGGAGGATCTATATTTGGGTCAGCATTAGGCAAAGACGCAGCTGAAGCTTATGCAACTAGTATTTCAGATGTTTTTGCTCTTGAATCACAAGGAGCAATTGAAGCAGAAATTGTACCTGCTCTTAGTCAAATAAACCCAGACCACGCCAAAGATACAGTAAAAAAAACAAAATTAGCGATTCGTCAATATAAAGGCCAAATAAATGGTTCATTTGTTGCTGGGATGATTGTTGCTATTGATGCAGCTAACACGCAAGCGCATGATGTTGAATCCGCTCTTGCTAGCGCCGCTCCTGCTCCCTTAGATGCTCCAGCTGCCAATGATAATATAGGTTCTATACCTCCTGAAGATACAGCTTCTGCATTACCTGGCGCTTCTGCAGATAACTCAGGCATATCACAAGCCCCAACAGATGACGCTGCTGCTGCAAATGCTTCTATGCCTTCTGCTCCGGCGGGCGGCCCAAGTGTACCAATGAGCATTGATCCAAATGCACTTTCTGCTCTGCATAATGCTTCTATGCCCTTTGCTCCGGCGGGCGGCCCAAGTGTACCAATGAGCGTTGATCCAAATGCACTTTCTGCTCTGCCCCCAATTGATCCAAATGCCGCACACCATACTTCAGCTACGGCAACACACCCTGCACCAAATGCCGAACATCATACTTCAACGGCGGCAACACACCCTGCACCAAATGCCGAACATCATACTTCAACGGCGGCAACACACCCTGCAACAAATGCCGAACATCATACTTCAACGGCGGCAACACACCCTGCAACAAATGCCGCACACCATACTTCAGCTGCGGCAACACACCCTGCACCAAATGCCGAACATCATACTTCAACTGCGGCAACACACCCTGCAACAAATGCCGCACACCATACCCCAGCTGCGGCAACACACCCTGCACCAAATGCCGCACACCATACCCCAACTGCGGCAACGCACCCTGCACCAAATGCCGCACACCATACCCCAACTGCGGCAACACACCGTTCACCAAAGGGAGCACGCCGCGTCCCAGCCCCCATTGATAACAATGCATCAATTTCACATCCTTAAAGGCTCAACACTAAATTTTTATAAAAATTTTCCTAAAAGTGCACATACTTTTTTTCAAATCTATTGATCATTTTTTGCATACGTTACATACTGTGGGCATATACCTAATCTTTGTAAAAAGGTAAAATTATGACAAAGCCACCTAAACACCTATTAGCCGCTTTAATGTGCGGGAATCTTCTTGAATATTTTGATTTTTTTATTTTTGCCCATTTTAGTTTTATTCTTGCCCCAAAATTCTATCCGTCGATAGGCCCTGTACATGATGCAGTTATCAGTGGTTTCTTTTTCGCCATTGGATTTTTAGCACGCCCACTGGGGGGATATATTTTTGGACGCATGGCTGATCTTCATGGAAGGCGTAAGAGTCTTATGTTTTCAGTACTGGGGATGGCCGTTCCAACCTTGTGCATTGGTCTTTTGCCTACCTATGCATCAGTTGGAATTGCAGCACCTATCGCCTTGATTGCCTGCAGAATTATCCAAGGAATGTGTGTAGGTGGAGAATTCACCAATGGCGGCGTTCTTCTTATTGAAAGTTATGGATGGAAAAGAGCAGGAACAGTTGCTGGACTGTATAACTCCGCCGCTGGAATGGGTAGCCTTTTAGCCATCGCTTGTGTAACCATTGTCACTCGCCCTGGAATGCCTGAGTGGGCATGGAGAGCCCCCTTTATAGCTGCAGCTTGCTTAGGTGTTGTTGCTTACTATTTACGTAGTTTTGTCGCTGAAAGCCCGGAATTTAAGACTGAAACTCAAACGGATTCCGGCCTTAATTTTAAGCTTTTAAGTCCCCAGCATCGCACCTTTGTGTATCGTGCTTTTTGTGTAGGTGCTGTTGCTGGAGTATTTATCTGGATCCCCCTTAGCTATACCTCTTTTTATATGACAAAAATTTTAGGTATTCCTCTGCATACCGCAGCAAAAATGACCGTGCTGGCTGTTATAGCCCATAACGTATGCACAGCAATTTTTGGCTGGTTAAGCGATCGGGTAGGATTACAACGTACAATATTAACTTCCTGTTTAGTGCAGCTATTGCTTATATACCCTGCGTTCAACCTTTTGCATGACCAGTACTTTGCAATTTTTCAGCTCTTGACGATCATACCAGCTGCGATGGCGTATTCGGTTGTACATCCTTTAAGTTCATATCAGGTACCCGTATTACTTAGAGGACGCCTGTCTGGGTTTGCATTTTCTGCAGGCATTAGCGTTTTTGCAGGACTTACCCCTATGATTACCAGCACATTAACCCAACTTATGGGTGGTAGTTTAGTGGGAGTTGTTATCTATGTTGCAACTGTTGCAGTAATTGGTGGCGCTGCTCTGACGAAACTTTTTAAGGAAGCCCCTATGACACAAAAAATTGATTTTCGCCTAGTTGCTTAAAGGTAACTGAAATTTTGGCTCTGTCGCATCTGTTTAGGGGGACTCAGCTTTTTCAAAAATGACTAAATCACAGGCATGCTAAGCCGCCATTAGATTTGCAAAGTTTCTAAACGATGATTGATTTTTGGTTTGTCCTGTAATTTGTCCTTTTTGTATCATCCTTACACTTTCTATCCCTGCGATTGTCGCTTGGGCTGAGTGAAAACACTTGAAACCTAAAGTGGGTCTCGTTCGTTTCTTAATAAACCGATGGTCTTGCTCGACAATATTATTGAGATATTTGATCTGTCTAATTTCTATTTTTTCGTTTTCTAAAAGACCCTGATTTCAATAGTCCAAGGCGGCTTTGTTACTGCCGCTCTTATCAACCGTTACCTTTCCTGGTCTACCGTTATGCTTAATCACTTTCTTGAAAAAAGCCCTCGCAGCTGCTGCATCTCTTCTTGCTCTCTGCAGAAAGTCTTTGGTAATAATTCTCGTGATAATTTTAGCATCATCGCATCCTCTTTCAACTCAAAAATCTAACAGACTTTACTTGATTCAAACAGATGCGACAGATCCCAAAAAAGCTACATGACAAGTCTCAAAATAGATATTAAATTTTAGGAGCTGTTTTAAGTAAAATTACTTTACCGTAATGAAGCCAGTGCATTTATTGGAAATCTCTTTTTCACTTTTATCCTTTAATAGAATCTTCAAGTATTCTGGTGTACCATATAAGCATTCGTTGTAAATCTGATTGAATATCATGTGGCTTCGTTCTCTTGTATTTATGTTTTTCACCCTAACAGCCCTCATGGCGAATACGGTGAATGTACTGCTGTTAGCACCTCAAAATCACCATAAGAAAGATATCCCTTTTGTGCTGGTTTTTGATGTGCCAACCCATGCGCATATTTATGGGCCAGATAACGAAGATTCCCCCACCATTGTGAAATGGCATTTACCCGCTGGTGTATCGCTTGATCATATCAAGTGGCCCCCCCTTGAAACCCTTAGTTTACATGGTCAAACTTTCCCCGGTTATGAAGGAAAAATTTATGTTCATGGCACTTTTACACTAGAAGACTCTGCAAATATTAACGGTTTAAAAGTCGATATTAATTACACCGTATGCGATAAACTTTGCACCCCTGAACATACCACCAAAAATCTGAAATTTATTGAAACCAAAGAATGGAACGCACTTCCAAAACCTCATACCGCGTTAGGCTTTTTTAGTTTTCACATGGCACTAATGTTTATTTTTGCCCTTATGGGCGGCGTCATTTTAAACCTTATGCCTTGCGTACTGCCAATTTTATCATTAAAAATTATGACCATTACCCAACAACATGCAGAACCTAAAAAGTTACGGGCCAGTGGGGTGTGTTTCACCCTTGGGACAGTTGTTAGCTTTTGGATTTTAGCTGGAATGTTACTAGCCTTTCGGGCGGCCGGACACCAAGTTGGGTGGGGCTTTCAATTGCAATCACCAACGGTTGTAACTGCCCTTATATTTGTTTTTTTTGCATTTTCCTTGAATCTATTTGGGGTATTTGAAATAGGTACATCACTTACAAAGCTGTCAGCAAAAGGCGGAGATTCCTCAACACTTATAGGAAGTTTTTTCCATGGAGTGTTAGCTTGTATTGTAGCAACCCCCTGTTCTGCACCTTTTATGGGAGCATCGGTCGGGTTTGCTTTAACCCAAAGCCCTACCCATGGCTTTGCTATATTTACCGGCCTGGCTTTTGGGCTATCAGCCCCCTATCTGTTAATTTGTCTTAATCCTAAAACTGCTAAATTTTTGCCCAAACCCGGGGGATGGATGAATACCTTTAAAACCATTTTAGGTTTTGGAATGGCAGCATCTGTGCTGTGGCTTATGCATGTACTAGCTGATCAGGTCGCTATCGCTGTATTTTTAAATGTTTTGGTTGCTCTGCTTGCGATCAGCATTGCCTGTTGGATTTATGGATATTGGGGGGCGATTAATCGAGCGCCGTACCTTAGGTTATTCGCAACAGTTATTGCACTTGGTTTAGTTAGTGCTGCATATGTATATGCTACTAAACCTATTGAGCTAGCTGCTCAAGACCCTTGGGTAGCATATACCCCAACCACTGTTGAAGATTTACGAAAACAATCACCCGTGCTTATTGATTTCACCGCCAAGTGGTGCATCACGTGCCAAGTGAATAAACGCCTGGTGCTTAATACTTCTAACGCACATAAACTGTTTAAAGACAAAAACGTGCAGTTGGTCAAAGCGGACTGGACCACTTATGATCCAGCCATTACAAAAGCTTTAGAACAGTATGGCCGCAGTAGTGTGCCACTGTATGTGTTGCTGTATCCCGATGGAAGCCACAAAGTGCTGCCCGAGCTTTTGACCTTTAATATCCTTAAGGAAGCATTGGCTGATTTGTAATGTTTGTTTAACAAAACATGTTATATCCCTGCGTATACGGGCCAAAATTTTCATTCGAGGATACGCCCATTAAGATTCCCCCACGAACCCACAAAGTGGGTGTGGCAATCCAGTGAGTAGATTCTATAGAACTGAATCACCACGTTGCGCTAAAGCGCTCTTCGTGATGACGAATAGAGTCATACAGGGAGCGTTTCTATTATTCTTAAACATTGCGTTAACAGATTGATGGTAAAATCTACAAAAGATCTGTTAAAATTATTACATGAGCGATATCAAAAACCATCCCTACCACCTGGTTGATCCAAGTCCATGGCCGCTAGCATCGTCATTGGCAGTATTGGTTACAGCCGTGGGTGCCATTTTATTTATGCACCATATTGACCACTGGGTGTTCACAATCGGCTTGTTGCTATTGCTTGCTTGCTTCTTCGGATGGTGGAAAGACGTCCTTAAAGAAGGCAATACTGCCGGTGTTCACACAATCGCAGTGCAAAAAGGGTTAAAAATTGGCATGGCCCTTTTTATTGCATCAGAAGTTATGTTATTTGCCGCGTTCTTTTGGGGCTATTTTCATTCTAGCCTTAATGTAGCTGGTCACGCTGCATTTCAGTGGCCACCCAAAGGGATTATTCCTTTTGACCCTATGCATTTGCCCTACCTTAATACCTTGTTGTTATTACTATCTGGAACCACCTTAACTTGGGCGCACCATGAATTACTTGAAGGACATTTTTCAAAAGTCACCCAGGCTTTGTTGATTACCATTATACTGGGGGTGACATTTTCCCTGGTTCAAGGGGTTGAATATGCCCATGCGGCCTTTGCCTTTAAAGATGGCATCTATCCTTCAAACTTTTACATGGCAACCGGCTTTCATGGAGCGCATGTATTAATTGGCACGATCTTTTTATTCGTATGCCTGATTCGCAATACCCGCGGAGAATTTAAGCCTGACCACCACGTTGGCTTTGAAGCTGCTGCGTGGTACTGGCACTTTGTGGATGTGGTTTGGCTGTTCCTATTTGTAGCCATTTATTGGTACGGATACCCGGGGTAATAAACCTATTTTTATACAAAAAATAAGGGCTGACACCTGACTTTTAAGAAGTTAGGATAGCAGGATATGCGTAAAGCATTTTAAGCTCTCGTGGAGACAGACATGGCCCGTAATAGTATTGCAAAGTTCGGTGGAACAAGTGTCAAAACAGCAAATGCTATCCGTCAAATTGGGCACATTTTAACCTCGAATACCACTATCAGGGTTGTGGTAGTTAGCGCGGTTGGAGGGGTGACCAACCTATTGGTTGAGCTATGCAAATCTCCAGAAACTACACGTGCAGCCCTACTTCAAAAAATTCAAGATATTCACTTTAATCTGGCAGAGGAACTAATTTTGCCTGTGCAAGATCAAATTGTGCAAGCTGTCCGCCGCCTAAATAATATACGGGATTTGAGTTCTCCCCAGATGATAGACTTCGCCTTATCACAAGGTGAAGATTTATCGTCCCTGATTGTTCAGGCTTATCTTGTCTCACAAGGGTTAGAGGTAACCCATGTAGATATTCGCAAATTTCTTATAACAAACGACCATTTTGGCAAGGCCGTGGTAGACCTTACTGCTACCAAACATCAAATGACGCATTTCCCCACAGGGTTATGTATTACACAAGGTTTTATTGGGAGCACATCCGATGGACGGACAACCACATTGGGGCGCGGCGGAAGCGATTATAGCGCAGCGCTCTTAGCAGAATGCCTGAATACTGATGAGCTATTAATTTACACAGATGTACCAGGCGTCTACACCATGGATCCCCGCATCGTACCGTCAGCCCATTTGATTCCTGAACTTAGCTTTCAAGAGATGGCTGAAATGGCAAATTTTGGAGCAAAAATTCTTCATCCTGCCACCTTGGAACCCTGCATAAGAGGGCAAATACCTGTACGTATTTTATCTACCTTTGAGCCGGACAAACCAGGTACAATTGTAACAGTGACTGAGCGCCAAAATGCCACCCCCACCATTAGCGCTATCACCATGCGGCAGGGCCAACTTCTGGTAACGATTAAAAGCCTTAAGATGTTAAATGCCTATGGATTTTTGGCGACCATTTTTAGCATCCTCGCTCGAAATAAAATCAGTGTTGATTTGATTACCACCAGTGAAGTCAGCGTCGCTTTAACCATTGATATTACAAGTGTTGGATCGCATGCGGTTAATCCCTTCATTTCAAACCAAGCATTGCTAGATGAACTCATGGAATTTGCGGAAGTAGTTATCGAGGAAGATTTAACCCTTCTGGCGATTGTTGGTACAAGTTTAACTATTCCGGGCATTATTCAAAAAACACTGGGCATTATTGAATCATACCCCATTAGGCTTGTCTGCTATGGGGCCAGTAATTCAAGCATCAGTGTGTTAGTGCATAAAGATAAGGCAGTAACGATGGTGCAAATGCTTCATCAACAATTATTAGGTGACGCAGGTGTTTGACAATTTACTTGATTACGCAGTATGTAAGTTTCACTGCTCTAAGTTTTTTTATTTGTGGATCCTCTGGTCAAGCCAGAGGAAAACTCCTGATTTTCCTTCTAGTTTCCCTACGACAGGAAAACTATGGATGGTAATCTTCTTTAGTTTCCCTACGACTTGATCGTAGGGTCCATATGGGTTTTCTCCACCAACTGTTACTAGTAACCGTAAACATTCGAGCAAACATATGAAACATGGCCATCGTTTTTTAGAATCTCTTGGGGGATTTTCTGTTAATGAAAAAAATCATTTAACCATAAATTCGGTTGATCTAGTTGATTTAGCGAAATTAAGCGACAGGCCCCTATATGTACTAAATGAAGATGCTATTCGAAAAAATATTAAGGCTTATCAAAGCGCACTTAGTACTTACTATCCCGGTAAAAGTGAGATTTTTTATGCATCAAAAGCCTTTTTGAATTTAGGAATGTGCTACTTACTTAACCAAGAAGGAATGGGTTTAGATGTCTGTTCTGAAGGTGAACTTTTTATCGCCCAAAAAGCTGACTTTCCGCTAACAAAAATTATTTTCCATGGGAACAATAAATCGCACACTGAACTTGCAAAAGCAATTCAAGCAAAAATCCAGTGTATTATGGTTGATAATGCTTGTGAACTTGATGACATTTTAAAAATTTCTGAAATTCAAGCCACCACAACCAATGTGATGTTTCGGATTAATCCTGTGGTTGAAGTAGATACGCACGCTTATATAGCAACAGGGGTTAAAGACTCTAAATTTGGTTTAGACATTGATGATCCATTAACTGCTGCACTTATTGAAACAGCTTTTAAAAGTCATTTTACGCATTTCAAGGGAATCCATTTTCATCTGGGTTCTCAGGTTTTTGATTTTGTAACCTATAAGCAAGCCATTAAAAAGATCGTTGCCTATATCAAATTTTTAAATGATAAAGGCATTGAAGTGGAAGTTTTAAATATAGGCGGAGGACTTGGAACGCCCTACACCATTAACGATACCTCCCTTACAATTGATAGGTTCATTCAAGAATTATGTGGCCAAATTTGTGAAGAATATCAGCTTAACAATCTTAAACTTCCTACACTAATGGTTGAACCCGGGCGCTCAATTATTGCCGCAGCTGGATGTACTCTATATAAGATAGGCCATATTAAAGATTACGGTTCCGACCTTCTTTATGCCGCTGTTAATGGAGGGATGTCTGACAATCTGAGGCCATCCCTTTATCAATCCCAGTACAGTGCTGTGATTGGCAATAAAATGAACTGGGAAGGACCTACACAAGAATACAAAATTGTTGGCAAATGCTGTGAAACGGGCGATGTTCTGATTCAAAGAATATCCCTTCCCAAATGCCAACCTGGTGACATCCTTATTATGTTTGTAACAGGAGCGTATCAACACGCGCTTGCTAGCAACTATAACAAGCATACCCTACCAGGAATTTTATTAGTTAGAGAAGGAACCTATGAATGGTTCACCAAGGAACAGCCTTACGAAGGCCTGATTCAAAATGATGTAGTGCCCGAGCATTTAAAGAAGGTTGTTTAACTCTTGCCCGTAAAATTTGCCCAGCGTATTATGCCCAAGTAAGATAATGAATAGGTATTTCTAAGTGGATCGTGCACAGGCAGCAAAAGAATTAGAACGTTTAGCAAAGCTAATTGCCCACCATGATTACCGGTATTTTACCCTAGCAAATCCTGAAATTACTGATGAACAATATGATGCCCTACGGCGGCAAAATCAAGAATTAGAAGCCCTATTTCCTGATCTGAGACGGCTTGATAGCCCAAGTCATCGCATCGGATCACCCCTATCGTCTGCATTTGATAAAGTCAAACACCGCAAGCCATTGCTTTCCCTAGACAACGTTTTTAATGAAAAAGAATTTGTTGATTTTGGAAAAAAACTACGGCGTTTTTTAAAAATGCCTGAGGATGTTTTAATTCCGATGGTCGCTGAACCAAAAATTGATGGTCTATCGGCAAGCCTGCATTATCAAGACGGGCAGTTTGTATTAGGTGCTACCCGGGGTGATGGCCAAGAAGGTGAGAATATTACTGCTAATTTGCGTACGGTGCGTGATCTCCCCTTAAGACTTTCCGGAGATGATGTTCCAAAAAGCCTTGAGATTCGCGGTGAAGTGTACATGAAAATTGCTGATTTTGATGCCTTGAATGCATCACGTCTACAGCAAAATGAACAACCATTTGCCAACCCTCGCAATGCCGCAGCTGGATCCTTACGTCAGCTAGATTCAACAATTACCGCCTCTCGCCCTATTCATTTTTTTGCCTATTATGCCCAAAGTTTAGAGGGAAATTTGGCCCAAACGCAGGATGAACTGTTGCAAAAATTGCAAACCTGGGGGTTTGTAGTGAACCCTTATCACAAGTTATGCAGCACCTTTGATGAAATGATTCAGGTTTACCAAACCATGCAAACTGTCAGAGAAACCCTGCCTTACGAAATTGATGGATTGGTTTATAAAGTTAATGATCTAAGGTTACAAGAAAGGCTAGGGGTTGTAGGCCGAGCCCCACGTCATTCAATCGCTTTTAAATTTGCCGCCCAACAAGCCGAAACCGTTGTTGATGACATTATTTTACAAGTAGGACGTACAGGCGTTATAACGCCCGTTGCAGTTTTGCAGCCTGTCATTGTAGGAGGCGTAACCGTGAGCCGCGCCACATTGCATAACGAAGAAGAAATTCGCCGCAAAGATATTAGAATTAAAGACAGCGTGATTGTACAGCGAGCCGGAGATGTTATTCCCCAGGTAGTACGGGTGAATACCAATAAACGCCCAAGCAATTCCCAAGTTTATAGTTTTACTGAAAACTGCCCGTGCTGTCATTCAACCCTCTATCAAACGCCGGGGCAAATTGCCAAGCGTTGTTTAAACGGCTTTGGCTGTGAAGACCAAGCTATCCAACGGTTGATTCACTTTGTTAGTCGGGATGCCCTAAACATTGATGGTTTGGGAGAAAAACACATTGCCAGGTTTTATGCACTAAACTTAATCACAACGCCGGTTGATATTTTCACGCTTGAAGAACGAAACAAGAATTTCAAGGAGCCCTTGGAAACCTGGGAGGGTTGGGGCAAGCAATCAGCACAGAATTTATGGGATGCTATTAATAAGGTTCGGGTTCTGTCTCTAGATAAATTGATCTATGCGTTGGGGATTCCCCAAATTGGTCAAACGACCGCAAAATTATTAGCAAAGCACTTCACTGTGTTTGAGCGCTTTTTAGAAACAATTTTGAACGCCCATCAAAATGATGCAATGGTTCAAAAGGAACTCATGCCCATTGAAGGAATCGGCCACGGCATGGCACGAGACATTATTGATTTTTTCCAACAAAAACATAATGTGCAAATGGTTGAAGGGTTATTGAAACACATAACTGTATTAGCGTACACGGTGGCTGATAACCTGCCATTAAGTGGAAAAACTATTGTATTTACAGGAAGCTTGGAACTGATAAGCCGCAGTGAAGCCAAAGCCCAGGCTGAAAAACTTGGGGCAAAAGTAGGCAGTGCCGTATCAGCCCAAACCACCTTTGTGGTTGCTGGAAAGGATGCAGGTCAAAAACTTAAAGCAGCCTCGGCATTGGGCGTTGAAGTGATCGATGAAAATGCCTGGCAAGAAATGATATTGGCTACGGGGTAGAGCGGTCTTTATTTTTTCTTGAAAATGCCATTGGACCCCCCTATATCTTAAGCAACAATGCGATTTTTATAGTTGATAATGATGAAATTTTTCAAAATTTACCTTTTAATTTGTTTAACATATTTCACGGTAGAAGCTGCCGCAGCAAGATCATGCTGGGAATATCTAGGTGAAGGCAGCACAGTAGCATTCGTAGCCTCTAGTAGCGCGCCAACTCCTGGGGCCATTGCAAAAGCGAAGTCTCTTTTAACTGAACAAAAATTTGCAGACGAATAATTAAATTCCTTTACCGGTGTGTACTAATCACTGTATCACCAACTACCACTTTGTGGTCTCGTGATGAAAATGGGATTGGTGCGCGGTCTCGTTATAGCAGCTTCATACAACCATCATTGCGAAGACTCAGCATAGTTTTACATTGTTTTTTATTTTGGTTACGATGTTCTTGTACAACATTTTTTAAAAATGAGCATTAAGTTGATAAAAATTATATTAGGATTTCTGACCACGTTTGTTTTGTATACCGCGGTGAATGCAGCAGATGCTACACCTTTTCCAGAAAGGAATGCTGCATCCCCTTATCAACTTGGTAGTAACCTAGGAAATTTAACCCAGCCTCAACAACTAAATGATATTGAGCCAAGTGAGGTAGTTACTGTCCAACCTGTATTTCTTAGGGATGCAGGACGCTCTGTTTCTGATATTCGTCAGAGGAATAGATATGAAGAAACTGCTGCGCAAGCATGGTTCCGCCATTGGTGTGGTTGTCTGATCCTCACATATTATTACTGCAGTAAGAAATTTGGCGATGACTCAAGCGGTGATTAGCTATTGAACCAGTTCCCCTGTGCCAAATTGTTCCGTAGGAGCATCTTTAAATTTTGGCAGTTTATCATCAAAATCAACCGTTCGATTGGGATACCAGATATGTCGAACCGGCTCAAAGCTAGGTGGTCGAATGCCTTCAGCAAATTGAAAATTAGTTGCATTTATACCAATACCACCCTGCTTTTCTGGATCTTGTGAAATTCCATAAATAAGGGATTTGCAGTGGGAACACAAATAAAGACGCGAACTGTTACTAACTATAAATGTTAATTCGCCTTGCCCTTTGGTGATTGTAAAATTTTTGGTTAGATAAGCAGCAGTAAAATTATAGCCTTTTTTATCTGCTGGATTTTTTGAATCACTCGCTATGTTACGACATTTATTACAATGGCAATACTGTGTAAACAGCGGCTCTTCTTTAGCTTCGAAGTGGATTCCCCCGCAATAGCATTGGCCTTTATAGACCTTCTCGTCTACCTCTTTTTGACTTACTTCTCGGGGAGTACAAAAGGTACATAAAAAAGGAATTGCACATAGCAACCGACGAAGTATTTTGTTCAAATCCATAATAATTTATCAGCCATGCATAAAGATTTCTTTCAAAGTAGAGACTGAAGGATCTGCTGTAAATGCCTCAGAGGTTAATACCGAGTGCTACCTCATGAAAAATTTTAATTGAGAAAAACTGCACTTCTCCTATGTCATCCCCGCGGAGGCGGGGATCCAGCGTAACAAAACATTAGAGACTTCAGGTGCCCTTACCGACAGGTGGCCCAGGCATTCATTCTTGCAGGTACACCAACTGGATTCCCGCCTCCGCGGGAATGACAAGGGGTTTTTATGCGTAGGCCCTGGGTTAATACCACTTATGGGTTTCTGATCGGGGTAGCGCCTCAACATCATGCGCTTCAATAAAGGCAACAATCGCCCAACGCGCATACGGTTTTCCGATTAAGGTTTTATCTAATTGAATAACGTCATGCCACCCCGGGGAAAGTTCTGTGGTATTCATCATTTTTTCAACGTTACTTGCAAGCATAAAAATAGCATTCCCTGGTTTATGGGAATGGCATCATCAATGACGCCCCTCGAAATGGGGAACGGAACATTCACATAAAATTGTTCCTGCAAGTTTTTGCGCATATTTTCATATTGTAAATGCATCATAAACCCCTCAGCCTTTTAATGATGTTAATATAAACCATGTTTCTTAAATTGAGTACAAATCTAAAAGTATAGGTAAAGAAGGGTAAGTGGCCTCTTACCCTTTTTAATTGTTATTCCCGCACTATTTGGGTTTAGGCACAAACTCTTTTGCTGCTGCTGAAAACACTTTTTTAGGGGGCGTTGTTGCACCAGCTGGAGGAGTGGTAGCTTCAGCTGCTTTGCGTTTAGCTTCTTCTTCAGCTTGTTGCCTTTTCAATACAGCAGCGGCCTCTTCCTCAGCTTGACGCTTTGCAGCTTCTTCAGCTTGTTGTCTTTCCAATACAGCAGCGGCCTCTTCCTCAGCTTGACGCTTTGCAGCTTCTTCAGCTTGTTGTCTTTCCAATGCAGCAGCGGCTTTTCTTCTTTCTTCCTCTAGGACGCTAGCAGCTGCAATATCTTTGTACGTTTGGCCAGGAATAAGATGTGTTGGTGCAAGAGAAGTCACAACAGGAGAAGCCACGCCAGTAGAAACTACCGAAACCCCACCATCATCCGGTTCGCTTTCACTCTGATCACTTAAAGGATCAGAGGCATCTGTTCTAGCAGGTTTCATTGCGTTTGCATCACGCCGTGCTTTACGTTCTTCTAGTTTTTTCTGTCGAGCTTCTTCAGCAGCGGCATCAGCGGCCGCCTTTGCTTTTGTCCTTGCTTCTCTTTTTTTTGCTTTAGCAGCGGCCTTTTCTTTGGCCTTTGCTTCTGCTTCAGCTGTATCGACAGCAGGTGTATCAGAGGCACCTGCACTAACAGGTTTCACTACTCCATTTTTTCTATCGCGCCTTGCTTTACGTTCTGCTAAGTCTTTCTGTCGAGCTTCTTCAGAAGGAGCTGCTGCTAGCATTTTTGTAATAGCAGCTGAGAGCGCAATTTCTTTTTCCGCTTTTCTTTCCGCATACCCGGGTAAACAATCGGAAAGCCCGGACAACCCAGTCATTTTCCAGACATTAACAACAGCTTCTCCATTAAATAAAAATGTTAATTTTTGCGCTATCGTTGGGTCAATACCCGCATATATTGCTTGGAAAGCTACAGGGTCACAAGCGTTGATAATGAGATTGCGAATTACTTCTCCATATGCGCCCTCTAATGACTCAACAGGGGTGTAATCTGCCAAGTGCGTAGGAATTTCAAGCCCCATTGCTTGGCTAAGATTACGTAAACTTAGACCATAGTAATATATGGAGGAAATATAAAATCGAACAGCTTGTTCAAGGGGTAAAGATCCTAGGGTTGGTAATCTTGCGCTGAAGAGGCCTCGCTCCCTTGTAAACTCTTCTGCATCAGTAACATCGACTGGAACTTCGTCAAATATAGCGGGAGAGCTAAGCATTGCAAGACGTTTCCAACTGTCCAAAAATGCTTCAGAAACAGGATTTACCCCACCTTCGTGTTTAGAATTAAATGAAACTGTGGCAGTTTCAGCAACATAAGCCCCCATGGAACTCCATAGCATGGCGCACCAAAATGGATAATGATCAGGATTTTTCTTTGAAATATCACCTAGCTTTAATGTACGAGATGCTCCTGAAAACCTTGCTAAGGCTAAAGAAATGGCTGATGGATAAGTTGATTCTTCGCCTGCTTTTACACTATCCAAATCAATAGAAAATATGCGTACAGAATTTAAAGGGCTTAGGAACTGTTAACAAACTAGGTTTTTGATCAAGGCAAGAGCTATGAAAGAATTGAAAGTAACATCAAGCTTATCAACACGTAACGCAATCCTTCTATTTTCTTTGATTTTTCCGAAGAAGGCCTCA
>CANJXJ010000033.1 GCA_947478955.1 Alphaproteobacteria bacterium | reverse complement strand
TCAGAAGTTGTTGATGCTGCAGCTACAAGAGCAGGTAGCACTGTAATAACTGCAGAAACGATAAGTTTACCTCCTGAAAGAGTCGTAGAGCTAGTAGGGAAATGAGTAGCATTAGCTACCATTACTGTACCCGCACTTACTGTGAGAGGTGCAGTGTTACCCGTTACTGCAAGCACTAAAGATCCTAGTCCTGTTTTGTCTACTGTACCCGAGCCGGTGATTGGAGCAGCTTGGGTTGCAGTAAAGGTATCATCAACAATTAACTCAGAAGTTGTTGATGCTGCAGCTACAAGAGCTGGTAGCTCTGTAATATCTGCAGTGACGTTAAGTGTTCCTCCTGAAAGAGTCTTAAGACCGAGAGGGAAATGATTACCACTTGCTACACTTACTGTACCTTCATTTATATCAATGCTTGATGAGCTACCGCTGATATTAGTGCTACTTATTAAGGTTCCGGTGCCTGCTTTTTTCAGGGTGAACGGGCCCCCCAATGTGCCAAGTGTTGCTACTTCCGAGCCAGCTACGCTAAAAGTACCATTAATGCCCAAGGTAACATTTATTTCATCAACAGGAGCAGTAGCATCGGCGTTGACCTCAAATATATTGTCGGCGTTGGAGCTAAAATTAACAGTAGGTACGGTTGATTTCAATCTGGCCCTACTATTTATACTTACAGTGCCCCTTTGAATATCGACGGTATCAATAACGTTATCTGCGGTGGTTAACGTGAGTTTAGCAGTACCTGTTTTAATAAGAGTACCAGTGGTAACTTGACCGCTCACAATAATATCTGAAGGTGTTTCTAGGGTCATGGAAGTAGCGCTAATTTGAGTAGTCAGCGCTAAAGATGTTAAAAATGTTAGGGTTAGTCTTTGAAAAGTTTTCATTTCATACTCCTATGAATAAAGTTGTAAAGTTTTAGTAATATTATTATTTCAAATAATAATTAATAAATAATGAATCTTCTCTAAATCTTTATTTGTAGAAATGTATTGTTTTTGTATTTTTAAATAAAAGTTATGAATAAATAGATGTTGAAGGTGAATAGAAATGGAGCGCGTTGCCGATGATGAGGAATAACTCGTCATTGCGGGGGCTGAAAGCCCGCGGAAATTCAGTGAATAATCTATGTTCTTGGATCCTCAGGTCAAGCCAGAGGAAAACTAAAAAGGGGTTCTGGGATCAAGCCAGAGGAAAACTAGAGAGCTATTCTTTCCGTAGTCTCCACGGCGACTTGATCGTCCCGCCTAGTTTCCACGACGACTTGATCATCCCGCTCTAGTTTCCACGACGGCTTGACCGTAGGGTCCAGGTCTATAATTTTGTGGATCCCTCTGGTCAAGCCAGAGGAAAACTAGAAACAGGCGTGGGGGCACGTCCGATAAATTCAACTTGCTCTCCAAAAACCCTCTATTGCTTTTTAAAAAAAATGTAAGCTAGCATGAAAGCAGGGTTCCTAAAGTGATGGCACTATGCTTAATGTCGTGGCAGCGTTGTTTGTTGTGTTTGGTCTGATTGGTCTATTTGCTTTAGTGCTTCGTTACTTACATCAGTCAGGGCGGCTTTCAAGCACCCCATTCTTTAGCCCTAACCAACAAGGGATTATTATTGAGCCCCCCATTATTGTTGATGATAAGCGACGTATTGTAAGTATTACCCACCGGGGGCTACGGTACGTGATGTTACAAGGGCCGCATAATGATATATTGCTTGATACATCGCCCATAGCGCGGCCGGTTGAAATTACTGAACTTGATCGCCAGCATGTCTAAAGGCAGGTTTAAACGGGTACATATTAATAATTTATGCTGCCTTGGGGCATTATTATTACTGTTTATGCAGGCCCCCCTGTGCGCTGATAGTTTTACCTTAAATTTGGGGGATACGGGCGGTACCCTGATTGGCCGCATGATTCAGATGACAGCACTTATGGCGCTGTTGACCTTGGCTCCTTCTATTATTGTGGTGTTGACTTCTTTCACCCGCATTGTGGTGGTGTTTTCTTTTTTGCGAAATGCCTTAGGAACCCAACAATCACCACCGAATATGATTCTGATTAGTTTAGCGCTTTTTTTAACCCTGTTTATTATGGGGCCGATTTTTAATAAGTCCTACACTGATGGGGTCGCACCTTTAATGGAAGAAAAAATTTCCTACGAACAAGCTTATGAAAAAATCACCGCACCGTTACATGAATTTATGCGCAAAAACGTTCGGGAAAAAGATTTAGAATTATTTATGCGCTTAGGCAAAGAAATGGATTTAAAATCAGCAAAAGAGGTTCCCTTGCGCATTTTGATTCCTGCCTTTGTGATTAGTGAACTGCGCCGTGGGTTTGAAATTGGTTTTCTCATTTATTTGCCTTTTGTGGTTATTGATATGATGATTGCCAGTATTTTGATGAGCATGGGGATGATGATGCTCCCGCCGATGCTTATTGCCATGCCGTTTAAAATTGTTTTTTTCGTCCTTATTGACGGGTGGAACCTGTTATGTGGTAGTTTGGTGAACAGCTTTAGCACGTGAATTCTTGAATGATTTCTTTCCCCGCCATTGATCCAGTAGCCATTGCCATTGGTCCTTTAAAGGTGCATTGGTATGGCATAGCCTATGTGGTGGGGATTTTATTGGCCTGTCACTGGGCCCATGGGCTGATTAAGCGATTCCAATTTGGGATTACCCACAAACAGTTTGATGATCTTTTGCCCTATGCAGTTGTAGGGATTGTTATCGGTGGACGACTTGGGCACACCCTGTTCTATGATCCAATTTACTATCTAAGTCACACGGTAGAAATTCTTCAAGTGTGGAAGGGGGGTATGTCCTTTCACGGTGGTTGCTTAGGGGTTGTGATAATGGCGCTTATGTATGCAAAACGCCGCAAGATTGATTTTTATGAACTTACAGACCTGATGGCTTTAATTTCGCCTATTGGTCTCTTTTTTGGGCGATTAGCAAATTTCATTAATGCCGAGTTGTTTGGGGTTGAAACCGCCTTGCCCTGGGGCGTGGTTTTCCCCAAACAATTGGTGGCGCGCCATCCTACCCAAATTTATGAAGCTGTCTTAGAGGGCTTGGTCTTATTTTTAGCCTTAAATTTATTGTATAAAAAATCTCACAAATTAAGAATGTGCAAAGGGCTAACTGGATCTTTCTTTTTAAGTTTATATGCCCTCTTTCGCTTGAGTGTTGAACCGTTTAAAGTACAAGAGGTGGTTGTGCAATTGGGCACCCATACGTTAGGGGTTGGTGTTATATTATGTACGCTCATGCTTTTGCTAAGCATTCTTCTGATTATGCTACGTCTTCGTGTTTGCAGGATCACATCAGAAATAGTGGCCCCGTTACCGTAGAACAGGCTCAAAAGCTTGGATTGTATCATCATGAGTTTGGGTACTATGTACATAACAGTGTAATTGGTGCCCAGGGTGATTTTATTACCGCCCCTGAGATTTCTCAGCTATTTGGGGAAATGCTGGCATTTTGGTGTATTGCCCAATGGCAAGAAGCGGGATCTCCTCCATCAGTACATCTTATTGAATTAGGGCCAGGCCGTGGCACCTTAATGCAAGATATTTTGCGCATAGGGCAACGCCAAGAAGGTTTTATCGAAAGCTTAACCGTAAGCTGCGTAGAAATTTGTCCATACCTGTATGACTTACAACGACAAAATTTGGCGGAGTATCCTTTTATATTTTGGTATAAAGATATTTTTGAAGTGCCTAAGGGAGCCTGTTTTACCCTTGTGATTGCTAATGAATTTTTTGACACAATTCCCATTCGTCAGTTTGTGGGACCTGAAGAGCGGACGATTCGCTATAGTGAATTGGAAAACACGCTTGTTTTTTCACCTCCTGGAAATCCTAATAGCATTAAAGAAAATTGCCCTATGGGTGAGGACATTATGCGCGAGATTTTACGTCATCTCACTCCTGGGGTGGGGGTGATTATTGATTACGGAGATGACACCTCACCAGAATCACGCTTTGGTGATACCTTGCAAGCGCTCTTTCAACACAAGCCGGTTAGTGTGTTAGAAAGCTTAGGGTTTGCTGATTTATCCCATCAGGTTGACTTTCATAGCCTGCGCCGGATTTGTCCGAATCACCGGTTTCAACCTCAAGGAAATTTTTTGTTAAGGCTGGGCATTGAACAGCGTCTTGAAAAACTTCTCAGTATTGCTTCTCCTGAACAACGGTTTGGGTTAACCACTGGGGCAACGCGTTTGGTAGCGCCGACTGAAATGGGGCAGCGTTTCAAAGTGCTTGAGGTTTTTGCTTGGTAAATTTTATGGGAAAAGTTCCTTACCAAACTGCTGAAATATTAAATCATCCCACAATAGTGCATGGTTTTTTTGGGCGAGCTGGCGGGGTTAGCACGGGAATTTATGCAAGCCTTAACGCGTGCCTTCATAAGGGTGATGAGGATGCTAATATTGATGAAAACCGCAGGCGCATTTGTAAAGCTATGGGTATAGATCGCATGGTCACTCTGCGTCAGGTTCATAAAAATGATGTGTTAATTGTAGATGCTGATACACCCAATGGGCATCAGATGGATGCGATGGTTACCAAAACCCGAGGGCTGTTGTTGGCTATTCAAACTGCTGATTGTGCCCCAATTTTATTGATTGACCCGGTCGCACGTGTTGTTGGAGCGGTTCATGCCGGGTGGCGCAGTGCTGTTGCTGGAATTGTTAAAACAACCATTGATGCTATGCAAGAGCTGGGTGCTAAGAAAGAGAATATTAATGCTGTTATTGGTCCATGTATTCATCAGATTAGCTATGAAGTTGGCCCAGAGGTTTTTGAGGCAGCAAAAGCGCCCGAATTTTTCATTTCCTCAACCCGTTCGGAGCACTACCTTTTTGATTTAGGTGGATATGTGTTGAAGGATTTGAACAATCAAAAAATCAAGAATGCTGCTGTGCTGCCTTTCAATACATATAGTTTAGAGGATCAGTACTTTAGTTATCGTCGTTCTTGTCACCGCCAAGAGCCTTCCTGTGGAGGGCAGCTTTCTGTGATTGGGATAATTGACTGAAATTATTGAATCTTCTTGAGAGGGGGCAGCTTGTATCCGTGTTAAAAATTGTTCCTTACTCATCTCCTAATTTTAATGATCGTCCTGCAGGGGCAGTGATCGATTGTGTGGTACTGCACTACACCGATGTGGCAACTATAGAAGAAGCATTACAGATTTTGACTGACCCTGAACGGGAAGTAAGTAGCCACTATGCTATTGATGAGGGTGGCACAATTTATCAATTGGTTGCCGATGAAAAACGTGCATGGCATGCTGGCCCCAGTTCTTGGCAAGGCCAAGATAACGTGAATCATTTTTCCATTGGCATTGAATTGCAAAATGGGGGATATCATGCCGGGTACGCCTTAACGGGTGAATGGCCACCGTTTCCTGACGCCCAAATTAATGCTCTTATGGAATTATTAAAAGCGCTGATGGCAAAATTCCCTATTCCTTTAGGCCGCGTTGTTGGGCATGAAGATATTGCTCCAGGACGGAAAATTGACCCCGGGCCTGTATTTCCATGGAATAAGGTTAGAGAGTCATTAGTTGGTGATATTCAAAAGTAGGTACATTGATCAGTGGCGCTTTTCATGACAATATGAGTTGGTAAAAAAAATAAAAACTTAAAATGATCTTAGTTACCGGGTGTGCTGGTTTTATTGGCTTTCATGTTTCTCTTACTCTTTTAAAGCAGGGTGAATATGTTGTTGGTATTGATAATCTTAATGAGTATTATGATCCAGCCCTAAAGCAAGCACGCCTAAAACAATTACAGGTTTATGAGAATTTCACATTTTATAAACTAGATATTAGCAATAAAGACCTTGTAGCTAATTTGGCTATTAAACATCCGGAAATTGAATATATTGTGCATTTAGCGGCCCAAGCGGGGGTGCGGTACTCTTTACAAAATCCTCACGCATACGTCGATTCAAATGTAACTGGTCACTTGAACATGTTAGAGCTATGTAAAACATTGCCCAGCATTAAGCATTTTGTGTATGCCAGCACATCGTCGGTTTACGGGGCGAATACAAAAATGCCATTTAGTGTGGATGATCGCACCGACAGCCCAATTTCTTTATATGCTGCAACTAAAAAGTGCTGCGAGCTGATGACGCACGCCTATGCACATTTGTTCAGTATTCCTTCAACAGGGTTACGTTTTTTTACAGTTTATGGCCCTTGGGGGCGTCCTGATATGGCAGCATTTATTTTCACCAAGGCTATTTTAGATAATCAGCCAATCCCTGTGTACAATAACGGCCAGATGCGTCGGAATTTTACCTATATTGATGATATTGTGAGCGGTATTTTGGGTAGCTTAAGTCATCCTCCAAAAGGAGATTTACCTTATGCTTTGTACAATATTGGCAATGACAAAGCAGAGGAATTGTTACATTTTATAGAGGTGCTAGAAAAGCATTTAGGGAAAAAGGGTGCGCGCGAATTTATGCCGATGCAGCCCGGTGATGTTAAGGAAACAATTGCTGATATTGAAGCTACCCGTCGTGATTTTGGATTTGCACCTAAAACCAATATTGATGACGGCTTAAAGTACTTTGTGGAATGGTATAAGGAATACAATGGAAACTAAGATTGCAATTATTGGACTTGGATATGTAGGCTTGCCATTAGCAGTGGCTTTGTCAAAAAGCTATACGGTTATTGGTTATGATATTTCAGAACATCGGGTGCGTGAGCTTAAAGAAGGTCATGATCGCACTCGCGAAGTGGACGAGGCTATTTTAAAAAAAAGTACCCTGCAAGTTTCAACTGATCCCAGTGCTATGTTAGGGGCGGATGTATTTATTGTAACGGTTCCAACACCAGTTGATGCTACGAATACACCTGATCTTGATCCATTACGTAAAGCCTCAACAACCCTTGGGGAAATTCTTACCAAGGGCAGTATAATTGTTTATGAGAGCACAGTTTATCCAGGGGTGACTGAAGATTTTTGCGGGCCAATTTTGGAAAATATTTCTGGACTTAAGGCTGGAAAAGATTTCTTTCTTGGTTATTCACCTGAGCGGATTAACCCTGGTGATAAGATTCACACCGTGGAAAAAATTACCAAAGTTGTAGCTGCGCAAACTCCAGATGTTGCTCAGAAATTGGCGCAAATTTATGGAAAAATGAATAACAACAATACTTTTATAGCAAAATCTATTAAGGCAGCAGAGGCCGCCAAGGTTATTGAAAACACTCAGCGCGATATTAATATTGCCTTCATGAACGAGATTTCCTTAATTTTTGCCAAGATGAATCTTTCCATTCATGATGTGCTCGATGCTGCATCGACTAAGTGGAATTTTTTAAAATTCACACCAGGCCTTGTTGGTGGACACTGCATTGGGGTTGACCCCTACTATTTAGCCCAGGCTTCAAAAGCGTTGGGGCATGAGCCGCAAATGATTTTGGCAGGTCGCGCTATTAATGAATCGATGGCTAATGAATTGGCTGATTTAATGACCCAGCGGGTAGGGCGCCCCTTACGGTTATTGGTGCTGGGGTTAACCTTTAAAGAAAATGTTCCTGATTTACGTAATACCAAAGTGACTGATTTAATTGAAGCATTAAAAAAACGTGGTCATCAGGTTGACGTGCACGATCCTTGCGCTGATGCGGAAGAAGCAAGTAAGTTTTTTAATTATAGTCTTGTGCCGGTTTTAACCTTAGACAATCATTATGACGGAGTTGTTGGTGCGGTACCCCATGATTTATATTGCCAATTTAGTAATGCTGACTTTGGACGATTTTTAAAACCTCAGGGGTGGATCTTTGACTTAAAAGCAATTTGGCGTACCTCTCCACCAGCAGGGTTTAATTATTGGACACTGTGATTTTTGTTAATTTTGCGCTGTAATCAAGAATTGTGCCGATAACCTTGACGGAGCAAGCTTAGCTTCTTTTTATAAGAAATTGTCAGTGAGGCTTCTGGCCAGGCAATATAAGAAAAGCGATTGGTTTGAATCCTATCCCAACATGTTTGAGTGCCAGTAGACGTTTACCTAATCTATGATTCGTTAGAGGCTTCTTTTTTAAAATGGGGGGATTTCACCTTTTTTAGCGTTTTTTTAATTTAGATTGTAGGCTTTATATTTTTAAAAATGTTGTTGAAGTTTTTATATTTTTGTTTTTAGATGATTTTTGGCAATAGAAAATCTTTAATAAATATAAAATGATACTTAAAATATTTATCCGGTACGTTGCTTTAATGTTCGTGCTTTGCTTAGCAACTGTAAGGGCTGGCGATGATAATGATAAGCTAAGCGTACGAGGGGCCCTAAGTATTGCGCTTGCTGCAACGTTGGTGTGGCTACCGATCAAGCTGTTACAGGCCCACCTATTGCGATTTATGCGATTGGCTGTGCTGCTTTTGAGTCAACAAAAGGCCTTTTCAATCGAGTGCGTTGCCTGAGCTGTGGGGTTGAAGAACTGGCACATTTGCGTCACCAAGCAGATCTTCAATTTTTACAGACATATTCTTATGCTGCAGCAAGTCTGCTTATCCTTAATGACTATATCTACAGGTTATGGACAGGCGATTCAGCTAACGTTGGTGCAATTGCTTTGGGATTTACTGGGGCAGCCGATAGCTGATTGGTAATTTCCGTATTGCCCAAACCTTGCAAAAAGTGGTCAAATTTTGTAATACTATCAAGATAAAATTTAAACTTTTGGTGTGCATGTCGAGCAACCTCCAGGCTAGCTCTATGGTTACAAAAACGAACCCCTTTGGCTTTTTTGATAAAATCTCTCTTTTAAAAGCGTATGAACAAATGGTGTTAATTCGCCGTTTTGAGGAACGTTCAGCCCAGCTCTATGGTATGGGGCTTATTGGCGGATTTTGCCATTTGTATATTGGCCAAGAAGCAGTTGTGGTTGGCATTCAATCGGCGATGCAACCCCAGGACACGGTGATTACTTCATACCGGGATCATGGGCATATGTTAGCTTGTGATATGGATCCTCGTGGGGTGATGGCGGAATTAACTGGCCGTGCGGGAGGCTATTCAAAAGGCAAGGGCGGTTCTATGCATATGTTCAGTCGTGAAAAGGGCTTTTACGGCGGTCACGGTATTGTCGGAGCGCAGGTGCCAATTGGTGCAGGTCTTGCTTTTGCTCATAAATATAAAGGAGATAAAGGCGTATGCGCTGTTTATCTTGGTGATGGAGCAGCTAACCAAGGTCAAGTGTACGAAACCTTTAATATGGCAGCGCTGTGGAAGCTCCCCGTTGTGTTTGTTATTGAGAACAATGAATACGGCATGGGCACATCAACTGCTAGGGCTACCGCAAATCCAAATTTTGAAAACCGAGGCGAACCATGGGGGATACCCGGGCGCGTGGTGAATGGAATGGATTTAATACAGGTTCGAGAAGCCGCTGAATGGGCTTTGGGCCATGCGCGTTCAGGTCAAGGGCCAGCCCTCCTACACTTTAAAACCTATCGCTATCGTGGTCATTCCATGTCGGATCCTGCGAAGTACCGTTCTAAGGAAGAAGTTGATGAGGTAAAAACCTTACACGACCCTATTGATTGCGTACGCAACCTTGGGCTTGTTCAAAAAATATCAGAAGGCGAATTTGAAAAAATTGAGACACGTGTGAAAGACATTATGAAAGAAGTTGTTGAGTTTTCTCAAACCTCCCCTGAGCCCGATGAGGCTGAGCTTTATACCGATATTTTGGTGGAGGCGTAAATGGCAACATTAACTGTGCGTGAAGCGTTGCGCGATGCCATGGCTGAGGAAATGCGTCGGGATAATAACGTGTTTGTCATGGGGGAAGAAGTCGCTGAATATCAAGGCGCTTATAAAGTCACCCAGGGGCTTTTGCAAGAATTTGGGGAAAATCGCGTGATTGACACGCCAATTACTGAGCATGGTTTTGCCGGAATTGGTGTTGGAGCGGCCTTTTTGGGGTTGAAACCAGTTGTTGAGTTTATGACTTTTAACTTTTCGATGCAGGCGATTGACCATATTATTAACTCTGCTGCGAAAACCTTATATATGTCAGGTGGACAGATGGGGTGTCCGATTGTATTTCGTGGTCCTAATGGTGCAGCATCGCGCGTAGGTGCACAGCATTCCCAATGTTTTGCGAGTTGGTATGCCCACATCCCAGGTCTTAAGGTGGTATCACCTTATAGCGCGGCTGATGCAAAGGGGCTTTTAAAGTCAGCAATTCGTGATCCGAATCCCGTGATCTTTTTAGAAAATGAACTAATCTATGGTTCAAGCTTTGAAGTGCCTGATGATGAAGATCATATTGTTCCACTTGGTAAAGCAGCCGTTGTACGCGAAGGCGCTGATGTAACAATTATAGCATTCTCTATATGTGTGCGCCATGCTTTGGAAGCAGCAGAAGCATTGTCCCAAATGGGCATTGATGCGGAAGTTATAGATTTGCGTACGATTCGTCCCCTCGATACGGAAACGATTTTGGAATCAATTCGTAAAACCAATCGTTTGGTGACCATTGAAGAAGGTTGGCCATTTGCCGGCATTGGAGCGGAAATTTGTGCATTGGCATGTGATGAGGCGTTTGATTATTTGGATGCTCCACCAATTCGTGTATGTGCTGAAGATGTGCCGTTGCCCTATGCAGCGAACTTGGAAAAATTAGCGCTACCTAATGTGCAAAAAATACTCCAAGCTGTAAAAACTGTTTGTTATAAGGACTAATATGCCAATTCAAGTGTTGATGCCTGCCTTAAGCCCGACCATGACCGAAGGTAACCTTGTTAAGTGGTTGAAAAACGAGGGTGATAAAATTAAAGCAGGTGAGGTCATCGCTGAAATTGAAACAGACAAAGCAACTATGGAAGTAGAAGCGGTTGATGAAGGACGCCTAGGTAAAATTGTAGTGCCAGCGGGTACTGATGCAGTTAAGGTTAATGAACTTATTGCCTTGATTTTAGAAGACGGTGAAGACGCGTCAGCAATCACGATTGCGGTGACAAAGTCCACTATTCAAGTCCAGCCTCAAGCAAAGGCGGAAGCCCCAATTGAAATTATGGCAGCAGTCCCTCAGATGCAAAATCAGAGCACTAACCAGGGTGAAAGAGTTTTTGCAAGCCCTCTCGCTAAACGCCTAGCAGCAGATAAAGGCATTAACTTAAAGCTTATTCAGGGGTCAGGCCCTCACGGGCGCATTGTTAAAGCTGATGTGGAAAATGCGAATAATACAAAAGGCTCAAGCCCACGAGCTTTTTCAGCTAGTGGATTTGAAGACATTAAGCTTAATGGAATGCGCAAAACTATTGGCAAGCGATTAACTGAAGCTAAACAAACGATTCCGCACTTTTATCTAACGGTTGATTGTGAATTAGACGAATTACTTAGCTTTAGAACCAAATTAAATGCGATGCCTAATGCAAAAACCAAATTATCAGTTAATGACTTTGTGGTAAGATCTGTGGCATTAGCGTTGATGGATGAACCGGATGCAAACGTGACATTCCACGGGGATTATGTGCGTCGTTATGATCAGGCTGATGTTTGCGTTGCTGTGGCAATTGATGGAGGATTAGTCACGCCTGTTGTCAAAGCGGCAAATTTAAAATCTTTAACCGAAATTAGCCTTGAAGTGAAGGATCTAGCAGAAAAGGCACGCGCTGGAAAATTGGCGCCAGAAGCTTACCAAGGCGGTAGTTTTACCATATCAAATCTTGGCATGTATGGGATTAAACATTTTGATGCAATCATTAACCCACCCCAAGCATGTATTTTAGCGGTTGGTGCTGGGGAACAGCGAGCTATTGTGCGCGATGGAAGCGTTGCGGTGGCAAATATGGTTACCCTAACCTTATCCCTTGATCACAGGGCCTTAGACGGTGCAGTTGGCGCAGGATTTTTGAAAGCCCTTAAGGGATATATTGAAAATCCTCTAAGTTTATTGATGTTGTAATAATTATCCCCGTTGCTTAGTGACGGGGATAATTCTTTCAGGCATCTATTGAATATTTTCAACAACCCCGTCCAATCCCATCAGTAAAGTGTAAACTTTTAATTTTGGAAAATCTTTTTTCAAAATTTCTCTTGCCCTATCAAGAACTGCCTTGTGGGAATGGGTTTCTTTTTCTGGTGTTGCTGCATGTTCTTTTCCTTGCAAAAGATTGTAAGCTCCACAACCACGATGATCTAAAAAGATCACGCGTTTAATATGATGTAGTTTTTCGATAAGACCAATGAGGTCCTTAAGAGTTTTGTTCCAGTGGGGATACTTGGTTTGTACAAGAGCTAGCGATGCACCGGGTAGAGCAATTTCATCGTAATCATCCATAAGGAAAAGATGTTTCTCCATTAGCTTATCTGTTTCATCGCGTAATCGAAAATCAACGCAAGATACAAGCAGTGTTGATGTTTCATGCTTTTTATCAAGATTCGGTGCGCTAACATCAACCCTAAAAGTTGATTGCTGAATAATTTCCTCAAAATTCTTTTTGTCTATTGCTTTATTAGGCGTGCATCCAATTAATATAAATAATATTGACAAGTAAATAATATGCATATATAACCACCTTTATACATAGTATAGTTTTATTTTGTATTTTACATGTTAATTATTAAAAAACTTTAATTTTAACCTACGTATCTTTGGCGAAGCAGCGGATGCGAGATTTTTAAAAGCCATTTTGGAGAAGTGGGTATTGCTTCTCCTAAATTTGTTGATGTTGTAATCGTTTTTAGTTAATTTACGCTTTATTTACACTTAAAAACATATAGTAAGATCATAGGTCAAAACCAACGATTTGAAGGTGAGAATATTATATGTGTTTTTGGCATTGATTATATCAACATTACTAATGGCTGCTGATAATAACCATGACTATCTTCTTGCAAATGAAGCTCCCATTACACCAAGAGCCATATTATTTAGGCAAATTAAAGAAGGGCTAGATAATGCATATTCGCTAGCTATTGATGCTGTGAATGAAGATCTTGTTGATGGACAACGCGGTGATCTTAATCAGCAAGCTGCAGCATATTTAGAAGCTGCGTGGCAAGGCGTTGAAGAATACAATATTGATAGTACAGCTACAGGGCTGCTGGAATTCCCTTTTTCTAGAATGGGCTTAAGAATTGACTCTCTCGCCGAAGCTGAAAGTACAAGGGAGATGTTTCTATTACTTATGACAAGTTTAGCAAGCTATCAAGCGGAACACCTTTAGTTTCCTTGTTTTTATGATTGGAAAGAGTCTTCTTATCATTGGGTGATTTTCCTTATTTCAATGTTACGAATAATAGCTAGGGAAAGTTCTGGAAAAAATTCTTTAAAGTAATCGCCGCCAAAGTGACCCTGGTTTGTGTATTCGTGATATTCACATTTAAGTTTGCTGTGAATGTGGCGAGGTTGATCGATTGGAATCCAAGGGTCATCTTGGGACGCGAATAAAACCGTCCAATTTTGGTTTCCTTTTATTTTTTGCCAGTCCCATGGCTCATTAAAATATCCTGATTGTTTTTCTGCGTCGATGCCGAGGTCTGTATGGTAAGCACCAACTAATACCGATCCCAATATTTGATTATTTTCAGCAAATCGCATAGGGGCAATTGCGCCTGATGAGTGACCTACTAAGATTGAGTTTCTATCCACCTTTAATTCATTTAACAAATAAGGAATCCAAATAGATTCACGGGCTAAGTCCGGGTCAGGGAAGGGCGCTGCTACCACAGATAATCCTTGATTTTCACATTCTTTTTTGACGCTTGGAAACCAATTGTCTTGGGTTGTGCTGCCACCATTGCCGGGAATAAAAATGATTTTTGCCATAAGGTCTCTTTTTAAGCGTTTATTAAAATGAAGCTATGCATGTTTTATGAAGTGCTTTAACTATACTCCCTAACCACTCCCACCCTCAACTGGGTGGGGCAAGAATAAGAAAAAACCTCTAAATAAATCGTTAAAATATTACAATTGTTCAAAATATTTTGTCTTTCCCTTCCGCTACTTAAAATAGGAATATGTAGAACTACATTTAAAGGTTACAAAAAAGCTTTGAATATTTGGGAATATATGGCATAATCTCGCACAGTTATAACTTCTAGCCGGCTCGTTACTTAACAATCTAGAGCCACACTCCAGGAACATTTCATGCAAGCCAACAAAGAAAACTTTTCAGATCTTTTAAACGAATTCATGCAAGACAGCCGCACCTTCGAAGGTAAGGTCGTCAAAGGTACTATCATCACCATTTATAATGATATGGCAACAATCGACATTGGAATGAAATCCGAAGGTCGCGTTCCATTAAAAGAAATTACAGGTCGTGCAGGCATGCATGAAGCAAAAGTTGGTGATCGCATTGATGTGTATGTTGAGCGTTTGGAAGACCGTCATGGTGAGGCTATGCTCAGCGTTGAAAAAGCACGTCGTGAAGCATCCTGGAATACATTAGAAGAAGCATTAAATTCAGGCGGACATGTAAATGGCGTAATCTTTGGCCGGGTAAAAGGTGGTTTTGCGGTTGATCTAGATGGTGCGATTGCATTCTTGCCAGGTAGCCAAGTTGATATTCGCCCTATCCGTGACTTAGCACCACTAATGAACATCGTTCAGCCATTTAAGATTTTAAAAATGGACAAGAGCCGCAGCAACATCGTTGTTTCACGTCGTTCTGTGCTGGAAGATTCAAGAGCAGAAGCGCGTACTGAACTGGTTGCTAACCTTTCTGAAGGTCAAGTGGTTGCAGGTGTTGTGAAAAATATCACAGATTACGGTGCGTTTATTGACCTTGGTGGGGTTGATGGGTTACTGCATGTGACCGATATTTCATGGCGTCGTATTAATCATCCAAATGAAGTCCTAAAAATTGGTGAAACAATTGACGTTCAAGTGATTCGTTATAACAAAGATACTCAACGTATTTCCCTAGGAATGAAGCAACTTGAATCAGATCCATGGCAAAATATTGACCTACAATACAAGGCCGGACAAAGAGTTACTGGAAAAGTAACAAACATCACTGATTATGGTGCATTTATTGAATTGCAGCCAGCGATTGAAGGCTTAATTTATGTAACTGAAATGAGTTGGACAAAGAAAAATCTTCACCCAAGCAAAATTTTGACTGTTGGACAAGAAGTCGAAGTGGAAGTGCTAGTTGTTGATTTGTCAAAACGTCGTATCAGCCTTGGCCTAAAGCAATGTATGGATAATCCATGGCAGAAATTGGTGGAAGATCACCCACTTGGTAGTGTATTTGAAGGTATGATCAAGAACGTAACTGAATTTGGATTATTTGTGGGCATTAATGAACAACTTGACGGAATGGTTCATATTAATGACATCGGTTGGGAAGAAACAACGGAAGAAACCCTAAAGCAATTTACCAAAGGTCAAATGCTAAAGGTTAAGGTTCTTGATATTGATCCTGAAAAAGAGCGCGTCAGCCTTGGCGTGAAGCAGGTTACTGGTGATCCTTTGGCAGATGCATTTTCTTCTATTAAAAAGGGAGAGGTTGTAACTTGCACGATTACAGCGATTGATGACAGAGGCATGGAAGTGAGTCTTGCCAATGGGTTGAGCGGATACATCAAAAAAGTTGATATTGCAAAAGACCGCGGTGAACAACGTACAGACCGTTTTGCGGTAGGTGAAAAAATTGATGCGAAAGTTGCTGCTGTTGAGAAATCATCACGCAAGGTGAGCTTGTCAATTAAAGCTCGTGAAATGGATGAAGAAAAAGAAGCATTAACAACATATGGTTCATCTGACAGCGGGGCTACCCTTGGTGATATTTTAGGAACAGCTTTAAGCAAAGCAAAATCTAAAAAAGCTGCTGCAGAACCAGATAATGCAGAGAAACCTAAAAAGGTTGTGAAGAAAAAAGCTGACGATGTAGAAGTTGCAGAATAAGGGTAAAAACTTAATTTTATAAGTGTAATGGGTGGGGAAAAGGGTATCTTTTCCCCATTTTTATATAGGAAAATTTTATGAACTGGATAACAAATTTTGTAAAACCCAAGCTTCAAGCTTTAATCAACAAGAAAATTGAGGTTCCAGAGAATCTATGGACTAAGTGTAACGGTTGTGAGCATATGCTATTTCATAGGGACTTGAAGGCAAATCTTGGAGTGTGCCATCATTGTGATGCGCATATGCGAATTTCTGCCAAGGAACGTTTACATAATCTCTTTGATAACGGACTATATACTCTTCAAGACGTTCCCAAGGCAATCCATGATCCCTTAAAATTTAAGGACTCTAAGCGTTATACCGATAGGCTAAAAGAATATCGCCACAAAACCGGCAACGAGGATTCCGTGCTTGTGGCTTTTGGCCAGGTTAAAGGACACAACATCGTGGCGTGTATTTTTGATTTTGATTTTATGGGTGGGTCTATGGGGCTTTATGCTGGTCAGGCGATGGTGAAGGCTGCAGAACTTGCGTTAAGAAGCAATAGTCCACTATTGGCAATTACCGCATCCGGTGGTGCGCGTATGCAAGAAGGCATTTTGTCGTTGATGCAAATGCCACGCACAACAATTGCTGTCCAAATGGTTAAAGAAGCAGGCCTGCCCTATATTACGTTGTTGACTGACCCTACAACTGGCGGCGTTAGTGCGTCCTTTGCAATGTTAGGCGACATTACTCTGGCCGAACCAGGTGCTATTATTGGCTTCACCGGTGCTAGGGTTATTGAGGAAACAATTCGTCAAAAATTGCCTGAAGGATTTCAGCGTGCCGAGTATTTGCTGGATCATGGTATGGTTGATATTGTGGTGCCCCGTAAGGAAATTTCAGAAACTCTTGCTAAAGTTTTGCATCATTTGCGCAATAGCTTGAGGGTTGTGCATTAGAGAGTGGTATAGGATCTATTTTTTAAAAGGCAAAAACCCGCCATCATGAGTATTCCTCCGCTCAACACTATTATTCCTGAGCCCTCATAGAGGGCGTAGGAATTCAGTTAAAGTCAAGCAATACGAATATATTCACTAGATTTCTACAGTCCTACAGACTTCGCAAGGACGGGATGTGCCATGATTTGCATAGGAAAATTGAGACGTCTAGCATGTGGGCTCAGAAGTAAAAATACTTCAATAGATGGCTCCCCGGAACGGACTCGAACCGCTGACCCAGTGGTTAACAGCCACTTGTTTTCTAGCTATATCTCTTTATACAAAATCATACAAAACCTTATGAATCCTTGCTTATAGGCTATTCATAGTTTAATGTTATTTGACACGGGTATACCGAATTTCACCTCTAAAGTATACCCAGGGTATACCCGAGAGAGACCGCTGGAAAAATAAAATTCTAGTGTGACAAGCTCGTTAATGATGGCCGCATGAAGGGAGAACAGGGATGTACCAAGAGAAAAGTTTTAATTTTACAAAAAAAGCTTTGGATACCCTAATTATGCCAGAAACGGGAAAGCGCTCTTACTTTTATGATGCCAAAGTTAGAGGGCTAGAATTGATGATAACAGAGCATGGAAGTAAATCCTTTAAGGTTTACCGCAAATGTAATGGCAGGCCTGTAAGAGTCACTTTGGGGAAATACTCTGAAATGAGTATCGAAAATGCTCGTAACGAAGCCCAACGCGTTATTGCGGAAATGATAGATGGAAAAAATAGAAATGAAGAAAAGAAAAAAATACGAGCTGAAATAACCTTTGGCGAAACATTTGAAATATTCATGGAAAAATACAGTAAAATTTATAAAAAGTCTTGGCAATATGATGAAAGGGAGGTTAATAGATTTTTAAAACATTGGTTTAAAAGAAAGATATCTGATATCTCCAAGCAAGAAATCCAATTGCTCCATGAAAAAATCAGAAAAGAAAGCGGCCTGTATCAAGCTAATCGTCTACTTGAAAGAATCAAGGTAATTTACAATAAAGCGATAGAATGGGGTTGGGAGGGTACTAATCCAACACAAGGGATAAAGAAATTTAAGGAAAAATCAAGAGATAGATTCCTCCATCCAGATGAGTTACCTCGTTTCTTTGAAAGTTTGGATATGGAGGAAAATGAAGCTATTCGTGAGTATGTCTACATTTCTCTCTTTACCGGAGTAAGAAAATCTAACGTTCTTGCTATGTGTTGGGAAGATGTTCATCTTGATCGACGAGAATGGTTAATACCTGAAACTAAAAATGGTGATTCTTTAAGAGTTCATCTAATCGAAACAGTCATTGATATTTTAAAACGTCGAGCTGAAAAATATGGTCAGAAAAAATGGGTTTTTGAAGGAAGTGGGACAACAGGGCACCTTGTTGAGCCTAAATCGGGATGGAAAAGAATACTGGAGCGCGCAGGCATAAAAGATTTAAGAATTCACGATCTAAGAAGAACTTTAGGAAGTTGGCAAGCAATAACAGGCGCTAACAGCTTTATGATAGGTCAATCACTGGGGCACAAAAGTTCTCAATCCACAGCCGTCTATGCTCGTTTAAACATTGATCCAGTTAGGGACTCTGTTGAGAAAGCTACACAAGCTATTTTAAAGCATTCTAAAAAATAAAGGGATAAATCAATGACCGAAACTTCCATAACTAACAACGGTGACGTGTTACTATACCAAACCGAAGACGGCCTAACGCGCATTGACGTTAAGTTGGTCAATGAGACGGTCTGGCTTTCCCTAAATCAAATAGCAGAACTCTTCCAGAGAGACAAATCTGCAATTTCACGGCATATTTCTAATTTTTTTGCGGAGGGAGAATTATCAGCGTTAGCAACTGTTGCAAAATTTGCAACAGTTCAAAATGAAGGCAATCGTAGTATTGAACGTGAAATTGATTACTACAATCTTGATGCCATTATTTCCGTAGGGTACCGCGTTAACTCTCATCGAGGCATCCAGTTTCGCATCTGGGCCACACAGCGGTTACGTGAATATCTTATTAAAGGTTTCACTATGGATGATGAACGCCTCAAGCAAGCTGGAAGTGGCAATTACTTTGATGAATTATTGGCACGCATTCGTGACATACGTTCATCCGAAAAGGTATTTTGGAAAAAGATTTTAGATATTTACGCCACCAGTATTGACTACGAACAAAACACTGAAGTGTCACAACATTTCTTTAAGGTTGTGCAAAACAAAATGCATTGGGCAGCCCATGGACACACTGCAGCAGAAATTATTGCCAGCCGTGCTGATGCTAAAAAACCCTTCATTGGTTTAACCACCTTTTCGGGTAAGACACCTAAACGTGCCGATGTAGCAATTGCCAAAAACTACCTCAGCCAGGAAGAACTAGACATCCTTAATCGCCTTGTCTCGGTTTATCTAGAATTTGCAGAACTGTAAGCCAAAAATCGTCGTCCTATGTATATGAAAGATTGGGTTGTCAAATTAGATGATATATTACGCATAAGCGAACGCGATATCTTAACCCATGCAGGTAAAATAGCTCATGATGATTCCATCAAGCATGCCAACACTCAGTTTGACCAATTCCAGCATGAGAAAAGCTTAGTGGAACAGCATTTTGAGGAAAGCCTAAAACAGCTTGATCGCCTGGAAGAGAAATTTAAAAATTCCCATTTCAAAGAGAAGCCTTAATAATTTGCGATTTACTATCTACAATAATATTTTTTCTTCTAGCCCTTTTGAAAATGCCGTCCAGCCGTCCACTACTGTGGAAAACTGAGGGGTTGAAGGCTGGGGTATCCGTCCACCTATCTGTCCACCCTACCTTTGTATCCGCCCACTAAACATCAATGAAAATCC
>CANJXJ010000032.1 GCA_947478955.1 Alphaproteobacteria bacterium | reverse complement strand
TGGCTTTTGGGGAACGGCGAATCAGGTCTAAAAATGATGTCATAAACTTAATCGTAATACTTAAAATCCTTAAGTCTTATCTAACATATCTCATATCCTCATTCACCAGCTTTTTATACTTTGGCAGAGAATTTTGCAGAGGGTTCTGTCGAGTTTTTATGATCAAGCCCATATTTTTTATAATATTTGTTTTTGCCTTTTCTTTGTTTGCTCCTCCAGCTGATACTTTTCAACCCTTAAATCATGAACAAGTTTTACACTTTCGGGTAATGAACTCTCCTATTATTAAAGCAGCTAAAGGAGCATCTCAGTACGATGCTGTTGGCATCTGGCAAATTTGTCGGGATGAGATGGCTACTCCAGGCAGTAGTGGTGCACTTTGCCCATCAGCAGACCGAATTGGTTTTTTCGGAAGTTTAGGCTTGGCCGTTTCGCTTGGTATTGGTTTTAAAAATGGAATTATAAATAAAGCAATGAGCCCATCTGAAGCAAATGTTTGCAGAGGAATGGCCAAAAACCTAGGAGACAGGTTAAAAGCGGGCGTTATGGTTGATTTTGACATGGCAAATCCTTCTACTCCATATGAAGTTACCCATATGCGGAACCTAGCTATTGCTGTGAATTCAGGCAATAAAGCAGGCCCATATGATTTTGATTTATTTGGAGTTGATGCAGTTAGAAATGATGATTCTCGTGAAGAAACATACGTGGAATACGAAGATCTTCGCGAGGTTGAAGATTATCAAAACCTACGAGAAATCGGTATTCTTGAAAAAGTGATAATGAAGGGTGGTAATTATAGTGATGCGCTGGATAATACAGGTGGTCAGTATTCAGACAGAATACGTGCTGGTCTTTCAAAAATTGTTGGTGAAATTAGGGCATTTGAAATTAGCCTATTTAAAATTGAATTCAAACCAGAAGAATTTTTTCCTCTCATATATCGTTTGAATCTTCTCTTGCCAGGGATTTCTAATGCACTCGGTGAGAATAAATTTATTAGATACCCTACAGAGAATAACAGAAATATATTGATAAACTTGCAAAGAATTATTTCTGAATCAGAAGTTAATCTTATTGCAACTTTAGAAGTACTAAACCGAGTTTTTATAGGGCAAAGAATTGGATTTAAGAGTTATATCTCACAACCAGGTGTGCTTCAAAAATACGTTAATGCTATTTTGGGGTGTGGTGGTTTAAAGAAGTCTAGAATCATTGATGCATTGAAAATATTAGCACGTAAAGCAGATAGTGAAGAGGTCAATATAGATGCTGAAATAGCTTCTATATTGAGAGCTGTTGAGCTTGATACGCCTGATAGGTTTGATTATGGATCAACCGAAGCAATTCCGGTTAAATCAGTTATAATTGCTTTTCTAGGCGCTGCATCCACAATTAAAAAAATCGTTCCTGATAGAATTGAACTGTTAAAAAATGCCGTTGCCGAACCAACAAAAAGTAAGGCTGAGCAAATTGGCACACGCCCAATGGCTAAACATTTTGAACAAGTAGTAAATAGGGAACGAAAAAAATTACTTATTGCTTTAAGAGGGGCAGAAATTCGACGTGATATGATTATCAATATGTTTGAAAATTACGTGGCCACATATTTTAATGCTTTTTTTGCTTCTTTTGAAGGATTCGACCAAATTAATCAATATTTACAAAGTATGGATTTTGTTGCATTAAGTGCACGTGTCGATAGTAACTTTATTAGTCCTTATGATTTAGGTGGTGATGAGCATGGCTTGGTTAACGTGATAAATAAGGCTCAATTTGGCTTTATTAATAAAGCCCGCCGCCTACATGATTGTGTTAAATTGATTGCAAGTGGACCTGACCTTCGGGTTGAATTTAGCAGTCTAGACATGGCTGCCTTTTTGACTGGCAAACAAGTTTTTGCGGGTAACAAGCCGACAGAGCCTAATGCTGCAAAACTTGCTAGATATCGCTCTCTTTTGGCTAGTCCTCTAGTTATTGCCCCTATTGCAATGCCCGAGGTTGAAGAATTTGTTGAATTTAGCTACGAAAATGCTGCGCGAATTTTATTGGAAAAATCGGAAGAATATCAAGAACAAGAGCGTCAGCGAAAAGAACGAGACCGTCTAGAAGCTATAGAAAGAGCTGAAAAAGAGAGATTGGCCAGAATTAGACAAGCTGAATGGGAAACTGCAGAAAAAATAAGGAAAGCTGAAGAAGCCAGAATTCAAGAAGAAGAAAGAAGAAGAACAGAATTACTGAAAGAAGAAGCCTGGCATGAGACTAATCTAGTGTTAGCTGCTGCTGATGAAAGAATAGAGCTAATTAAGGAAACAATAAGAACCACTGGCAAAACTGTGACGGGCTATCGCCCTTATGAAATAATTATGGACTATGGTTCAGAATTGTTAGGGGCGCCTATCTCTAGAGAATTACGGACTAAAATGTTTGACGTATTGAAAAAACAGTATAATTTACTTGGTATAGAATTTGAAGATATTAGAAGTCTGCCTTTGGATTTTACTAGAGCATACCAGTATAAAACTGAATTAAATGAATGGGTCCGTCGTAGTGGGGCTGCCGATAGTGAATTAATTATAAGAGGAATTAATTATTGCATAGAAATAGCTCAACAAGTTGGCGGAGAAACAAATAAAGGTCTTTTAAATAGCCTGCTATTAATTAAAAATTTGGATATTAAATTTGGTAGAATTGTAGGCCTTGTGGAAAATGTAGCAATGATACTATTTGAAAATCTCACACAAATTGAAGCGCATTATAATAGATGCGGTACCGGCGCGCGAGGAAGAGATTTTAATGCCCAATATTCGATTCTTAAATTTTTAAGAGATAATAGAGAAATTATAGTACAGCTGCAAAGAACCCCAATAGGAGCGAAATAAAGGTGATAAAACAGGGTGAAGCTACGGTTAGGTCGAAGTTGCATTTCCATCTCGCTGAGTTAGAGATAGCTTTGCCCCTGTAAGGGGGGGGCTTGCTCCTCCTGGCCCCCCACCACCCACTGGGGATGAAAGGCTGGTTTAAATCTTAAATAATAATTTCAGTTATTTATGATCTTTATCGAAGACTAGCATTTTCCAAATTTGTAATTTTAGTGTTTCCTTTTTTTTGAACTTCTCCTCTTTTATCTAGAAATATTAAATGTTCAATTTCACAATCTTTCAGTTCAACCACAGGTACACGCTCTTTAAGGCCGCTAACCCTTAAGATTTTAACCCTACATTTGCGCAACGTCATTTTACGGGTTGTAATGTTTAATTCCCCAATGTCACTATTTTCCAAAAAACACATCCCCTTCATTGTAAAATAGGGGGCTTTCAATGTTTTAAGTGTAGCACTGCCCGTTATGGTCAAAATATTTACATTTATAGTATTTCCTGCAACCTGCCCGCTTAGGATTAGGCTATCTGCCTGAAGTTTGTGAATGGTAGCTATGGCCTCGATACACTCCATTGTTTTTACAGTAACATTCTTAACCCCTAGCTTTCCCTTCACTTCGATGGTTTGTGCGGTAACATTACGGATAATTGCACCGTCATTTGACTTTATCGTTTCAATGGTTTGATCTTTAAAAGTAGGAACAGCCTTACCGACTTCAGGAATTTGTTTAAAAAAAGGTGGCGCGCCACCGTAAAGAGATAGCCAGGAACTAATAAAGATGAATAGAATCGCCATACAGCTTTGTAACAAATAACCAAAGTAAGCTTAATAACTTACATACTTTGGAGCAACGAGAATTGCATCACGTGCAAGCGTGCTTTTTCAACGATTTCACTTTTGTAATATTTATTGATTCTTTTTTTAATCCGATTTTCTATTATCTGCGCTTCTGGTGCATCAGGTCCCAACCACAACCTGGACATTGCAAAATATAAATCGCAAAATATTTCGTCTCTAACCAGGATTGAATCCCCCTGCAACTTGCGATAGTTTTCAATCCCTGCTCCCTTAAGCTCAACCATAATTGTAAGGTAACCAGCTAACTCTCCTTTTTTAATTATTGGCACAACCATCAGTGGAACCATTGTATACGGAAGACGCGAAACATAGCGACGTTGCACTTTTTCTAAATAGCTCTCTTTTGATTTCTTTTTTCTTTTTTTCTTTGATTCACCCTCTTCACTTTCCAAAGTGACAGATTCATTTTTAACATCAGGCTTAGCCGTAAGCTCTGGTTCTTTTTCACCGGCACTCAGGGCATGTACGCCCAAACACCATAAAAGGACAATGCTCATTAAATAACGATTAATACGATTCATACAAAATTGGTTTTTATGCCCCTTATGTGGTACTTCCTAGTTTAAAGGGTAAATTGTTAACAAATTATGTTTATCGCTGATCTTAGCCAACGATCCTTAGAAATTTTTGGTAGCCAAGTCATTCGATGAATCTTGAATAAGGAAGATGAAACTCCATGGATTAAGCCCCGTGGAGTTTCATTTAAAATTACGCTGTTAATTCACTTATCAAATCTTTGTCATTTTGTGACAGACTTTCACTCTTATTGCCGTCACTTACGATGCTTTATAAATTAATATATTATTGGTGTAGTTATTCATTTTCTGGATTTTGGCATTAGCACTTTGTACAAAAGTGGTTTTTATATACCTTATGTGGTACTTTCTAGTTTAGAAGGTAAATTAGAATAAATTATGTCTATCGCCGATCTTAGCCAACGATCCTTAGAAATTTTTAGAGAGCTTGTTGATACATACGTTGAAACCGGGGAACCGGTGGGGTCTAGAACCTTATCACGGCGTATCAAGACGCCTTTATCACCAGCCACCATTCGCAACGTTATGGCTGATCTAGAAGAAGCAGGCTTATTGTATGCACCCCATACATCAGCGGGACGTCTACCCACTGCTGAAGGTTTAAAACTGTTTGTTCATGGGCTTTTAGAAATTGGCGATGTTACCGAATCAGACCGCTTAGAAATTGAAAACCACTGTAAATCAGCGGGCAAAAGCGTTGAAGATATTTTAAAACAAGCAACTGGTATGTTATCGGGATTATCAAAATGTGCAGGCCTGGTCATGGCCCCCAAATCCCAAGCGGCCCTACGGCACATTGAATTTGTTCATTTAGGCAATCAGCGATCATTAGTGGTCCTCATTAGCCAAGATGGGATGGTTGAAAATCGTCTTATTGAATTGCCAGAAGGCATCACCATTTCCATGCTCAACCAAGCATCAAACTATATTAACAGCCATTTTTCTGGGGCAACTTTACAAGAAGTGCTGCAACGCATTCATTCCCAAATGGATCAAAACAAACATGAACTAGACCAGCTAACCCAACGAGTCATTGAAGCAGGCATCGGGGTTTGGAGCGGGGATAAGGAAAACGGCTCCCTTATCATTAAGGGCCAAAATAACCTATTACAAGATGTTCAAGAAATACATGATTTAGAAAAAATTCGCGGGTTATTTGATGTCATGGATACCCAAGAAAGTTTACACAAGCTACTGAATGCTTCCATTCAAGCAGATGGAGTCCAAATTTTTATTGGTGCTGAGAATAATTTGTTTTCTCTGTCCGGCTGCTCCATGGTAGTATCGCCCTATACAAATGCCCAACGCCAAGTCGTAGGAGCCATTGGTGTAGTAGGGCCAGCGCGAATGAACTACGGTAAAATCATTCCTCTGGTTGATTACACCGCAAAATTAGTTAGTCGATTATTAAGTTAAGGTGAAATGAAGTTATGGATACACAGGAAGTGCATACCCCAGAAGAAATTCTTGAAAAAACCACTGCAGAACAAGCAGCCCCAGAAGCAGAGGTTCTATCAAAAAGCGAACAACAAGTTCTAGAGCTAAAAGACCAATTGCTTCGGGCCCTAGCAGAAAATGAAAACACCCGGAAACGTGGCCAAAAAGATAAAGAAGATGCCTTGAAATTTGGCGTCTCTAACCTAGCCCGTGATATGGTAGGAGTGGCTGATAACTTGCGCCGTGCCTTAGAAAACAAATCACAAAATGCCGCTGACCTTGCAGAGGCATTATTTTCTGGTGTTGATCTTATTTTAAAAGACTTCGAAAGCATGTTAGGTCGTCATGGTATTCAGCGTATTAACGCTGCCGGAGCACCATTTGATCCGCACTTTCACCAAGCAGTTTTTGAACTTGAAACCGAAGAGCATGCTCCAGGTACCGTTGTTCAAGTTGTCCAAGATGGTTATACAATTCATGATCGTCTGTTAAGACCAGCCATGGTTGGTGTTGCTAAAGCTAAACAACAAGTCGTTGCTTGAAATCTAGCCTCTATATTCAAAATAAGAGGGAAACTGTATGGCTTTATTTAGCCCAGTTTCCCTTTAGTTTCACTTAATAATCAGATTTTATAATTTTCCTTCAAAGAAATTACCACAATCCCCATCCGCTTTTTGCTGGTGCCGGTGCTGGTACTGGAGCTGGCACAACAGCTGCTGCTGCCTCAATTGTTTCTGTAACTGGCCCTGGCACAGCAGCTCTCCCTGCCCCGCCTGTTTCTGTAGGTTTTGCCGGAGCACCCAAACCCTTGGTTAATGCTGCGAGCTGCGCTGTTAATTCTGCGATTCTTGTGTCTTTAAAAGCATGTGCAGCCTCCATGTCAGCTACGCGCTTCCTTAAACCTTCTGATTCCGACGCTTCTAAAACCGCATCGACACTGGCTTTTCTACCACTTAAACGAGCACTATCTCTGGTTAGGTTAGCAAACTCTGCGTCTTTCTTTGCAAGAGCTGCTTTCAAACGAGAAATTTCGGTAGTGTGCTGAGTCACCTGAGTCTTTTGAGCTGCTACTTCGGCTCTCAATCTTTCTATTGCCTCTCTACTTTCTGCTTGTAACTGGGCTGATTTTGCTGTGGTTTCTTCTACCTGACGCTGTAAAGCTAATGCGAGTGCTGCATGGTCTGTTCTTTGCCTTTCTAATGCTTGGGTAAGCTCAGCTTTTTCTGCTGCTAACTGTTCTTGCGCAGCAGCTAAATCCGCAGACGCTTTTCTAGCCTTAGCTTCTAGCTCTTCCCCTCGGCTTTGTCCCGCTTCCACTTGAGCAAGCAGTTCTTTTCTCTGCGCTTCACTAGTGGCTGTCAATTCTACCATTCGCGCTTCAGAAGTAGAAACGTTAGTGGTCGCAGCAAGTAGCGCAGCCTTAGCCTCTTCTAGCTGCCTTTCTACCCCTAATACTTTTTCTGCTGCTAACTGACCTTTTGTGCTAGTTAGTACCTGCGTAGCTTCGGCCTTTGCTTTTTCTTCTTCTAATAATCTCTTCGCTGTAGCCACCTCCGCAGCTGCTTCTCTAGACCTAGCTTCTAACTCTGCTATTTGGCTTTGCCTTCTCTCCCCTTCAGCAAGCAGTTCACTTATCCGTGATCCACTACTGGCTCTCAATTCTGCTATTTGTGCTTCAAACGCAGAAGCTTTAGCTGTAGCAGCAACCAGCGCAGCCTTTTCATCATCTAGTTGTTTAGAAAATCCGTCTCTTTGTGCGGTTCTATCTTTTAACGCCGCGGTAAGGTCTGCGTTAGCACTAGTTAATGTAGCCATTTCAGAAGTTCTTTTTTCTACATCCAACTGAAGGCTAGCCCGTGCATCTTCAGCTTGCTTTAATGCTGCTTGTAGAGATGCAAATTCTACCTCAAGCTTAACCTTAGCAGCCTCAGCAGATGCTAATTGAGTTCTTAATCCTCCCGATTCTTTCAATGCTTCCAATCCTTGTGCTGCCAATCGACCTTCCAAAGATTGGGTAGCTTGAAGCTTATCTTTTGCTAACTCAGCCCTTAAAGTTTCCAATGCAGCAGACAATTCCAAACGGTGAGCATCTCCTAGCCTTTGTAATTCTTTTGCGGATTGACCGCCCACAGCAACAGCGCTAGATTTGGCAGCTTCTAAATCACTTTGCAAAGAACTAATTTCCGCAGCTCTGACTGTTAATTGACGCTTAATGTCTGCCATCGCACTTGTTAACTCAGTTACTTCTTTCTCTTTCTCCTGTAAAGAAGCAGCTGAAGTCTTTATAGCTGCATTTTTTTTCTCTAAACTTTTTTCTAAAGTTTGTTTTTCTAATTTTAGAGCCTCTAAACTAGCATTGGCTTCATCCAATTGAGCTTGCAGAGCTAATGCTCTCTTAGCTTGGCCTTCTTTTTCAGCCAGAAGTATCTCTGCCTGTTTTTGAGCACTGCTTCTTGCCGCAGCAAGCGCTTCTTCTAAAGCACTTGTTGCAGTCCTATGGCTCTCTTGTTGGTGAGCAAAAGCATCTCTAGTTTGTTCACCAAGAGCTAGCTCTTCACCCAGCGTTCTAATAGCTAATTCATGCTTACTTCCCAAAACACCTAATTCTCTCTCTAATTTTTCAACATTCGCATTAAGTTCCTCTAACCGAGGTTGAAAAACCGCTCCCGCCCTTGCTGCACCTGCTGCCTCGCTAAGTAGCTTTCTTGCGTTTTTTTGAGTCTTTGCTGCTGCGTAAGCTGCATCTAAATGGCTTACTGAAAACGTTCCTCTCGTAGCTTCGTCAATAATAAAATCAGCTGCCAGCTTGTTACTGCCCTGTTGGCTAGCAAAATTTACCAAATCTACTTTTGAAGACGCTAATCTACGTGCAAAAGTAGGATCAAGCTCCACCGGACTCCCCCCAAATGTTACATGCGTAGGAGGATGGGTAGACCCACATAAAGGCATATTTAAGACGCTACTTAATAACAACGTCGTCGCAATTATTTTTAAAGATGGTTTCATTGGCACTCCTACAAAAGTTTTTATCTACCCTTATAAGTGTATGCTTCAAAAAATAAAAATAAAGGCTATTTTGAGGGAAATTTTATAAAAGCCTCTTAAATCGTGTATCACCTTCATAGGTAGATATTAAAAAATAAAACCATCCCCTTTCCATCAATACATGACTGACGCTAAGCTTATATTAAGGCATCTTAAATATGAGACATTTTGCTTTCTTATTTAGCTTTCTTGTGGCTCTTCCTTGCCTCTTCAGTGCACTCAGCTAAACTTGGTCAAATTGCAAAAGGACTAGAACATCATTTAAGGAGAGTGTCATGCAGGCTACTCTCTCCATCTGCCGTTTTTGTTCATAAAGAAGAACATCTGAGCGTAATGCATGCCCCAGAAGAATTACGCAAACAGGTTTTTAGCGGTATTGCTTGCATTATAGCTGATTTGCCAACTGTTCGACCTCATGCAATGGGAGAATGGTTTACAGGGCCTCCTGATGTTTATAGCGCACATATCTCACCAGCTAATCGAATTATTTACTTTAAAGCACCTGATATTTTTATTATTGGAATCGGTGATTACCATGGAGAGCAAGGAAAAATTTTCAGACAACGTGTTGCTTCTCGCTTAGAGCATATCCAAAATCTTGTCAAAGAAAAGCGATTCTACACGATGGAACATAATACAAAAAGTATTTTTATCCCTTGGAAACAATGAAGGTTTCTGAAATGATAGTTCCAGCATTTATCAAAGCAACACTCTTATGCAAGAAGGCAGTTTACAAGCACCAATCCGCCATATCATTGATTGGGAAAGCGATGCTTTTTATAACGAAGCTGAACTTGATACAGAGCTACGCCGAGTTTTTGATATCTGCCATGGGTGCCGCCGGTGCTTTAATTTATGTGACAGTTTCCCTACCCTTTTTGACCTGATTGATGCCACCCCGTTGGGGGAATGTGATGAAGTGCAAAGCAAGGACTTTGCCCATGTGGTAGATGCCTGCACCCTATGTGACTTGTGCTTTGTCAATAAATGCCCTTATGTTCCTCCCCATCAATTCGATGTGGATTTTCCCCACCTGATGTTACGCTACCGGGCAGTCCAAGCAAAAACCCAAGGCATTGGATTTGTTGATAAGCAACTTAGTAAAACAGATCAAATTGGACCTATTGCTGTCAAACTAGCACCGGTTGTAAATTGGGCAACTGCCACATCAAATAAGCCTGTTCGCAATGTTATGGAATTGGTTGCAGGGATTGATGCAAAAGCAGATCTACCAACATACGCCAATAAAACCCTATGCCAACAAGTAGCCGTTGCCCCCTACCCTATTAATGTTAATGGCCCCGCCTATGGTCAAAAAGCTGTGTTATTCGCTACTTGTTTTGGCAACTATAATAATCCTGCTATTGGTCTTGCGTCTCTTAAAGTTCTAGCCCACCAAGGAATTGATGTTGAAGTTGTCTACCCTGGATGCTGCGGTATGCCTTTGCTTGAAAAAGGTGATTTAAAATCTGTGGCAGAGCAAGCCTTAAAAATCAGCGATGCTCTTGCAATCTATGTAGAACAAAACATTCCCATTATTTCAATCATCCCATCATGCAGCTTAATGCTTAAATCCGAATGGCCATTGCTACTTCCCAAAAACCCACAGGTAGTAAATTTAAGCAAGCAGGTTGTGGACATTAGTGAATACATAATGAGTTTGCACAAAAAATATTCCTTGGAAAAAGGACTACAAGCTTTAGAAAATCAAGCGGTGACTTTGCACTTAGCGTGCCATAGCCGAGCTCAGAACATGGGTGCTAAAGCCGCTGAAATGTTACGCCTCATTCCCAACCTTACCGTCCAAATTATTGAACGCTGCTCCGGCCACGGAGGCACCTGGGGGCTGATGAAAGCCCATTTCGAAACGGCTCTAAAGGTGGGGAAGACAACAGCAAAACAAGCAGTCACCTACGATAACCCCTTAGTACTTTCCGAATGCCCTTTGGCTGCAAAACATATTTTACAGGGTATGGGGTTACAAGCTGACGCAGCAGCGTACTCTACCATGCATCCTATTGAATTAATGGCAAGAAGTTATCAGCTATGACCGGGGATTGCTTCTTTGTCGCCATAATAAGACCCAACAATATGTTCAAGGGAAGAATTTTTAGGTTCCCATCCTAAAGTGTTCTTCGCAAAATCAATATTTGCAACAACTCTTGGAACATCCCCTTTGCGTCTTGGCAAGCAAATTTCTTTGAATTCCTTCTTGGAATATTGTGAAACGGAGCCTACTATCTCCCTGACGCTGTTCCCTTTTCCTGTTCCAATGTTTGCAACAATGGATTTTTTTTCTGACAAGATATGTTGCAAGGCCATAACATTTGCATGGGCCACATCAACCACGTGTACATAATCACGAATACAGGTGCCATCTTTGGTAGAATAATCAGTACCAAAAATTTGAACATCGACTAGCTCTTGCTGAAAGGCCTTGACCAAACAAGGGATAAGATGCGGGGAATGGCCATCGGTGTTGTCAGTTTCTCTATCAATCCCACAAACATTAAAGTAGCGTAAAATCGCTGAAGGAAGATGGTTACTCTCCCATAAATGCTTTAACAAATGCTCAATAACTACTTTAGTTTCCGCATAAGGACTTAAGGGGCATGTTGCACGGTCTTCTTGTACTGGTGTATCTGATTCTAATATTCCATACACAGCACTTGTGGAAGCAAAAACAATACCACCCACCTTAAATTCTACAGCTAGTTCTAAAACATTTAGAGTCCCTGTAATATTCTCTTGGTAGTACTGTAATGGTTTTTCAACCGATTCCGGCACATAAATTTTGGCAGCCAAGTGGATGATCCCCACGAAATTATATTTTTCAAATATTGTACGCAACCACTCTTTGTCTAAAATATCCCCTTGTTCAATCGGCCCCCAATATATTGATGGCATCTTGGAATTTGATGAATTATCCACGCTTACTGGCGTATAGCCCTTTTCTTTTAAGAGCCTGCAGGTAGACAACCCAATGTAGCCATTTTGCCACCGGTTACAAGAACATTTCCTTCTTTAGCGTTTAAGCAACATAAGGATAAAAATACACAAATGATAAACTTGAAATTCTTCATCAACTTCCCACCATATTTTTCAACAAAACTTGATCATTATACTAATTGCATAGTAACGTCCGTTGTCAATAAAAAATATTGAAAAACACAATACTATAAGAATAAAAAATCACCTTTAGATTTTTATATATTTTCCATTTTGTTTTCTCACATATATTATTCTCAATATTACGATTGACGTGCAATTTAAAATTTTATCTTTCACTCTTTTTATTTTTCAAAAAAGGAGCAGACTGCATTAGTAAGTTTAGCCTTAATCAAGCTTCTCTGGCCTTTGCGGGCTTATTACTAGTGAAATTTTTGAAAATAAAGCAATCACCAAAATATTACCCCCTTGTAATGTATATTTTTTTGGGTACAATTAATCATAAATCTAAAATTTACTTAAATTTTTAGGTTTATAGCTTGGGCTTGCCTAGGTTAATGTTTTCATAAAAACCTCCAAAATACCAAATCAAAACCCTTTAGATTTTCTAAAGGGTTTTTTGTTTAGCGCTGCAAAAAAGCCGTCATTGTAAAGACGAAGCCCTAGCAATACCTCCCCTTCCCACCCGGTAAAAAATTCCCTCCTCCCTTCCTCAACCTGGCAAAAATTACCTAGCTATTCTTAAAACAGCACGTTCGATAAAACACCACAAATCCATACTCACCCTATTGGCTAGCCGACGTCTTCTAGCTTGGCACAGCTCTTGCACCATTCATTATGTTATACAAACCAGGATTAGAAAGTATCTGATCCTTTAAAAATCACAGGAAAGTGAGAAATATCATGTTAGTAACGAATACAAACACCGCCTCATTAGTCGCGCAGGCAAATTTAAACAAAGCCGGCAATGCTTTAAGCAAAAGTTTTGAACGCCTAAGTACTGGCTCACGCATTAACTCCGCTCAGGATGACCCAGCAGGACTGGCAGTGAGTGAAGGGTTAAAAGGCAATGTACGTTGCCTTACGCAATCCAACAAAAACGCAAGTAATGCGATTTCCATGTTGCAAATTGCTGACGGTGCTATGGGTGAAATGGCCAGCATTCTACTGCGCTTAAATGAACTAGCAACCCAAGGTGCCAACAATGACCTTAGTGCAGCACAACGTTTAGCCATTGGCGATGAAGCCGCAACTTTGACTGCAGAAATTGATTGTATCTCAAATGTAACTAAGTTTAACGGCATTGAATTATTAAGCGAGAGCGCAACTTCCCTTGACTTCCAAGTAGGGCCTGATGCAGGGGCTAGCTCAAAAATCACCATAAACTGGCAGCACACTTCTGCATCAACCCTAGGTGTTGACAGCCTTGACTTTTCATCATCTGAAGCAGCAAGCGAGTCATTAACTGCCGTAATAGCAGCAATTGACAGCCTATCAGCTTCAAGAGGAACGCTTGGTGCGTGTGCAAACCGTATGGAAAACGCAATGGCAAACAATACTGTCACGATTCAAAATCTTGCAAATGCTAACAGCCTTATTCGCGATACGGATGTGGCTGAAGAAACTTCCACAATGACCACACAGATGATCTTGAGTCAGGCGGGAGCTGCCGTTCTAGCGCAAGCAAATCAAGCGCCACAACTTGCCCTCAAACTTATTGAATAAAAAGAATAGTAACGATGAAACACCTTAACAACAAATAGGAGAATACCATGAATAATGACACAAAAATCCAAAGAAAACCTTTAATGTTGAAGCTTCGTCTTGCAATCGGTATATCCGCTGTGATAAGCATGATGGGCTTTGGCGAATTGTCAGCGGCAGCCGTACTGTACGATATGGAAGATCTTAGCGCTGTACCCACAGGATCAACGCTTGCCAGTCGTAGCTACGCGTTGCAGACGGCAGCGGGCGCAGTAGGCGATGCGCTGACCCTTGCCACTCTCACCTTGCCGAATAAAGCTGATGCCAGTATCAGGTCTGGGTCTGCTGCGGGTATTGCTGCCATATTTACAGTCAGCGCACTGACCGTCTCGGGAGGCGGAACACTTCAGCTTCGAAATCTTGATAACGGCACAGTTATAACGTCTCTCTTGAAGAGTGGGCCTGGTAACTTATACATCGACCTTTATGGTGGCTCTGCACTTACAATCACTGGCGCTACGTTCAGCGGAGGAGCGTCCGCTAACCAAATATTTATCAGGAATAAAACAGGCAACAGCACAGTAACAATTACGCCAAGCATTCTATCTACTGCCTCATCCACGTATGTTCTTGATACTGCAGGAGGCACTACGGCCACCCTTGCAGGAGCTAACACATACTATCCTAAGATAACTGGTAGCGGTAGCGTTATTGGAGGAGCCTCGAATGTTAACTTTATCACTGGCCGTGTTAGCACATTCTCAGGAACCCTAACAACTTCAGCTGCAGCCCACACCATAACAAAAAGCTAAATGTTTTATGACTTGTGTACTGTGCTCCTAACGGGGCGCAGTCCCTAAGTCCACACTAGAAACTTAGTTATACCAAAGCCACAAAGCTCAACTCCTGGGTCTTGTGGCTTTTTTGTGGGAGAAAAAGCCGTAAGAACTTATCCAAACAATTGTATAATTAATTTTGTTGTGTGGTCTTTTAGGGGTCCCCCAATAAAATCCCCCCACTTTTTTGATATTCATGCTATATTTGGTGCACTTTTAAAAGATAGTTTTGAGAATGTCATTACCCAATCAGGCAGCCGTACAAGCCACCACCAATCAAGTGATCACTCTTGGGTGCCGCCTGAACACTTATGAATCAAAGGTGATTTCTGACCTGGCCGCTCAGGCAGGGGTGGGCAATACGGTATTCATTAATACTTGCGCGGTAACTTCAGAAGCTGAACGCCAAGCGCGTCAGACCATTCGAAAAATCTATCGAGAAAATCCAGGCGCACAAATTATTGTGACCGGCTGCAGTGCGCAGATTAACCCGTCTCAATACAAATCAATGCCTGAAGTTTCTAAGGTGATTGGCAATGAAGAAAAAATGCAACTCAACACCTATATGAACCTGCATAGCGCTGACAAAGTTGTAGTTAGTGACATTATGGAAATCAAAGAAACTGCTGCCCATTTGGTGTCGGGGTTTGATGGTAAGGCTCGCGCTTTTGTGCAGGTGCAAAACGGCTGTGATCATCGCTGTACTTTTTGCACTATTCCATTTGGCCGCGGAAATTCCCGAAGTGTTGCCATTGGGGAAATTACTGCACAAATTCGAAAGTTACTAGAAAATGGCTATTTAGAAATTGTGTTCACCGGGGTTGATATTACAGCCTATGGAGCTGATCTTCCCGGGCAGCCAACATTAGGCCAAATGATTCGCCGAGTTTTAGCATTAATACCTGAATTAAAACGCCTGCGTTTATCATCGTTGGATCCCGTTGAAATTGATGAAGACCTATGGCGATTGATTGGCGAAGAACCACGGCTCATGCCTCATTTACACCTTAGCTTACAAGCCGGGGACAACATGATTTTAAAACGCATGAAACGTCGTCATTTGCGCGAAGATGCAATTTTATTTAGCAACCGCGCTAAAACCTTACGTCCTGATGTCGTTTTTGGAGCTGATTTGATTGCTGGTTTTCCAACCGAAACCGATGAGATGTTTGAAAATTCTCTACGCATTGTGGACGAGTGCGATTTAACCTATTTGCATGTATTCCCTTATTCACCGCGTCCGGGCACACCAGCAGCACGTATGCCCCAACTTAAGGGGAATATTATTAAAGACCGGGCGCGCCAACTTCGCCTTGAAGGCGAAAAAGCTTTAAGTAGAACTTTTGGACGTTTCATGGGCCAAACTGTAAATGTGCTGGTTGAAGAATCAGATGGCGGCATCATTAAGGGTAAGACTGATCATTTCGCCCCCATTCAAATATCAGGCACAGCTAGTATTGCCACGGTTATTGCCATTAAAATTACCGACAGCACTCATCAACATCTTATCGGACAGCACTCATGAGCTTGTGGCAAAAACTCAAAAGCGGACTATCTAAAACATCTCAGTCCTTGACCCAAAATATTACATCTGTATTTTCTCACCGCAAATTAGATGCCCAAACTTTAGACGCTTTTGAAGACTTGCTCATCGAAGCCGATATGGGAGTCAGCACCGCTGCTGCTTTACGTGAACTTTTGCAAAAGCAACGGATGCACCAAGAAATTTCAGAACCAGAAATTAAGGAATGGTTGGCAACCGAAATTACAAAAATTTTAGAGCCGGTAGCCGTGCCCTTAGCTATTACCCACAAGCCCCATGTTATTTTAATGATTGGGGTAAACGGGGTGGGGAAAACCACAACCATTGCAAAACTTAGCCAGGAATGGGTGAATGAAAAACGTAAAGTGCTTTGGGCAGCAGGCGATACGTTTCGTTCAGCAGCCGTTGAACAACTGCAAGTATGGGGAAAGCGCCTAAACATTGAAGTATGCACTACTAAACCCGGTGGCGATGCAGCAGGCTTGGCATTTGATGCCTTAAAAAAAGCCACTGAAACCGGTATGGATGTATTGTGCATTGATACAGCCGGGCGCTTGCAAAACAAAAAGCACCTCATGGAAGAACTGACAAAAATGCTCCGCGTGCTTAAAAAAGCAGAACCCTTAGCCCCCCATACAATTTTGCTAGTACTAGATGCAACCACCGGCCAAAATGCCGTTGACCAAGTTAAAGCCTTTCAAGAAATAATTGGCATTGACGGATTAATCGTGACAAAGCTTGATGGAACAGCCAAGGGCGGCGTAGTTGTAGCAATAGCTAAACAATTTGGCATTCCGATTGTTGCCCTGGGTGTCGGTGAAGGAGCTGAGGACCTGAAACCATTTAGTGCTCATGACTTTGCGAAAGCCTTAGTTGGTGGCTAGAGATTATATATACCACAAAGTATATTCTATTTCTCAACCATCATTTTTTTAATACTGCCAATTGCTTTGGCGGGGTTTAATCCCTTCGGGCAGGTGTTGGTACAATTCATAATACTATGACAACGATACAAGCTAAATGGATCCTCAAGGGAGGCCAAACGCTCTTTCTTTTTGGTATCACGACTATCCGCAATAAAGCGATAAGCTTGCAATAACGTCGCTGGCCCCAAATACTTATCACTATTCCACCAGTAACTTGGACAACCAGTTGTGCAACTAAAGCACAACACACATTCCCAAAGGCCGTCTAGCTTAGCGCGTTCTTCCTGGCTTTGTTTACGCTCACGTTTTGGACTATCACTATTTTGCACCCAAGGCTTAATCGAAGCATATTGATTAAACGCATGACGCAAATCAGGCACCAGATCTTTCATCACTTCCATATGGGGAAGTGGCGTTATTCGCACTGGCCCTGAAATCTCATCAACATGTTTAACGCAAGCCAACGTATTGGTGCCGTCTACATTCATTGCACAACTTCCACAAACGCCCTCGCGACAAGAACGCCTAAAGGTCAGGGTGCTATCAATTTTGTTCTTAATGTAGAGCAACGCATCCAGAACCATGGGACCTGAATCTTTGATATCAATCGTAAATTCATCCATGCGCGGATTTTTACCATCTTCGGGATTCCACCTATAAATAGAAAAGGTCCGCATTGTTGGCGAATTGCCAGTCACTTTAAATACTTGGCCTTTTTGAATTTGAGAATGTTTGGGTAGCCTAAATTGAACCATATTAGCCTCTTGAATACCTTTAACTACCTAGATGGACCCTACGATCAAGTCGTAGAGAAACTATACCTTCTAGTTTTCCTCTGGCTTGACCAGAGGATCCAAAACTAACAAGGATTAACAGGTAAAACTTACACACTACGTTTAACTGTACACAAACATCGTTAATAAACTCTTTTTTGCAGCTGAATTGCTTCTACTTCATCCGTCAAGGTATACATATGCACGGGACGTTTATCAAGCTTAACGGTTAAATTATCATCACACCAGGAAAGGGTATGGGCTAACCATGCTTCATCGTCCCGGTCTGGGAAATCTTCCCGGGCATGACCACCACGACTTTCAGTTCGGTACCTTGCTGATTCAATTGTGACCATCGCTTGCACCATTAAATTTTGCAATTCAAGAGCTTCCACCAAATCCGTGTTCCAAATAAGCGAATGATCATTAACCTGAATATTATCCAGAGATTTTGCACATTCAACCAATTTTTCCCGGCCAGCCTCCAACGTTTCTCGAGATCTAAACACCCCGCAATGGCTTTGCATAATTTGCTGCATATTAGTTCTAATATGACCAGTCATCAGCGTGCCGCTTGCGTAACGGGTTTTATCAAAGCGTGTAAGAATCACATCAGTTACAGAATCATCAAGCTTTACATGAGACACACCTGGCTTTACAACCTCTTTAGCACGTATTGCAGCAGCACGCCCAAATACCACTAAATCAAGCAGTGAATTGGTGCCCAGCCGGTTCGCTCCATGCACTGAAACACAAGCCGCTTCCCCAATAGCCATCAGGCCTTCCACGATAGTTTCGCGACTATCACAGGTGACTTCACCGTGATAATTAGTGGGAATTCCCCCCATGTTATAATGAACCGTGGGCTGTACAGGAATTGGATCTTTATATGCATCAACGCCTGCAAATACTCGCGCTGTATCAGCCATGCCGGGTAAACGCTCAGCAATAATTTTAGGATCCAAATGCTCCATATGTAACATGGCAATATCTTTATTTGGCCCACAGCCGCGGCCTTCTTTCACTTCAATAGCCATTGCCCGACTTACCACATCGCGCGATGCTAGATCCTTAGCATTGGGGGCATACTTTGGCATGAACCGCTCGCCTAAGCTATTCGTTAAATACCCACCTTCACCACGTACCGCTTCTGAAATTAAGCACCCTGCCCCGTAAATTCCGGTAGGATGAAATTGAATAAATTCCATATCTGCCAAAGGCAAGCCAGCCCTAAGGGCCATAGCATTACCGTCCCCTGTACAGGTATGCGCACCGGTACAGGTAAAAAACGTTCGGCCATGTCCACCGGTAGCTAGCACTACCATGTGTGCCCTAAATCTGTGGATAGTGCCATCATCCAAACACCATGCAACCACACCACGGCAAATACCTTGTTCATCCATCAATAAATCAAGGGTGAAATATTCAATAAAAAATTCCGTATTATGACTTAAACATTGCTGATACAAAGTGTGCAAAATTGCATGACCCGTTCGGTCAGCCGCCGCACAGGCGCGCCTTGCCATTGATTTTCCATGGTCAATAGTATGCCCACCAAATTGACGCTGATAAATATTTCCGTTTTCATCCCTAGAAAAAGGCACCCCCATGTGCTCAAGCTCAACCACTGCATCAATTGCATTTTTACACATGTATTCAATTGCGTCTTGATCGCCCAACCAATCAGAACCTTTTACAGTATCGTAAAAATGGTGACGCCAATCATCTCCATCGCCGGTATTATTTAAGGCCGCAGATATACCACCCTGCGCTGCTACCGTATGACTTCGTGTGGGAAATACTTTTGTAATACATGCAGTTTTTAATCCTGCAGCACTCATCCCTAAACTTGCACGCAGACCTGCCCCACCGGCACCAACTACGACAACATCAAATTCATGATCAATAATTGTATAGGTCATAATATTAGTGCCCCAAAGTGTTCAAGCGAATAAGGCACAAAGCCCCCAAAACACTTAAAGAAATAAACGCCATACCAACCATAACACTTATTAAGGTACGTACCTTTGGGTTAGGTAAATAATCTAAGCAAATGGTCTGAATACCTAAATACCCATGATAAAAGCCACTAACCAACATAAAAAATACCAACGCTGCCGAACTCGGAGCTCCAAAGTTTTTTACAACCACCTGATACTCTGCATCCCTTAAGGTAAATACATTCCACAAAAACCATGGGATAAGCACCAGTAACACGCAGGCGGTGATACGCTGCAAAACATAATGGCGAGTAAAAGATTTCATGAAAAGAGCACCGTCAAAACAGTTAGGATAAATACACAAGCGCAAACAATCCATCCACTGCTATAGACTGACCGCAACTCAAAACCACGTCCCAGCGACCAGAATAAATACCTGATGCCATTAATCATGTGGTAATAGACACTCGCCAACATGGTATACAAAATAACCTTTATAAATGGGTCATTGGCCCAGTTGCAAAAACTTGCATAAGCATCCATTCCTTCACTTAAAGCATGTAACCAAGCACAGATCAACACCAATGCAGCCGTAAAACCCACACCTGTAAACCGATGCAAAATTGAAAGTATGGACGTCAACTGAGGAGAGTAAATTTGCAAATGAGGAGATAACGGCTTTTGCATTAGGTTCTTCTTTTACTTTCGCCCCTTAAGTTTGAGTAAAACTGAAGGGTTTTGTCAATTCACAGAATCTAATTTAGCAGAGTTTCTATAGGCGACAAGCCCCATTCTTGTTACAATCATACATCATGCGCATTCTAGGAGGCTGTGTTGCACAAAAGAAAACGCGGGCATAGTCCACCCATTTTATGTTAATTTTCTATGCAGCTTTTTTAGCTTTTGGCCGACACAAGCCATTCATTTTATTTAAGATCTTAACACCGATTTGTATTTCGGTGTTTCGATTTGCTGT
>CANJXJ010000031.1 GCA_947478955.1 Alphaproteobacteria bacterium | reverse complement strand
TTACAAATGGCGCTGGAGAGTTGAGGCCTTCTTCGGAAAAATCAAAGAAAATAGAAGGATTGCGTTACGTGTTGATAAGCTTGATGTTACTTTCAATTCTTTCATAGCTCTTGCCTTGATCAAAAACCTAGTTTGTTAACAGTTCCTACTCACCGGATACCCGCCTTTGCGGGTATGAGGCTTACAAGTCATGGTTTCACCTAATCAACAAACTTCATGCATAGACCCCTTGGGCATTTCATAGTGTATCTCCAGCACATCGCCCAGCTTTCTATAAATTAAGTTTTTATTAATATTAATTTGTTATTATTTTTATTAACCATTGAAGTCAGTTGAAAAACTTATGAATTTATTGTTTTTTATTTTATTTATTTTCAGTCTAATATTAAGTAGGGATGCCACTGCCACATCTGAAGCTGCTGCTTCACATGATCGCTCCCGCACCCCACCACCCGGTGCAGCAGCTAAACGCGCCTTTAATACACCAGACCGAACAATAATGAAAACTGCGATTCTCCCATCTCCCCCCCGCCCTGGGAAAAAACCCGCAGCGGAAGCCGTAATCATTACCGCAGCCAACATTGAAGGCGATTTGGCTGGAGCCCCCAAGGAATTAATTCTTCAACTTTTACATGGGCAACAGAGACCATTTGTTATTATTTGTCCCTTTTCAAGGGGGAGAATCCTAAGGCCTCCCTCCATATCAGCTGCGGGTGCAGCTGCGGGGGCAGGCGCGAGCCCAGTTGTTGAAGATGTTCATAATGAAATCACCCATGTTATCTTAGCTCCCACCCATCCTTCTGATTATGAGGCGCTTGTTAAAATAAATACAGATTACCAGGCTAGCATTGCGGAACTGGGGCGTGGTGCCGAATCTTTTCTAAACAGAAATTATGGAACATTTACTGCATTCCGCGCAAAACTCGACCATTTGTATAAAATGTATAGGGCATTCGATAATGATCCTTTACAACCACTGTTTTACCAAGAGCCTGCAGAACCCCCTGAGGATGATCCTGATTTTATGTCATCCATACCTTTTTCTATTTTGGGCATAGTAAATAAACCCGGGAATGAAAAAGACATAGAAGTTTTGGGGGATATTTGGCTTGCCAATTTTGAAGAGCTAGATATTGTATGCATAGGGGGAACATCCGAGCGCAGCACAATGGTGGGTCTACGACATCAAAGCACGGGAATCGGACAAACAGCTGTAGGCGCATTTAATAAATATCTCGTACAAAACTGGCTCGGCAAAAAAGCGCATCTCATTAGCCCTGAAGTTAAAGTTCCGGAAATCTCCAAACTTTCTTTTGATGGCATCATAGCATATGTTGAGCCTTCAAATTTTAAGTCCATTGGTAATAATTTCAGAAGCTCTAATTTTTTAATTGGCGCCATAAATCATGGCAAGCCCATGTTAATGTTCAGGGCCCCATCCAGAATTTGTACTCCCGAACATCTTGCGGTAGATGCGCTAACGCAACAAGAAACAGCTTCCCAGTCAGGTAGCCCACGAAGACCCAGTTCAGCCGATAGCCTACCAGGTCACGAACATCTTGCGGTAGATGCGCTAACGCAACAACAAACAGCTTCCCAGTTAGGTAGCCCACGAAGACCCAGTTCAGCCGATAGCCTACTACCAGGTAGTGATTCAGATGATGGAGCTGAGAGCACAAGCTCGAATAGTCACGCAAAAAATAATCTTTTTGAGCTGTGGCCATTGGTTAAAAGCCTATACCCAAGTAGAAAAGCTGTAGAGCAAGGGGACTGGGTACCTGTCGATACCTTTTTAAGCAATTATATTCACAGCCCAGGCTATCTAGAAAAATTAAGCAGAGTAAACGAAATAATAAGTGCTTTTGATGGATTTTTACCTCAATTTTCGGAACGAGAGGTCGCTGGCTCTCCTCATTTTAAAAGGCTAGATCGCAGAGTATTATTACTTGAATCAGAAGGAAAACTTGAATCAGGGAGTGACCCTGCAGCAGCAAAGTATGCACTCGGAACGAAACTTACCTTTGATGATTAAACCATATTCAACGCTTGGCGCACTTCTTTTATATGTGCATCTGCAAGAGTATTTGCTGCGTCCGCTCCCCTTTTAAGGTATTGCAGTAACGTTGCCTCATCTGCCAATAGCTCAAGCATTGTATTGCGAACAGGTGATAAATGATCAATCATCACGCTTGTTAACTTTGGTTTGAACTCTGAAAACATTTTACCCTCAAATTCCGTTAAAACATGTAGCAAAGATGTTTTTGTAAAAACCGCATACAAACTCAATAAGTTTTTAGCCTCTAACCGTTCACCCAAAAGATCGATCGCCCCTGGAATAGGTTCCGCATCAGTTTTCGCTTTTCGAATTTTTAATTCAATAGTTTCATTATCGTCAAGCAAGTGAATGCGTGAATAATCCGATGGGTCTGATTTACTCATTTTCTTTGACCCATCCCGCAAGCTCATAATTCGTGCGGTTTCCTTTTTGATAATCGGTTCAGGAAGGGGGAAAATATCTTTGCCTACATAATTATTAAATGCTTGAGCAATGTCCCGTGCTAATTCAACATGTTGTTTTTGGTCTTCTCCAACGGGCACATGGGTTGCTTTATAAATCAAAATATCTGCTGCCATTAACGCCGGATACACAAACAAGCCAGTCATGGCTTGGTCTTTGTTTTTACCTGCTTTATCCTTAAACTGCGTCATGCGGGAAAGCCAACCCATTGGCGTTATGCAGTTAAAATACCAAGCAAGTTCCGTGTGACCTGGCACATGGCTTTGTACAAAAATATGATTTTTTACCGGATCAATACCACTTGCAATATATGCAGCTGCAATTGTTAAGGTATTTTTGCGTAAATCCTTGGCATCTTCTTGAGTGGTTAAGGCATGTTGATCGACAATGCAAAATAGCCGTTCATCCACTTGATCTAACATGCTAACCCAGCTTCGAATTGCCCCTAAATAGTTACCTAGGTGGATATGCCCTGTTGGGCGAATGCCTGAAAGAATACGTGTTGTCATGATGTCCTACTTTTTAACTTCCCTACAGGTGGATTCTCTGGCCAAGCCAGAGGAAAACTAGAAGAGAGCAAGTTTCCCTACGGCTTGATCGTAGGGTCCAGCTCCTTCTATTCATTACTTAGCCACCTTTAAAAACATATTATACTGATTACACAACTCAACAACCTGATTAAAATCTAAAACCTGGGTCGTATTTGCAGAAATAGTCACCCCATTTAATTCACATTTGTGCATAGCTTCAATTGTATTTGTGCCAATGGTCGGCAAATCAACAAGAATTGATTGGTTTTGTTTAGCAATTTTAACCAACACCCCACCCTTTAGTTGGCGCTTAAAGTTTGCGCACCGTTCAATTAAATTTTGCGTGCCTTCAATTGCTTCAATACCAAGCACTACCCCTTCTTGCACAATACATGCTTGACCAACATCCGCGTCGGATAAAGCACTCAACACCGCTTGACCCCGCACCGTGTCTTTTTCATCCAAATCACTAGGCTGTGCATTTGTATACACACCTGGTTTTAACACCAAATTCGGCAAAAATTCTCGGGGGGAGATAATTTGAAATCCTTCGTGTTCTAAAAGTTCGGTAATGCCTTTAAGCAGTGTATCATCTCCACCAAAAGTTTTAATACCAAGCTTTTGCATCCACCTAAGGCCCGTGCTGTCAAAGCTAAGGGAAGTAAAAGAAGGCCGTGCAATGCGGCCGGCAAAAATCAAACGCTTAATCCCATGAATTTTGAAAAAATTTAAAATCTCCCCGATTTTACCCAAGGTAGTTTGCAGGTAGGGAACATCGTTAAATTGGTGTGTTGAATCATTAAATACAACAACTGCTGGTTGCAATTTTTGACTTAAGGCCTCTTCCCACACCATTGAAAATAAGGTGCCAGACCCAGCAATAATGCCAAGCCCTTCACCAGGCGCTAGACAGCTTTTGGTTGGCATAAAGAATTTGATTTTCCGTCTAAGAAATCTAGAAGAATACTCACATCGTTATCATTCGCGTATTTCGCCCGCAAGCCCGTAAATCGCTCACTTAAAGGTAATTCTGACCCCATCATAAAGAGCCCCATGTAAATATCTTGCAATTTTCCAATCGCTTCCCGGTTAAAGCCACGGCGTTTCATGCCCACTAAGTTCAGACCATTCAGCCAGCCGCGCTCACCAACAACCACACCAAAAGGGATCACATCATGTTCAACCCCTGCCATACCACCAATCATTGCATGATCACCAATACGTACAAATTGTTTAACGGCGGCCAGACCACCAAGAATGGCGTAATCTCCAATTTTGACATGCCCTGCCAAGGTTGCATTATTTGCCATCACCACATGATTTCCAATAACACAATCATGAGCCACATGGCTTCCCACCATAAACAAACAATGATCACCCACAATCGTCTGCATCGCATCCCCAGCTGTGCCAGGTTGAATCGTTACATATTCACGAATCGTATTATAGGATCCAATAACTGTTGTTGAAGGTTCCCCATTGTATTTTAAATCTTGTGGAGGATGACCAATTGAAGCAAACGGATAGATTTTTGTTTTTTGGCCAATTTTAGTAAACCCACTAATTGAAACATGGGAAACAAGCTCGACCTCATCTTCTAAAACCACATCAGAACCAACGCAGCAAAATGGTCCGACCTTAACGCCAACACCAATTTTGGCGCCGCGCTCAATAATGCTAGATGGATGCAAATTCATTTAAATTCTCATTTTTGCGAAATCATTGCTGTAAAGACGGCTTCATCGGCCAACTCATTGCCAACCCATGCTTCACCTTTGAATTTCCACACGTGACCACGGGCACGATCCTTTACCACCTTTAAATGGAGCACATCACCCGGCACAACCGGACGACGAAACTTTGCACTATCAATAGACATAAAATACACTATATTTCCTGGCTTCTCCCCACCATTTTGCACGGTAAGGGTTTTCATCACAAGAGCTGCTGCTGTTTGAGCTAGCGCTTCAATAATTAAAACCCCCGGCATAATCGGATGATCAGGAAAATGCCCTTGAAAATACCATTCATTCAATGAAACATTTTTAATGCCAATAGCTGACTCAGCCAAATGCACGTTCTCAATTCTATCAATAAGCAAAAAAGGATAGCGATGGGGAATAAGTGTTTGAATTTCAGCCAAATCAAGGGTAACCCCTGAGGATTCAAAATTCACAACATTATTTTCTGCCACATTCATAACACACCTCAATTTTTGTTATCACTATACTGTTTTGGATATCGCTTGGCAATTTTTCAAGTGAAATAAAAAATTTCTTAAAATATACACCCAGGGACAATTGTTAATTATAACCTATCATATTTAATGTATATTTTAGTAATAATTAATTGTTTTTTAATGATATTATGTTTGTGGATCCTGGGATCAAGCCGGAGGAAAACCGGAGGTGGTAATCTTCTTTAGTTTCCATATGGCTTGACCATATGGTCCAGTGAATGATGTCTATGTTCTTGGATCCTCCGGTCAAGCCGGAGGAAAACTAGAAAGGACGCCCCGCAGTTTCCACGACGGCTTGACCGTAGGGTCCATCCCCCTAAAGTGTACCTACCCCATAATACTTTTCAATTCATCGAATGAATCTACTTGATGGACAAATTCCGTTGGCTTTTGTTGTAAAAATTGCTCCAATTTACTTTGTAACTGAATTGCTTGATCTACAGAAGCGTCTGTGCCCACCCGATATGCACCCAAGCGAATAAGGTCAACCATATCATTATATACACTTAAATTTTTCCGCGCCTCATTGACTGCAAGTTGTTCTGAATCGCTATGGCACATTGGTACCGTACGAGAAATGCTCTGTAAAATATTAATGGCTGGATAATGACCACGAGTGGCCAGACTTCTATCAAGTACAATATGGCCATCTAAAATACTGCGCACCGCATCTGAGATGGGCTCGTTATGGTCATCTCCATCAACCAATACGGTAAAAAACCCCGTGATATACCCTGTTTTTCCGTTGGTATTTTCAATACCTGGCCCTGCTCGCTCAAGCAATTTAGGCAACTCTGCAAAAACACTTGGAGTGTATCCTTTTGTTGTCGGGGGCTCATGGGCTGCAAGGCCAATTTCTCGCTGAGACATGGCAAACCGCGTAACACTATCAATAACACACACCACGCTAAGGCCTAAATCTCGGTAAAACTCAGCTAGTCGTAAGGTCAAAAAAGCAGCTTGCCTGCGCATTAATGCCGTTTCATCAGATGTAGCTACCACCACAATGGTGCGTTTTAACCCTTCTTCCCCTAAGGTATCTTCAATAAACTCCCGTACTTCACGGCCTCGCTCACCAATTAATCCAACCACACAAATATCGCAGTTGGAAAACTTCACTAGCATTGATAATAAAATTGATTTACCAACCCCAGACCCTGCAAAAATACCAAGCCTTTGCCCTTTGCAGCAGGTTAGAAATGTGTCTATTGCCCGAACCCCAAGTTCAATGCGGTCTTTTACCTTGGCACGGTTATGGGCAGATAAGGGGGATCCATGTAAGTTATAGGGAACAGCGCCGTAAATTAGCTTATCTTTTCCATCAATAGGCTCACCTAATCCATTAATAACCCTGCCTTGCCAATGCAAACTGGGATATATGGTTGTACCGTATTCTAAAAATGTTACTTTGCATTTTGGATGCAACCCTTGAAGCGGTTGAAAAGTCATTACCTGAGCGAGGTCTTGATTGAAATTTATAACCTCCCCTAGCACCGGCGGATGATTTAAAGGATATAACCAGCAGCGCGTTCCAATATGAACTTTTTGCGAGTTGATCCTCACAACGGCACTTAAGCCTTCTAATCGCTCAACAAATCCATGAAGCGTAAAATCTTCAATGTTTTGAATTTGCCCAATAATTTCATCGACTTGATCTACCGCAGGATTATGCACTGAAAAATATTTTTACAAGATACACTCATAGTGTTTCGTAAATCAAAAGCGATGGCAACTGTCATTGCAATGAACTAACGGAAGCTTCCTAGCTCCATTAGAATCAACATACGTCAGGCTACCTTTTTTGTCCTTCCCGCGAGCCCTTTTGTCATTTCCGCCCCCGCCATCGCCAGGGTAAACTCCGGCGGGAATCCAGCGGAATAGTTCATTTTAGCTTGTTAATTATTTCAGGATTTATGACCAAAAACCAGGCAAACCTAGAAGGGATGGGCTTGTGGCATCTCTAATCAATATCCACCCGCTCCTCCTACAGCAGGACCCCTTTCTGCCGCAGCAACTCCTCCTACAGCAGCACCCATTCCTGCCGCAGCAACTCCTCCTCTAGCAGGAGCCCTTTCTGCCGCAGCAACTCCTCCTACAGCAGCACCCATTCCTGCCGCAGCAACTCCTCCTCTAGCAGGAGCCCTTTCTGCCGCAGCAGCTGCTGCTTCTAATCTGGTTAATCCAACGTCTACAATTCCCAACATACCGTTTCGGGCTAACGCATCTAGAATAGAACTTGAAGTTCCATCAAAGCAGTGGTTTGTATCAAAACCTTTAATAAATGTGATCAATTTACCTTCGTTGGCAGCGTCTTGAACCGGGTTATGCAAGAATGCAGAAAAACCTTCATACACCATGATAGCTATAGAATTTAAAGCTGCCCTAAACCCCGCGGTAGCTTCTTGTTTTAAGGCTGCAAGCGCAACAGGGCTTTTATCAACCTGGCGGTTATATGCTATTATATAAGGTTCAATAATATTTTCTGCATGTATCGCATAAAATGGCGTTACGCGCCAAACATCATCTGGCTGAATTACCTTAAAAAGAAGGTCGTTAAGACTAATATCTTTAAAATTTGTAAAGGGAAACTCGGAACCAAGTAGAGCAACCATAGCGTGTATCATACGTACTTTCCCATCAAATTCAGGTACTAGTCGGTCTAAATGTCCATTTCTAAAACCTTGCATATACAGATCTTGCTCTTCCATACCTATTATCCCCATAGATGCCCCTCGCTGAACGTACGCAATATCTCGTGCCGTAATTTTGCGAGCCTTGAAAAGTTCTACAAGTTTAGGCATCACTTCTTCCATAAAGAATGAAATATATGTGTTTGCCCTCGGGCTTAAATTATCAGGTCTGTCAAAACGTTTGGGGCGCCCTGTATCTTCCCAGAAAATCCAGGATGCTTTAGCAGCTTCGTCTACAGCAACTTCAGCATCGCTCAATTGTCGGATTACCCCTCGCCTTATTTGATCATCCAAGAAAGCGCAGGTGTCTAACGCTAATTGCGCTTTGCACCGAAGCAAATTATTTTCTTCCAGGCCAGGAATTGTAAGTTTTTCAAAGTCTGCCGCTGTGGTAGCGTAGGTGGCTGGAGCTGCATCTGCTATCTGATATTTTCCACCCAGAGCACCGCTGTATTTTCCTTGGAAAATCAAACGATTAAGGTAGTCACTCACTGTCTTTTTATCTTTTTTTGATAATTGGGCAAATTTATTAATAAAGATATCAATTCTTTCTAATTCTGCTAAGTTTACCAAATTTTTTAAGAAGCCATCAATTCCAATTTGGTGGAAATTGTTAGCTATTGTTATAAATTCAGCGATTCGTTGTTTTTCAAGCCCAAGTTTAGTTTGTTGGTTAAATTGGTTCTTTATATGGTCTTTTATTAAGCTAACAATAAAAGGATCACCGGGAAAATGATCCATGGCCCAGACCGGTTCTGGGGCAGCTAGGGGCACTACTGCTAGATCAAATCGGTAATTGAATATTCTTATTTTTTCTTGTACTAATGCGCATAATTCCGATACGACATAGACCTGCATCATTGGCTCTTGAATAGCGAGGACGGCAACTGCTTGCAAGCCTGCCTGGTGTTTTAGATTTGCTAATTCAGCACAGGCAGAGGCTCTAGAATCAGGTGTCAGCCTAGCGTAATCTTCAAAAAACTTTGTAAGGTCACGCAGAAAGTCAGGAAATACAGCCTTAACTTCAGGATTTAGTTCATAAATATCAGCAACACTTATGAATGTTTGTAGCATCTGTCTTTCTTTAAAAGGTAAATCTGGCCTTATAAACCTTTCGAAATGTTCGAGAGGCCTTATAGGGGCTACAGGAGGAGCGGCAACAGCAGGGGGGGCTAATACTGGAGGGCCTTCTAGGCCAGCAGCTCCACCACGTAATGCGCGAGGGAGCTCACGTTCTAATCTAGCCACTAGTTGTCTAATGGAAGCTTCTTTTGCGTAGGCGGCTGTACCTCCGTTCTTCTTTTCAATGTACGCATTAAGCACCACGCCTTTATCTTCATCAGATAATCCAGAAAAATACCCAATAAAGTGCGAATACACTTCATCTTGACCTTTCATATGAAGATTCATGGCAGCAGTTAAAAGCTCGGCGTAATCCCCCCTAGGGTCAATAGTATTGTTATAAGCTTGTGCATTTTTGTTTGTAACAAGTGCCCTAGGTGCTGGGTTTGCTGTCCACCAACCATTTAATACTTGCGCATGCTGTTGCAAAGGAACACGTATTGCATCTATGCTCCAAATATTGGCATCGCTAAAATTTAGTTGTGCTAAATCAGCAATTGCACGTTTTACGATTCTTTCAATTTCTTTTCTTTCATTAGGCATTGCTTTTATAGTTGTAGTAACACCTTTTTGGTAGCCATTACCAAGCATCATGCCCAAAACAAAGCGGGCAAATTGCAACTTAGATAGCTCTCCATTCTCACGCTTTTCATTCAAACACCATAGGGCCCCAAGAATTTCTAAATTGGTAATGCCTATGAAATCTTTAACGGTAATGCTTTCCTCTCTTGCTTTTTGAACCGCAACAGCCTTTGCTGCTGCTTTAGCGATTCCGTCTTCTGGCCAGGGAAGATAATTATCACCAACATCTTCATCAAAATCTATATCCTTGTTAAATGGATTAATTTTAAACAAATTGATTCTGTCTTTGTGTTGTAGTCTGAATAAACTAATTTCCTCATGGGTTGCAACCGAAATAGCTACTGGTAAAGTAGCGACAGCTCCATAAGCACTGGCTATCATTGTTAGCAAAAAGAAAAAATAATTTATAAAGCCCATATCCACTATAGCAATATATTTATAAATTTAATTGTAATTCAATATTATTAAATATGAGTAAAAATATTATATTTTTACTCATGTTGTAAATTTTGTAGTTTCCATCTGACGCGACCATAGTAGAAGGTAGGAGGACATAGCAATCGGGCGAATCACTATTTCGAAACCAAACCAAACGCGAGAAAATCATCATCGCCCTGAACTAGTTGAAGGCCCCTTGCCCCAGTGGAATCAACATAAGTCAGACCGCCTCTTTTGTTATTTCCACCTGCGCGGGAATCTAGATTTATAAAATTCCTGGATCTCCGCCTTAGCGGAGATGACAGTAGTGGGATGTTGCCATTACTTCGTTTGTCATTCCCGCGGAGGCGGGAATCCAGCGCATAAACTCCGTAGATTCCCAATGGCTCCTGTCCGCCGAAGCCTTGGCGCAGGTAAATGACCAGAGGGTCCAATAGAGAATATCGATATTTTTTTGATAAAGTTTGTAGTGAATAGATTCACTAGATCCTCCGGTCAAGCCGGAGGAAAACTAGTCAGGAATTAATACCGAAAGCGTGATGATCAACGAACCTAGGACTTGAAAAATGAAAGGAATATACCTTAAATATATTCAATCTTTTTTATTTTGTAGCCCTTGCCACCGCTTGGGGTAACAACTTCCACTGAAGTATTTACAGTTTTGGCTATTAATGCTCGCGCCAAAGGAGATGTGATAGATAATAAACCTTTTTTAATATCAGATTCATCACTACCAACAATTTGATAAGTCACAACTTCATCCGTATCATCGTCATGTAGGGTGATTGTTGCGCCAAATTTAACATAATCGCCGGTAATTTTAGTTGGATCAATAACATCAGCACGACTGACCTTATCTTCTAATTCAGAAATTCTGCCTTCAATAAAACCTTGGCGTTCACGGGCTGCATGATATTCTGCATTTTCAGAAAGATCACCATGCTCACGAGCATCCGCAATCGCTTTAATAACGGCAGGACGTTCAGTGCTTTTTAAATGACTTAATTCCTGCTCGAGTAAGGTATACCCTAGCTGTGTCATTGGGATCTTTTTTTCCATAACAACCTTCATTTTCTGGCTAATATAAGTAAAGATTCTAGCAGCATTAAGTCTTAAAAATTAAGAAGAAATTTTTAAGCAGCATGTGCAAAAATTCCCCTGATACATAAATACATCATAAGCCAGTTACGTATGCTTAATATCCAAGCTAGTTTTCCTATGGCTTGACCATAGGATCCCTACTATGATTGCCCTGTTTTATGCAAGAAATCTGACTCTACCCCCTATACCCTTAGGTGAAGCCCGATGAAGACTAGGAAAAGGCGCATCAAGCTTGAATTACTTACGCTTAACATAAGCAACCGATTTTTCTACCCAATCAATCATTTCAAAATCTTCATTGGGCAACAGAAGAGCAGCATATACCGCAGCATTTTCCAAAACTCGATTAATATAATTTCGTGTTTCCCCAAATGGTATGCTTTCTATCCAGTTAATCCAGTCGCCTGTTTCTCGGGGATCTCCGAAAAATTTTATCCATTCATTGGCGTTGGATGCGCCTGCGTTGTAAGCAGCAAGCGCAATCACAAGGTGCCCGTCATACTTTTCCAAGTGCTCAAGCAAATGGGTGCACCCTAACGTAACGTTTACACGTCTATCATGAATACCACCAGCGACAGGCTTTAAACCATACCGAGGCGCCAATTTACGCATCGCCCCAGCCGTTGCATCCATTAGCTGCATTAGGCCTTTTGCTTTTGCGGTACTAACGGCTGTTTCACTAAAATTACTTTCTTGACGAATAATTCCATGAGCAAAGCACTGAATCAAAGGAGGAAGGGTTGAAAAAACATCTTTACGCAAGCGTTCATCAAGCATGGGGTATCCATATGTTGTAAGGACAGTGCCAAGATGTTGGGCTTTTTTAGCAACAAACACGCTTAAATAAGTCCCTCCTAATTGATGAGCAAATTCAGTGATGAGTCGTTCTTCACCAGGCACACTTAGTTGAGTACTTACAAAGCTCAACAAGCCCAGCTGTAAATCAACCTGCAAATTTTCGCCATATTCTTTAAGGCACTGAACAGTGAAACGACTGTTAAAAGCTTCCTTAGCTTCTTTTGATACCTCTGTATGTTTTTCAAAATCAAGCGCATTTTCATCTTCCCCCATAGCTTTTAATCGTGAAATGGCAATTTGCCCATAAAATGTTCCGGGTAAAGCTTTGGCTTTTTTATAAAATTCTTTAGCTCGATCTTCCTCTTTGCTTGCCATAAGGGCCTCAGCAGCCCAATATGCCATGCGCGCCTTGCTAACCGGCATACTTACCATTCCATGAAGTTCTATAAAACGATTAACGGCTTTTTCATAACTCTTAATTTTTGTAAGCTCAATCCACCCCAACAGCCACTCAGCATTTGCAAATGCCTCTCCCTTTTTAAGTTTATGACCTGCTACGACTTGGTATGCCCCCTTCCAATCACCCTCTTCTGTCAGTCGACGCGCCAGAATATGTCGTTCATGCCACCAGGGTAGCGGGTTTTCTTTTTCTGCCTGGGAATCCAAAGATGCTAAAAGTTTGATGGCTTCTTCTGTTTTGTACCCTTTGCGATACCAACGCACCACATCAAGCAATACATCCGGATTTTTTTTATACTGAGCAAGCGCCAACACCACAGCTTTAGCTGCGTTTTCATCTTTTTGCTGTAGGCTCAAGCGCAATTTGGCAATTTTTTTGGTTGCCTCATCAACATATTGCATAAAGAACTTAGCAGCCTCGTGCTTTTCTTCACAAAGCAATGCTTCAAGTTTTCTATTGTAGTCTGATTTTTTAAGATAGGGCCCTACTAATTGGATAAAAATTTTAATCTCTGCATTTGAAAATGCTAGCTCTAGCCAGTACTTGCGCACAACTTGTGGCACCCTATCGCTCTGATTAGTCTCTAGCAATGTCCTAACGTAAACAATCAGACCCTTTGCCGTTAATACCGGATTAAATTCAAAGTACTTTATTACCTTACTTTGGGAATCTACATTATTATAAGCCGCTTCCTCTGCACGTTTTCTAATGTAGTCCATGGGAAATTTCCCAGAGAAGGCACGAATAAATTTACGGTATTGCCTGAATGTTTCTGTAATGTTTGAATCTTGGTAATAGTGCCAGGTTTTGACAGCATCATAAGGGGACATACTCATATAATCAGGGTCCTTTGCAAACAGTAGGGCGCAGAAGATATTGGCTAATAAAAGCCTATAGGCTAGGGTGTAACCAGTTAAGAAAAAGGATTTTATCATGTTTAAAGGATCAATCGTCGCGTTAGTGACTCCATGGAAAAACAATAGCCTGGATGAGGAGGCCCTTGTCAATCTGATTCATTGGCATAACCAGGCGGGCACCTCTGCCGTTGTTGTGGGAGGCTCAACCGGTGAGGGAGCATTACTTACTAATAGTGAGCGCGAGATCCTTATACAAACAGCGATAAAAGAATCAACCTTACCCATTATTGTTGGCTGCGGCGCACCTTCCACATGGAGCGTGATCGAACAAGCCCAGCAGGCAGAGCGCCTAGGAGCCAAAGCTGTACTGGTAGTGACACCGTACTACTGCAGAACAACTCAGGAAGGCATCTACCAAAATTTTAAGGCAGTGCATGATGCAACCAAATTGCCCATCCTTTTATATAACAATCCAGGCAGAACCGTGATGGAAATTTCTGTTGAGACAGCCTTGCGGTTGTTTGATCTAGAACGGGTAGTAGGCATTAAAGATTCAACTGCAGATACTAGTCGTGCAGCTCTTATGCGAAAAGGAGCAAACAAACAAGTTTGCTTGTTAAGTGGAGATGACCCTTATGCAGCAGGCTATTTAGCCCAAGGAGGGGATGGATTAATTTCTATTACCGCAAATGTAAAACCTGAAAAAATGGCTGAATTCGTGGGGGCGTGGCATGCTAAAAATTGGGAAAAATTTCATCGCTTAAACACCGAACTGATGCCAATCCATTACGCTATGGTAACTGAGCCTAACCCCATGCCGGTAAAGGCAGCTATGGGAATACTTGGTAAGTGTTCAGATGACGTGCGTTTACCCTTGGTTGGGGTTTCAAAGGAAACCGAAGCGAAGTTGAAAGTAGTACTGGGGTAGGGTTGACTGGATTCCCGCCTCCGCGAGAATGACAAAAGGAAATTGAGAGAAACAAAAATACTTTGTATGAGAACTCAATTATGTCATTCCCGCGGAGGGGGGAATCTATGAAATTCAATGCTTCATCTCTTCATCCCATAAAAAAACCCGCCATAAAGGCGGGTTTTAATTGCTTTAGACAAGCTTAGAACTTGTAACCTAAACCAAGAGCGAAACGCTGTTGACTAGCATTTAGCTTAAAGTTAGCATTTGTTTTTGCTTGAGCAGCACCAGCTATATTACCATTAGCAGCTGTTACCGTTTGCTTGATACCCATAACATAGGTATATTCACCACGTACGAAAAGATTCTTATTTAAGAACACATCCATACCAATGGACGGTGCAAAACTGATCTTTCCTTTATTTTTCTTAGTAACACCAGTAACTCCTACTTGTGCAGCCGGGTTTGCTGCGTCACTTTGAATGTTCTCCACTTGCAATTGAGTTTTTGCATATTCAAGACCAAGACCAACGAAAATCATCGCTTGCTGAGAAACAGTGTATCCCAGACGAACTTTAGCGCCTAAGTTGTACTTGCGGCTCATAGAAACTTTAAAAAATTTATTTGAGCCAGCGTCATCTGTTTGATCGAACAATGTTGAGCCTGTGTTGCCAAAATTGCCATAAAATTCAGCGCCAACATATGCACATGAACCAACGCCCATACCATAACCAACGAATAAACCACCTAAAAATGATTTTTTACCAAGATTCACGTTCCTGGTTGTTGTTGTTGTTGTTAAGTTTGTGTCAAAAAGACCCTCAGCTTTCAATGTACCGGTTGTGCTATTCATACCAGCTTGAACACCAGCATAAAATCCAGTGAAGGAATTCGCACAAGAATCAGCAAAAGCTGTACCTAGTGAAGCGGCAGCAACTACTGCCATTGCAAATTTTTTCATAATTCATATCTCCTAAAAATTAAATAGATAACCTATCAAGTATAAAAATATACTAAAGTGATTTTTCGCTCCACCATTAACAACAAAACGCAACCCTGTATTTTGGGTTGCGTGGCAATATTGCATCAGTTGTAGCTTTAGATCCTTGAAAGTGGCTGTTCCACTATGGTTAGGGTTGTTGCTTGAATCGCTTTTTCAGGAATAGCGAACATTGCATCCATTTCAGGGTCACGCAAAACATACCCACGCCCCCATACAGTCTCTATAATACTATCATGGCCCAGGGCCTCGGCAAGCTTGCGCCTGAGTTTGCAAATGAACACATCAATTATCTTAAGTTCCGGCTCATCCATCCCGCCATAAAGATGATTTAAAAACATTTCTTTAGTAAGGGTAGTACCTTTACGTAACGCTAATAATTCTAATATGGCATATTCCTTGCCAGTTAAATTGATCGTTAGCTTATCAACACAAGCGGTGCGATTTTGCAAATTAACCTTTAGCTTTCCAGCGCGAATCACAGAATCACTATGGCCCCGTGACCGGCGTACAATTGCATGAATACGTGCTAAAAGCTCCCTTTTGCTGAAAGGCTTTGTTAAATAATCATCGGCCCCAAAGCCGAATCCTTTGACCTTATCCTCAGTATCGCTTAAGCCTGACAACACAAGCACAGGCGTTTTAATTTGTGACGCCCGTAACCGTCTTAGCAACTCAAATCCATCCATATCGGGCAGCATCAAGTCAAGCACGATTAAATCGTATTCATAAATTTTTCCAATCTCAAGCCCATCCTCCCCTAAGTCGGTGCAATCGACCACAAACCCCTCTGATTGCAGAGTGCTCGTGAGGCTTTTCGCTGTTGCTGAATCATCTTCTATAAGTAGAATGCGCATATGACAACCATATCTATATATTTGATAGTTAAATATTATCAAAAATTTTAAGTTTTAACGAATGGTTTATTTCTGCATGTTGTTAAGAAAAATTAACGAATTTTTAAGAGTATTAACACAAGTTAACAGATTAGGGTTAAATACTGCGCTTTGCAGATGGTATGAGATTAATCACTCTGCAATTCCACTATTGCCACAAAAGCATTTAAGCACTCAGGGTTCAACAAAGCTTCCTTGTTTTGGATTTCCTTTCCATGCACCGCATCCCGCACAGCCATTTCCGCAAGCTTATTATTTTTTGTACGGGGCAAATCAGAAACCGCAATAATTTTTGCCGGCACGTGACGCGGGGTCGTGTTTTTGCGAATGTGCTTTTTTATGGAATTAATCAGATCAACGGTTAATTCGGCGCCTTGTTTTAACACTACAAATAAAATCACCCGCTCATCATCTTGCCATTTTTGCCCAATGGCCAAGCATTCTGTAACCTCATCAATATTTTCTAATTGACGATAAATTTCAGCAGTGCCAATGCGCACCCCACCTGGGTTAAGAGTAGCATCTGAGCGCCCATGAATAATTAATCCCCCATGCTTTGTCCATTCACAAAAATCCCCATGGTGCCAAATATTAGAAAACCGGGCGTAGTAGGCGTTATGATATTTCTGGTTATGTTCATCTTTGAAAAAACCAATCGGACGGCATGGAAATGGTTTGGTGCACACCAATTCGCCAGCACCAGATTCTAAAGATTTTCCCCCTCCATCAACAATATCCATCGCCAGGCCTAAGGCGGGCCCTTGAATTTCACCCCGATATACAGGGCTTAAAGGGTTGCCCATCACAAAACATGAAACAATATCCGTACCACCCGAAAGGCTGCTAATTTGCACATTTTGTTTAATGCATTTATATACGTAATCAAACGTTTCAGGCATCAACGGTGACCCGGTGGAGCCAATGGTGCGCAATTCTTCTAGGCTGTGGCTTTTCGTAATATCAACTTCCAGTTTATGCAAATTGCTAAGATACTTCGCAGAGGTGCCAAAAAAATTAACCTGCAATTCCTCGGCCATATCCCATAAAAACGTAGGGCCCGGATAGGTTGGCGATCCATCAAACAAAATAATATGAGCACGGGATGCTAAGGCTGACACCAACCAATGCCACATCATCCAACTGCAGGTTGTAAAATAAAACACCCTGTCAGTGGGCTTAATATCACATTGTAATTGATGTTCCGATAAATGTTTTAAAAGCGTGCCACCAACCCCATGAACAATACATTTGGGAATGCCAGTCGTGCCCGATGAATACAATATATATATAGGGTCATTAAAATTAACCGGTGTAAATGCAATCTGGGTCGCATCACTGGTTTCAAGCAATTGATCCCACCGCGAATAGGGGTGGTCCAGACCTAGGTATGAAATCACAACCACGCGTTCAACACTTGGCAGATGTTCTAGAATTTCTGGTAATCGATCAAGACACGAAAATTCCTTACCATTGTAATAGTACCCATCAACCGTGACTAACACCTTTGGCTCTATCTGAGAAAAGCGATCAATTACCCCTTGAATGCCAAAATCCGGAGAACATGCCGTCCACACTGCCCCATGGGATGTTGTTGCCAACATTGCCGCAACCGTTTCAGGCATATTTGGTAAATATCCAGCAACGCGGTCGCCCTTGGTAATGCCCCATTGTTTAAAATGATCAGCAACCTTCGCTACTTCGCAATAAAGTTCAGCATAGGTTAATTGGCGCCTTATTTTATTTTCACCCAAAAAACTTATGGCAATATGATCATCGCGTTGACGCAATAAATTCTCGGCAAAGTTTAATGTTGCATTGGGATAAAAAACTGCTTTTTCAATATCAGTTGCATTTTCTAAAACTTGATTTTTGTTGCGGCCATTTCCTTTGTCACCAATAACCCCACAAAAATCCCAAACCTTGTCCCAAAATTGGGGAATATGGTTAATCGACCATTGATGCAAATCATGGTAATTCGAATAAGGAATGTCTTTAGCAAATTCTGCCAGCAAACTACTTGTAATGCGTGTTGATGATGGAGCCCAAGTCTTGTTCAAGGTTTGTGTAAAATTTAGAAATTATTCCTACACTTTACGCTTTCCAAGGTCCTTGGCCTAGAAAAAAATTGATGCCTAAGCTAAGTTGTACCATGAAGAAATAATAAACACGCTTATGAAAAAAATTCTTTACTGTATCGTTTTTGCAATTTTCTCTGTCCGATTGTCATTCTTTTTTAGCCCTACCCTAAAAACCGATAGCATTTATGCTTGGCATAAAGGCACCAACTATATTTATTACACTTTCCATAAGCTTATTTTAAATCGCCTTATCCCTATTAGCTACATTGATGATCTTAAAGTCGAAGAAAAAATAAAAAATCCTCCCGCGTGGGTACTTAAACAGATTAATGAAGATTTCAGCCATTACGCCCAATTTTCTCCCCAAGTGATTGAAGATACCTTTAATATTTTTGGGCCTAAAAATATGCTGGTTAAAATAGAAATTAAGGATGGCAAAATCACAATTACAAAGAAGGATTCAACTTCCTTAAACGGCGCTTTTGAATTTGGGTTATCCATCTACAAACCAATTTTTACCTACGCCCTTCAAAAGGGATATATTAAAAATGTCACGTTTTTGTTTACAGATATGTTAACGAATATCCCATCAGGATGTGCTATTGAAACTCTTGCTCCAATTGTAGCAGTCGCAAAGGATATTAGCCGCAATATAGATAAAGACTTAGTGCTTATCCCCGATTGGATGAACCTTAATAGTTGGCATAAATTAAAGCCGCGCATCAATGCTGCAACCCATACATTCCCCTGGGATAAAAAAATACCAAAAGTGATTTGGCGAGGTGGTGTTGCTGACGTAACAGGCTCTCGCAAAAAAGTCGTTGAATATAGCGCGTCGACCCACTCAAAACTTGTTGATGCGAAGTTTGTTTATACCGATGAGGATGCAACCTTTATGCATCCAGAGCACCACCTTTTATACAAATTTCAGCTCTCCATTGATGGACACACAGCACCCTGGGAACGCCCTGTTTGGCAGCTTTATTCCAATGCTTTAATGGTTAAACAAAAGTCTTCTTTAATTCAGTGGTATTACAATGCCATAGCGCCTGAGCACCACTATATTGAATACAGTGGCGACCCAAGTGAATTAGAAGATATCGCCAAAAAATATTCCGATGAACAGCTGCAGCAAATGTCTAATAATGCCAGAGATTTTGTGGAACATAACTTAAGCGCAGATGATATGGTCGCATACGTGATTTTAGTTTTGCAAAAACTTGAAAAATTGCAGAATAAGTAGGGCAAGAACAAATCCCCTCGCTACGAGGAGCGCATCACCCAAAGGTGGGCTTTAACATAATGACTTTGTGTTTCCCGTGAAAACGGGAATCCATCATGATTGGGTTTGCTGCATCCCCGCCTTCGCGGGGATGACACTAAACCCGTTTATACCATGTGGAGAACCTGGTTATGAGAAATTATTAGATTCCTTCCTGATTCCTTGATAAAAAATAAAGAATAGAGTTCTTTCCAAACCCTCTTAAGGCAATTCATAATTATAAAGTTCCGCTATTAAGATGCAAGGCATTATATAAATGCAAAATACCTTTTTCAAAGAGTGATATACTGAGTATATTAAAATCACTATTGTAACTATCAATGAAGACTAGGTATGAATCACAACCGCAAAATACTCGTTATTGGCGCTAGCATAGCCGGCCCTGCGATTTGCTATTGGCTAAAAAAATATGGTTTCAATCCAACCCTAATAGAAAGAAGCAAACAATTAAGAACGGGTGGATACGCCATAGACATTCGCGGTATTGCTGTAGATATTGTCAAAAAAATGGGTATATATGATGATATATATGCAAAACGCACATCGCTATTGTCAACGCGCTATGTGGATGCTGATGGTCAAACTCTATCAGAAGAACATGGTGAAAAAGCTGGTTTCAGAGAAGGCGATGATGTTGAGATCGTTCGCGGTGAATTAGTTAATATTTTATTGCAAGCTATCCCTGACGTACCGTGCCATTTCCATAAAGAAATAATAAGCCTTACGCAAAAGGATCAGGTTGTCGAAGTGACTTTTAAGGATGGCCACATCGAGCTCTATGATCTGGTGATGGCGGCCGATGGATTACACTCGTCGGCTAGAGGGATGACATTTTCAGACGAAGATTGTCAGCTATTCGATCTAGGTTCTTACATTAGCATTTTTAGTATACCAAATTATTTAAATCTCAATAGAATTCAAGTCTTACTCGAAAAAGATCAAAAATTAATCAGCATGATTAGCGATAAAGATCCTGATAGAGCATTTGCAACTTTTGCGTTTCGATCAAAGAAAGTATTAAGTGATATAGCCAATGAAAAAGGACAAAAAAAGTGTCTTAGAGACTGGTTCTATGATCTGGGATGGGAGTCGAATAAGATACTCGATCTTATGAATGATAGTGATGATTTCTATTTTGATGTCATGGCCCAGATAAAAATAGACTCATGGACTAAAGGTCGTGTTGCATTGCTGGGCGATGCTGGTTATTGTGCTTCGCCATTGTCTGGCCAGGGCACTAATTTGGCGATTGTCGGGGCTTATATCTTAGCGGGTGAACTAAAATCAGCAGAAGGTGATTATCCCGTGGCCTTTAAGCGTTACAATGAACTAATGCGTCCATTTGTTGATGCCAATCAAGACTTGGGTGTTTGGGTAGGGGAGAGCTTTCTTGCAGAAGGCAAAGTCTCGAAAGAGATAATAGAACAGCGTTCAAGTGTGATTATGGAAAAAATTAAAATGGCGGCGAATGCCATTTCATTACCCGATTATGTGTGAGAACGGCGGCGTGTGGTGTTC
>CANJXJ010000030.1 GCA_947478955.1 Alphaproteobacteria bacterium | reverse complement strand
TAACACTGCACCTCTCACAGTAAGTGCGGGTACAGTAATGGTAGCTAATGCTACTCATTTCCCTACTAGCTCTACGACTCTTTCAGGAGGTAAACTTAACGTTACTGCAAGTACTAACCTACCAGCTCTTGTAGCTGAAGCATCAACAACTTCTGAGTTAATTGTTGATAATACCTTTACTGCAACCCAGACTGATGCGATCACCGGCTCGGGGACAGTAGACAAAAAAGGAGGAGGATCTTTAGTGCTTGCAGTAACGGGTAACACTGCACCTCTCACAGTAAGTGCGGGTACAGTAATGGTAGCTAATGCTACTCATTTCCCTACTAGCTCTACGACTCTTTCAGGAGGAATACTTAACGTCACTGCAACTATTTCTGAGCTACCAGCTCTTGTAGCTGCAGCATCAACAACTTCTGAGTTAATGGTTGATACTGGCTTTACTGCAACCCAAGCTGCTGCGATCACCGGTACGGGTACAGTAGAAAAAACAGGACTAGGATCTTTAGTGCTTGCAGTAACGGGTAACACTGCACCTCTCACAGTAAGTGCTGGTACTTTAAAGATACCTGCTAGTATTAGCGGAGGCACTCCAATAGCTTCTAAGGATTATTTTCCTGCTGCCCTAACAACTATTGCTACTGGTACAACTCTCGAAACTACGGATGCTGTAGCAGCTCTTACTAACGGCGGCACAATACGAATGAATACTGGCTCAACCTTAAAGCTTGGTGGAAATTGGGCCCATGCTATTACAGTTGGATCAGCTGTATAGTGAAGTACTAAATATTCCTTCTTTCAGGCTATGACCTAGAAAGGGAGAATAACAACAATACTACGACCACCCTACCCCGGCCGGATATTTGTCTGGCCGGGTTTTTTTGTTAAAGGCTCTGCCCTTTTGCAGGAGTCTTGCTATTTATACCGAGACCGGAAATTAATTTAACTGGACCCCATGGTCAAGCCATATGGAAACTAAAGATGATTTCTATTTCTAGTTTTCCTCCGGCTCGACCGGAGGATCCACAAATTATAGATATGGACCCTACGATCAAGTCGTAGGGAAACTGAGCGGGATGATCAAGTCGTCATGGAAATCGCGGAGGGAATAACACCCTAGTTTTCCTCCGGCTCGACCGGAGGATCCATTTTGATAACCGGATTTCAACAAGGCTCCCAATGAATGAAAGGCTAATCTTTACTTACTTAATTAATTATTTATTAACCATTATTTAATAATTGTTATTTATAATAAAACTATCATCAACAATTTTATTATTTCATAGGAGAGTGCGATGAATACTTTTCAAAAAATAATCCTTACAATTTTAACGGGCATTGGCATGACCATCCATGCGAGTAGTATCTATACTATAGGTAGTGATGCGGCTGATTCTTTTGAAACTGAGGCGGATATAATTAATATCACTAAGCAAGGCATTGGAACAACTACCTTACAAAATACACATGCAATTGGGTCTATTAATATTACCGCAGGCACTTTATTAGTTGATGAAACTGCTGATTTGGGTGGAGCTCAGGTTGAATTTAATGGCGGCACGCTTGAAGTGGCAGGAAATATTGATACGGGAGCTCTTGCATTAACGGATAACGGCACTCTGAAGGTTGATGCAGCATTTATAGCAACCCTTAGTGCGGATACAACACAAACCAACACATTAACAAAAACAGGACCTGGAACTTTACTTGTTAATAGCGATCGTCATTCATCAACGACCCCAATAACCGTTTCTGTTGGAATATTAGAAGTAACAGCAAGTGGCAAGCTACCAACTGCAGCCGTTAACGTTGGTGGTAATGGTACTTTATTACTAGAGCGTAGTACCGAAGGTACGGCACCTGGTGCCATGCATATTAATTCTGGTGGAACCCTTAAAACCACTGTTGCCATTCCCGCAACTGGAGTTGCTAATACTTTTTCAGGAGGGTTAACTTTTCACAGCGGCGCCGTATTATACCTTGGGGGAGACTGGGCACAAAATATTACTGTGGCACCTTAAGCGCTAATAATGTCTGTCAACTTTTCGATCGTACAGCAGGGTAAGCACTTTAGTTTCATGGCCAGCCCAAATAAAATCCTTGTCATTCCCGCGAAAGCAGGAATCCAGTTGTTACACCTGCAAATGAGGACCTGCGCTACTTTTCGACAATAACCCTCTGCCCATGAAATCCACAATGTTCGATTTCACTGGATCCCCGCCTTCGCGGGGATGACATGCGTAGAAGCGCTCTTTTGCTCAATTAAAAATCTTCGTGGGTAGGCCCTACGATCAAGGCATTGTGGAAATGGCGGAGTGAAGAACACTCTAGTTTTCCTCTGGCTTGACCAGAGGATCCAAGAACATAGACATCATCATTCACTGGATTGCCGTGGGCTTTCAGCCCTCGCAATGACGGGTGATTCATCATCATTGGCAGCCTTCCTCCTTTTCTGTTTCCTTCTAGCTTGACGAGGGGACCCAAATTCCTAAAGACGATTTCGCCGTCATTCAGCACCCTCCCCCCTCAAACCCCTGTTTACCATAGAAAAAGTAAAATAATTCAAAGTTACATAAAATTTTAATGAAAATTTAATTAAAGTTACCTACACTTACTTTAGGGCAAAATATATTCAAGCTGCATAATGATAAAAATTAATAGACTCAAAACCCGAGATTCACTTTGTAAAATCGCCTTTGTTCTAGGCTGCGCCTCCCTTTTTTCTTCAGTTCATGGAGCCGCGGACATAAGAGTTGATGGCAGCGCTAAACGTACACTAAGCGGTGTTATTTCAGGGGCTGGCGGTGTTAATAAGACCGGCACAGGAACGGCCATCTTATCAGCAGTAAATACCTATACAGGCGGAACAACAGTTTCTGCGGGTGAATTATTAGTTACCGGCTCGGTACTTGGGGACGTAACAGTAAACGATACCACCATATTAGGCGGCACGGGCACAATTGCCAGAGATGTTATTAATACTGCTAGCGGCACAGTTAGAACAGGGGGAGCAACCACCAGAACTGGTGGCGAAACTCCCGATCACTTAGCCATAGGCCGTAACTACAACCAGTCAGCTTTATCTAAATTTTTAGTAAATGTATCACCATTAGCATTTGATTATTTGGCTGTCACGGGGACTGCAACTTTGGATGCAGGAGCAATACTGAGAGTTTTTGTGCAGCCTGGTGTTTATTCCACTGTTGGAGTAACACGGAGAATTTTGACGGCCGGCACTCTTATTGGAAACTTTGCAGATCCTGTTAATTTTAGTCCTACGGGCGGTACCCTTCCTGATGTTAATTTAGCGATAGCAAAAGTTGGAGATGAATACCGTTTAACAGTAAGTGGAATAGAACGTATATACGATAGCCATACCACCGTAACTGCAGCAAATCTTAATTCAGCATCAGCCGCTGTGACATTAACCCATGCTACCGTTACAGTGGATACAACAACTAGTGTCCCCGTTAACCTACAAGCAAATGCAGAAGTTGAAATAGCTCCAGCAACAACAATAGTCTTTAAAAAAGACGTATCCGTTGCGGCTAATTCTCAAGCAACATTTAGTGGAGGAGGCGCTGCTACTGTTACAGAATCTCTAACCCTTCCAGAAGATTCGACACTTAACATTACCGAAGAGGGAACAACTATTGCTTTTGACGCGGCAGCAGATGGAGCTGCAACTCAGGGGGCTATAGATGTTGGTGCTGGCGCAAAAGTAGTTGTAAACAATACCCTATGGGCAAAATCATTGAACCTTGATTCAACTGCCACCCTTAGCGGAACAGGTACAGTGCAGCACAATGTTACAGGCGGAAAATGTAAGCCAGGTAGTTCCATCGGAACTCTAAATTTTATAGGGAATCATTCACCAGATTCTCTAATTATTCAATTCAGGCCAGACGTTCGTACTGTGGGTGGTGACGCCTCTAAGATAACCGTAGGAGGAACTCTAAACCTTGCCAATAAGCCATTAACGTTAATACCCGTACCAGAAAGTGCGATCGCTCCAGTCGAAGCATACCCGCGGACATTTAGGGAAGGTACCCATGAATATACAATTGCCACCGCAGAGACAATAGAGGGTGAATTTGCTACCTTGGAAGCGCCTGTAATTGATGGTTTTACTTATGCTCTTGATTACACCGATGACTATAAATCCCTTTTGGTAAAATTAAGGGTAGAGACGGACACTGTTTTATTTAATGATACCCATTTAGATAATGGCCATGGAGTTGAAGGTGCAGCTTTAGTTTATGAAGAGATGGTAGCCCCTTATCTTCGCCGTCTTCCTACCACCACTCACACACTTGTGCAAAAGCCTAGCAGCCGAGCAAGCTCAAAAACCGCCCATAGCAAAGCAGGCGGTAGCACCAAAAAGGCTGCTAAGAAATCACGCAAAGGCGGGGGGGACTCCGAAGGGGGTGAAGGAGGCAGCGGGGAAACATTCCGTAATCTGATGCCCGCCTTTAGAGCAAGCTTTAGGCCACAGACAGGGGATGATTTAACCACCCAGCGTCGTGATCAATTAATTACAGCGTTAGCTGACTATGGCGCGGTCGACCTGAAAAGCAGCAATAAGCGTCACACCCTGTGGTTTGAACCTTTTGCGCAAAGCGCTAATAATAAAGCCTTTAATACCAGCCCTCATACCAAGGATAGCGCCCAAGGGGTTATGGTAGGGTATCACTACATGACCCTGGATAAGCATGTGATGGGGATTGTGGCAATGGGGATGTTTAATAAGAACACGCAACCTTCAGACAAGCGGAATAAATCAACCGATCGTACCTTTGCGGTTGGCCCCTACTTTAGCTTTGGCATTACCCCTAACTGGCAATACGATGGCAACATCATGGTCATGCTTAGCGAATCCAAGCAAAAGCAACACAAAACCGACGGCACGTCCGAAGGGGTGGTGATTGGCAGACCTAAAAGCACAACCTATGTCACCAGCCATACGGTGCACAGGTTATTTGGAATGAGTAAGACTGTTGAGCTGGATCTCTTTGCGGGCGTGGACTATAGCTACAGTGATCGTAAAAAATATAAAGAAGAGGGAATCACGAGTTTAACCTCAACCAATGATCGATTTGAACGCAAAGATTGGGACACCCATATGGGTGCAGAAATTACCAAGACTTGGCACCAGGATGACAAAAGCAAGATCGAATTATCCTTACAAGGCATGATGACCTATGACATTACCTATAGCCAAAAACGTGTGGAAAAATCCAACAGCCATGCTTCTGCTAACGCTGCAGCGCTGAGCAGTTCAGTACCGAGTGCGGGCATGGGCAGGGTTCTTTGGGAATGTGAAGCAGGCGTTGGATACAGTAATCCTGGTGATAGTCAGATGTTTGAATTAACCGGCATGATGCAGCTGCAAGAACGCCGGGTGAGTAAAACCGGTATGCTTAAGTGGGCATGTAGGTTTTAGGAGGGGTTACAAGGAATTCTGGAAAAAAAATGATTAGTTGCACTGGGTCCTCGTCTCTGCGGAGATGACACGTAAAAGCTTTTGTCATTCCCGTGAAAACGGGAATCCATGATGCATATTTCAAATCCCTAATCAAACCCATAACGCAACACAGCTTGCAAAGCCAAACGCCCTTTTGCTGTTGCCACAAGCCGGTTGTTAGCATGGGCTAAAAATCCTTCAGTAATGAGTTCTTCCATTTTACTTGTAACTGGCTTATCCCACATAATACCTTCGGTAGTGCGCAGGCCCATAAGAACTCGCTCTTGTTCTTGTTCAGGTGCTGATAGTTCCAGGCACTCTTCATCGCGTATGAGTTCTTTTAACCATCGTTCAGGGGTGCGGTATTGCTTGGTTGCATACCGTTTACTATCCACCATTAACCGCCCATGAGCCCCAGGTCCGACACCTATATATTCCCCATAGCGCCAATAGGTTAAGTTATGCTTACACTCAGCATCTAGCTTGGCATAGTTTGAAACCTCGTAGGCCTGCAAGCCTTGGGCAGCACATAAAGTATTGGTTAATTCATACATATCAGCGGCCAAATCATCAATAGGTAGAATCAATATTCCTTGAGCATGTAGACGTTCAAACGTGGTATTAGGTTCAATAGTTAATTGGTATAACGATAAATGCTCAGTACCAAAAACCAGTGCTTCTTCAAGTTCTAATTGCCATTCATCAAGTGTTTGGCCAGGTGTTGCATACATTAAATCAAAGCTAACCCGCTTAAACGTTGATTGGGCGGTGTGGATTGCTCGTATAGCCTCATCAACACTATGTTTGCGCCCCAGATTTTGTAACCGTTTAGGACGTAATGACTGCACACCTATAGAAATACGGTTTACCCCAGCCTGTGCCAACTGCTGGAATTTTTCCACTTCAACACTGTTGGGATTGGCTTCCAAAGTAATTTCAAGGTTAGGTGCTGTTGCCCACAAATTGGAAGCCTCGCTGATGATAGCTTCTACAGTTTGTGGCTGCATTAATGACGGCGTTCCCCCACCAAAAAAAATAGTAGTCAAAAGCCGTGGACCAATCCAAGCACGAATGCGCTGTAGTTCCGCACACAAAGCTTGTTGCCATTCTTTTTCTCCATAGGTTTCACGCACATGGCTGTTAAAATCACAATAAGGACATTTGGATAAGCAAAATGGCCAGTGAACATAAAGCGAAATAGGTAGAGGTTCATCCATGGGCTGCATCCCAATTATCCCCGATACCTATATCAACAACCAAAGGAACCTTCAGCTGTACAATATTTTCCATCATCTCTTTTAATTTTTGTGGAACCTCGTGTACATCAGAATCAGGCACTTCAAAAATCAATTCGTCATGCACTTGCAGCAACAGTTTTGTTTGAGACGATTTTAAAAAGTTATGAATTTTGATCATTGCCTTTTTGATAATATCTGCATTGCTACCTTGTAACGGGGCATTAATTGCTTGGCGCTCAGCAAATTGACGCACCATTGCATTTTTATCAAGAATTCCTTGGGTGTGAACTTTTCGGCCCATCAATGTTGTCACATAGCCATTTTCACGGGCTTGCCGTTGAAAGCTTCTAAGGTACGCATCAATCCCTGGATACCGCACAAAGTAAGCATTGATCATCTGGCTAGCCTCTTGGTTAGAAATGCCAAGCTGCCTTGCCAAACCAAAAGCACTGATGCCATAAATAATGCCAAAGTTAACAACCTTAGCGCGCCTGCGAAGTTGTGGCGTGACATGGGTCATCGGCACTCCAAATACATCACTAGCCGTGCGGGCGTGAATATCTTCCCCATTTAAAAATGCGTCTTGCAAAGTTGGCACATCGGCAAAATGCGCCAATAACCTTAATTCAATTTGCGAATAATCAAGACTCACAAGCTTATGGCCTGGCTTTGCAATGAATGCTTGACGAAGCTTTCGTCCATCCTCATTTTTAATCGGAATATTTTGCAAATTAGGATCCGATGATGATAATCGGCCAGTGGCTGCACCTACCATGGAATAGCTGGTGTGCACCCTGCCCGTGTCGGGATTAATCGCATTGAGTAATCCTTCCACATAGGTAGAATTCAACTTAGCAAGCCCACGCCAAGCCAGCACTTTTTCAGGCAATACATGCCCCTGCGCTACCAGCTTTTCTAGTACATCAACATCAGTACTATAGGCACCCGTCTTGGTTTTTTTACCACCTGGAAGCTTTTGCTTATCAAATAAAATTTCCCCAAGCTGCGCCGGTGAGGCAATGTTAAATTCACCATCAGCTGCTGCATAAATTTCTTGTGCCAATTCAGCCATACGTTTGGAAAAATCTTGCCCTAAATGCTGCAACCAGTTTGAATCAACACATACACCAGCCTGTTCCATAGCAACAATGACTGGAATCAAGGGCCGTTCAATTAATTCATAAACTGAGCTAACCTGATTGATGCTCAATTCTGGTTTAAATTTATTACATAGCAATCCCGTTATTTCAGCATCTTCAGCGGCATAGGCTGTTGCCAGTGGAATTTCTAACATATCAAAAGTTTTTTGAGCTTTGCCCTTACCAGCCACATCAGCAAACGTAATCGTGGTTTTGTTCAAATATTTAAGTGCCAACTCATCCATTCCGTGCCCGTGCTCACCGCCATGCAACACATAAGACATCAACATAGTATCATCTAGGGTGTTCACCTCAAGCCCATGTTGGCGTAACACCAATAGGTCATATTTTAAGTTATGACCTATTTTAAGGATTGCGGGATTTGCAAGAAATGGTTGCAAAATAGGCTTTGCATCATCAAGGTTGATCTGCTGACCTTCTTGATGGGCGAACGGCACATACGCTGCTTTGTATCCAGCATCGGTTGAAATACCAATTGCCAAGCCCACAAGCTTTGCCTGCATCGCGTTAAGGGATGTCGTTTCGCAGTCAATAACGATTTTTCCAATTGCGGTTGCTTCTTCAATCCATTGTTTTAAGGTATTAATGTCGGTAATACAGATGTAATCAGCCGATTTTGCAGCCGATTTAGAAGCTTCAAAATAGCCATCAGCCATTTGCAAACGCTTCATCAGACTTAAAAATCCATGCTCTTTCAAAAAATTGTCACGGGCCTCAAAATTCCTTTCAACAGGGGCAATTTCACCATAAGCAACAGGTAACGGGGCGTTATCATCTAAGGTGACTAACCGTTTTGATATACGTGCTAATTCTGCATGCTGTGTCAATAAATCGCGGCGCCGTGGTTGCTTAATATCAGAAATTTTCTCTAATAAGTTTTCTAAGCTACCAAATGCTTGAATCAATTCTGCAGAAGTCTTTGGACCAAAGCCTGGAACCCCAGGAATATTGTCACTGCTATCACCACACAAAGCCTGCACATCAATAACTTTATCGGGGGTAACGCCAAATTTTTCAAACACAACCTGCTCATCAATGGGTTTATTTTTCATCGGGTCCCACATGGTAACGCCGGGACGCAGCAGCTGCATCAGGTCTTTGTCAGCAGAAATAATTTGTGTATTATCACCTCGCTCAATGCTGGCCTTAGCATAAGCTGCAATCAGATCATCCGCTTCAAACCCAGGTAGTTCAACCGATGGCACCCCAAACGCTACACACGCTTGGCGAATAAGATCGAATTGAGGAATCAAATCCTCAGGTGTCTCAGATCTATGGGCCTTATATTCTGGGTAAATATCTTGACGAAAAGTTTTTCGACCCGCGTCAAAAATTACCAGTAACCGATTACCATCAACCTTTTCAATAAGTCGGTGCAGCATATTGCAAAAGCCATAGACAGCCCCCACCGGTGTACCATTAGGGCTCGTTAGCGGAGGCAACGCGTAATAGGCACGAAAGATATAGCCAGAACCATCAACTAGATGCAGAGTCATTGCACGCCCTCTGTTATCCCTGCTCCACCTGCCATCCCCGTAAAAACGGGGATCCTGTGAAACATACCATCATGGATTCCCGCTTTCGCGGGAATGACAAAGCTTTGTATCATGGCAACTCGAACAAGCATTAAATAAAGTGCTTATACCCTATCGCAATCACTCATAAATGCAAGAGCTTCAAGAAATAAGATTTGTAGATGTCGTCCCTGCACGCCGTCCTAACAACGATATTGTTTGCAAATGTACCCTATTCATCACATCATCCTCATCTACCTGGGTTCTCTTTCCTTGGGCAATCACATGTTTACCGTTCACCCAAACAGGCTCTGTCGCATCTGTTAAATAGCTTTGAATTCAGCTAGATTTTCTGACGAAAGAGTATGCGATGCTGCTAAAGATTTCCATAGAGTTATTGCCAAAACTCAAATGCATTTGTTCATCACCTGAGTTGATCATGATGTTCGTCTATATGAAGTGCCGATTTTCATTAAGCTACCGTGATTTAGAAGAAATGATGCAAATGCGTGGCGCAGTGATTGACCATTCAACCTTACAAAGATGGGTAAGACGCTTTGCACGGTTGATTAGCGATAGGGTTCGCTCTAGAAAAAAGCCTGTGAATGGTAGTTGGCAGATGGATGAGACTTACATCAAGTTGAATGGCAACTGGGTTTACCTATACAGGGCCGTTGATAAACAAGGCTCAACCATAGACTTTCTGCTGAGAGCAAAACGAGATGCAGCAGCTGCCAAGGCTTTTTTCAAGAAAGCGATTAAGCATAATGGTAGACCAGAAAAAATAACCGTTGATAAGAGTTGCAGTAACAAAGCGGCTTTGGACTATTGCAACGCGGACGTAACTGAAGAAGAAAAGATCCAAATTAGACGAATCAAATATCTCAATAACATTATTGAACAAGACCATCGATTCATAAAAAAACGAACGAGGTTAAACTCGGTTTCAAGTGTTTTCACTCTGCAAGAGCGACTATTGCAGGAATAGAAGGTGTAAGAATGATACAAAAAGGACAAATCACCGGACAAACTAAAAATTCATCATCGTTTAGGAACTTTGCAAACTTAATGGCATCTTAGCATGTCTAGAATTTTGTCATTTTTAGAAAAGCTAAGCTGTCTTAAATAGATGCGACAGATCCCGCAGGCTTCGTATTAAGTATATGACCCAGGTAAAATCACGTCCGCCGACATTTGCTTTATTTTGCACCAAGGCGGATGATTTGCCTGCATCATACCTTAGGTACCTTAGCAATGGCTTGCGTGACGATTTTAACCTGCCTGGCGTGCCAATACGGTTTATTGTTAAGGGTACTAAGAATCCTTACGATTGAGAAAAAACTAAAAGGGTTTTCTATACATTATTATTGGTTCAACACAATTCAAAAATATCGCTACCGGGGATTCTTTTTTCTGCTCCATCGATGAGAGCACATCCTCCGGAAATCGATTGTAAAATGATATCCATTCCATTGCTATGTTTACTCTTTCACGACCTCTTACAGCCATAACTCCTTCAAATGCATCAGGTAAAAAAGCGACACGTCCTAGAAGCATATATGCTTCTAGGATTCCTTTTTTATCAACTTCCGTAGCTGCTGCATCTATACGCGCTTTCATTATAGCGGCTCTCTTTCGATCTCCTGGTTTTTGGTCAACTAAATTTTCAGCAATATACCTTAGTAATTGAAGTACTTGGTGGGCTCTTTTTTCTCTTTGCGCTGGTTCTGCAGTCATAACCGCTTCTACTACATCTGGAAATGAAGCAAAATTTCCTAGAAGTCTACGTGCCTCTGCTCCTGCATCTACTGGTTCCACAGCAGTCAAAGATGATGCAATTAAAAGAGCTGTAAATAAAGCTGTTTTCAATATGTTACTCATTGTGTGCTCATCGTAAAATTAAAATTTTATTAAGGATCACTATAAAATAGTGATTAAATGCTGATTTTGCAATATCATTAGTTTGATTCGTTTCACGATTCTGTCGCACCTGTTAAATAGCTTTGAATTCAGCTAGATCTTCTGACGAAAGAGTATGCGATGCTGCTAAAGATTTCCATAGAGTTATTACCAAAACTCAAATGCATTTGTTCATCACCAGAGTTGATCATGATGTTCGTATACATGAAGTGCCGATTTTCATTAAGCTACCGTGATTTAGAAGAAATGATGCAAATACGAGGTGCGGTAATTGACCATTAAACCTTACAAAAATGTGTAAGACGCTTTGCACGCTTGATTAGCGATCGAGTCCGTCAGCGTAAAAGGCCAGTGAATGGCAGCTGGCGGATGGATGAGACTTACATCAAGTTGAATGGCAAATGGGTTTACCTATACAGGGCAGTTGATAAAGAAGGTAACACCATAGATTTTCTGCTAAGAGCAAGAAGAGATGCAGCTGCTGCCAAGGCTTTCTTCAAGAAAGCCATTAAGCATAATGGCTGGCCAGAAAAAATAACCGTTGATAAGAGTTGCAGCAACAAAGCGGCTTTAGACTAAAGTAACCAGGATCTTTCAGAAAGTGAAAAGATACAAATCAGGCAAATCAAGTATCTTAACAACATTATTGAACAAGACCATCGATTCATTAAGAAACGGACGAAGTCCATGCTTGGTTTTAAGTGTTTTCACTCAGCCCAAGCGACCATTGCAGGAATAGAAAGTGTAAGAATGATACAAAAAGGACAAATAGCAGGACAAACTAAAAATTCATCATCGTTTAGGAACTTTGCAAACTTAATGGCAGCTTAGCATGTCTAGAATTTCGTCATTTTTAGAAAAGATAAGTCGCTTTAAACAGATGCGACAGAGTCCTTTAATCAATAAAACTAAAACAACATTTTAAAAACACCTACTTATGCTGAGCATTTTTAAGGTTTGTGATTAGTGTCTTTATGAGAGTTGTAATAATTGGGGGGGATTTTTGTAAAGCGTCAAGTAGCCGATCACCTTGAATGCTAACAATCACCGTCGGCTCAATTGCTGATACGGTTGCTGTTCTTTTAGTCTTCTCGATAATTGCCATTTCTCCGAATATCTGGCCTGTATTTAAAAAACCGAGGATTTTTTTATTTCCGTCGGAGTGCTTTTTCCAAACTTCAACCTTACCTTTTTCAATAATATAAATGTGATTTCCGGGTTCACCTTCTTCAACAATTACATCGCCCATATTGTACAGGCAACGGTTATGTAGTTCACTCATTGAATTAACATCCTATTCATTTTTTATTAATACTATTGGAGATTTATAAAATAATCCCTATATGTACAGTGTAAAACATAAATCGATAAACACAATGCGCTTTTTTTTGATTATGGCCTTGGTATTCCCATTAGGGGCTTTTGATAATGGTGACGAGAATTTTTTAGAAATTGATGAAGATGAGCAAGAGGATGCTCATGCACACGCTTGCTGTACCCCCTCTTCAGCACCAGCGGATACCACAGCAGAAACTAAGGAAAAGCCAACGCGTGGTGCTACAAATACCATTAATACTGTAGTAGTTAAGAATGCTTTGGAAGCATTGGCTAAACAAAAATCAAACGAAACAGAACCTAAGAAAAGGCAAGATAAGGTGGCTGGTTAGACTACAATACCCCAAACAGTCCCTTCCCATTTTGCTTTAACCACTTTTGAAAATGCTTATAATTGGGGCACAACAATTCCACATTGGCCCAGAACTTTTTACTATGATTCATTTCCTTTAAGTGAGAGACTTCATGGGCGCATAAGTATGCCAACACTGGCTCGGGCGCAAAAATCAACCTCCAACAATAATTTAAATTTCCAACCGAAGTGCAACTTCCAAAGCGAGTTTTCATTTCTTTAACTGCAATTTTTTTAAAAGCAACTCCCAGGATTTGCGCGTATTCATGGCTATAATGGGAAAGTTTCTCGTAGGCTAAATTTTTTAGATACTTTTTCAAATGCTGCTCAAATTTTGAGCGCACCCCGTGTACTTCTAGTACCTCATTGTTTAATGAAACCTTTAACTTTGGACTTGGAATAAAATCTACACGCACCAAATTTCCTAAAATTGAAATGGACTGGCCAGGTTCAATTATACGGGACCCATTTTGTTGTTGTAGGTTTTGCTGTTGATACAAATCAACTTTAGTAAACCATGCCTTTGCTCCATCAATAAACCGACTAACTGTTGAAAATGGAACTAAAATTGGTGCGGTGACCACAAAAGCTTTTTGCTTTTTTGAAAACCTAAGGGTCATTCGTTTTAGGCCAATCTTACGCTGTACCAAAACCGTTTTACCGCACAGGGTAGTGTATGATTGTTCTTGCAAAAATTTAAACCTATTTGGCTACTGGGTTAGCAGTAGCAAAACCCCAATCATAACCATCCATATCAAGCAATTGGCAATAACGATCGCCCCAAAAAGCATCCTGGGGCTCTGCTAAAGAAACAGCTCCATGCTTAATAGCATTATGATAAAATTCATCAACGTTACTACAGTATACGTATGCGCCAAACCCAGACTTAACACCTGATTGTTTTGGGGTTTTAGTGTCACCATGGCTACCGCACTTAAAAAGCATAAAAGTCATATCTCTAAGCTTTAGAGTCGCACCACTAATTACTCCATCGTGCTCATGTTTTTCAAAAATATCAAAGCCAAATGCTTTTATATAAAAGTCTAGAGATTTTTCAAGATTTTCTACAATTGCCCACGTGGTAATACGTGAATAATTAGGTTGCATGTACGATTCCATGATTAACCATTACTAAATTAACTAAGCCATTGATAGCTTATTCCAAACAATTGCTCAAGAAATTAAACTTTTCCCCAAGTGCTTCAAACGCTGTGTTATAGGCTATTCCATAAACTTATCGCAAAACTTATAGCATAGCTTTTGGCTAAAATTTTAAAAATGTGCTAGAGTGATTACATAAAATGAAGGAGGATATTATGTCCGATAATTTTGATCCGATTACACGTACATCAGCGAATGCATGGGATATTGATGTAGGTTTACGTACACACATGCAAAGTGTTTACAATTACATGGCGTTAGGCCTAGGCATAACGGGTGTAACCGCATATTTGACTGCTCAATCTCCCCAAATGATGCAGTTGATTTTTGGCACCCCCCTCAAATGGGTAGTGCTTCTAGCACCTTTATTAATGGTATTCTTTTTGAGTGCACGTATTGGAAAAATGAGCTTTGCAAATGCTCAAACGCTTTTTTGGGCGTTTGCAGCTACGCTTGGACTGTCTCTTGCTAGTATCTTTTTGGCCTACACCGGTGAAAGCATCACTAAAGTATTTTTCATTACTTCAGGTATGTTTGCTGGTACAAGCCTTTATGGGTACACAACCCATCGGGATCTAAGCAAATTTGGCTCATTCTTGTTCATGGCACTACTGGGAATAATTATCGCCAGCGTTGTGAATATGTTCATGCACAGTGGCCCAATGCAATTTGCAATTTCTGTCCTTTCTGTGCTGATTTTCACAGGACTTACAGCTTATGATACGCAAATGATTAAGGAAATGTATTACGCTCAAGATGACACCGAAACAACAAGCAAAAAAGCCTTGTTAGGTGCGCTTAGCTTATACATGAACTTTTTAAACTTGTTCTTAGCGTTGCTACGGTTGTTTGGCGATCGTAGATAAAGTTAAAGCACTAAACAGAAAAGGCCGGCAAAAGAGATACAGTTTTTGCCGGCCTTTTTTATTGATGCTTCCCAAAATACTTAAGGAATATCAACATTATGGAAAAGCGGCCTTAGTGCATCTAAAGAATTATCTATTTTTTCCATGCTAACCCTATCATGAACAGATAGCTTCTTCATTCTAATGACAGAAAGAACGGAACCCACTTTTCCTTCAAACTGATTAAGCATATCGGTAAGTAATTCTTTCTTCATATTAAACTCATGATCTTCTTCAAGCTGTGAATAAAGCGAGCTTCGAACAACATAGCCATCCGTAGCGTCCTCGTTCACATTCAAAGCCATTCCAAACCTTAGCGCTCGCCTCCCAATAGGTTTAAGACCTTGATGTTCGCCTATACTTAGAACATTCAGCTGAATAAGTAATAAATGTTTATGCAGATGGTCTATGTTAGCAACGCTAAGCGCTGATATTACCCTGTCAGGGTTTTTGCTTAATTTATCTGCCAACAGGCTTTTTTTAAACATAACTCTTGCTAGGATATTATTATATCTAGCGGAATCTGAAAGCAGAGAACATACCCCGTCTTCCATAGCTCGAAGGGGTCTGTAGCAGCCAATATAATTAGCTGCTTTCTTAATATCAACTAAAAATTCCCGACTAGCGCTAACCTTAGGAGCCGGGGCTTCGTCTGAAGGGACGTATTCCATACCGTAAGTTTGCATGGTTATTAGTAGAAATAGGCTAAAAAAAATCCTTTTCATAAAAAAACCTCAAGAAATTTCCATTTTGAGAAGATAGTTTTAAAAAGATAAAATTCAATAGATTTTGTTAACTAATTCTTTACAATAATTTACAAATATTTAATTTTTAGATGGGTGCATTGCATAACGTGGGATTTTTCTTTGTAATTTCCAGTCAAATCTAAAAAATGCCACTACCCACTGGATAACCACCCCCATCTAGGGGCCCGTCCTACTTGTATTTAGACAACCCCTGCAAGGACGTAGCAACCCAGTGAATAATTAAATTAAAATATGCCTACCCCTCAAAGTTCTTGGCCAAGAACTCATTTAGTAAACGTACACCATAACCAGTAGCGCCCTTCCCTGTTAAAGGTTTATCAGCTTTATCCCATGCCATCCCCGCAATGTCTAAATGCGCCCATGGGGTTTTGTTAACAAACCGTTCTAGGAATTGGGCAGCCGTAATGCTACCCGCTCCACGGCCCGAGCCTACATTTTTAACATCGGCCACATCAGAATTAATGTCTTTATCATAAGTCTTGCCCATAGGAAGGCGCCATAACTGTTCGCCCACTTGTGTGCCAGCATCGGTTAACATCGTACTCAGCTTATCATTGTTACTAAACAAACCAGCGTATTCATATCCCAAAGCCACAGTAATCGCACCAGTTAAAGTCGCAAGATCAATGATGTATTGAGGCTTAAATTTATCTTGAGTGTACCAAAGGGCATCAGCCAACACTAGACGTCCCTCCGCGTCGGTATTAAGCACTTCAATAGTTTGTCCGGAAAGGGAAGTTAAGACATCGGATGGACGAATAGCAGAACCAGATGGCATGTTTTCAGCCAAGCCCATGACCCCTACGACATTTACTTTGGCTTTTCGTAAGGCTAAAGATTTCATAAGGCCAAGTACTACACCAGAACCAGCCATATCATATTTCATGTCCTCCATACCATTAGAAGGCTTAATATTAATGCCACCGGTGTCAAAAGTAACCCCTTTACCAACTACGGCAATGGGCTTTTCCTCTTTATTGCCGCCTAACCACTGCATCACCACCAGTTGTGATTCCCGGATACTTCCCTGGCCCACGCCAAGTAAGGCGCCAAAACCAAGCTTGGTCATTTCCTTTTCGCCGAAAACATCAACCTTTACTCCAAGCTTAGCAAGCTCTTTAGCGTGAGCTGCCATGGATTCTGGATAAATGACATTTGGTGGTTCTGACACAACCAACCTAGTTAAGTGGTTACCTTCAGCAATAGCTGATAGCCTATCAAAAGCAGCTTGGGTTGCTTTAACGTCAGGGCTTACAAATACTAATTCTTCTAACGTAGGAATTTCATCTGGTTCGCGCTTAGTTTTGTATTTATCAAACCGCCATGAACGAAGTAACGCACCAGATGCCACATAAGCAATCATTTCAGGCGCTGATAAAGCTTCAGTAGCCTCTATATCAGATAAATCAATTGCTGCAGTTTTTACGCGAATGCAGCTTAATCCGGGAATTAATTTAGCGCCAAGTTTTTCTAAGGCTAAGCCTGTGTGATCCTTAACTTGGCCGAGGCCTATAAGTAAAAGAGCTCCATCTAATCCATTCAAAGTTGGAACTCTCATCATTTTTTCTAACTTAGCCTTAAAATCAGTATTAATAGCTGATGCTTTAATTGCACCATTCGCAACTTTATCAAGTGCACTTAATACGGTTCCAAAATCTTTGTCTTCATAACAACCTGCAACTAAAAATTTGGTGGCTGGCGCCTTATCTGTAAATGTTATTTTCATGGATTATCCCTTTTGATTTTTAAGTGATTTTGCTTTAGAAACTGCAATTGCTGCTAAGTTGACTAACGTTCTAGACCGTGCAGATGGAGTACAAATATGGGCGGATTCTTTTATGCCCATAAGAATTGGACCAATAGTTTGCCCATTGGCTAAAACTTTAATGGTGTTCAATGCAATATTTGCTGCATCAATATTGGGCATAACCAATAAGTTAGCAGCACCTTTTAAAGTATTTCCCGGAAATATGCGGGCGCGCATTTTTTCATCCAACGCAGCATCTGCATGCATTTCCCCTTCTATTTCAAGCTCAGGAGCAAGGCCACGAATAATCGCCATAGCCTGACGCATTTTCTTTGCATGGGGGTGCCCCCCCGCCCCAAAATTAGAATAAGATACTAATGCTACTTTAGGTTTAATGCCAAATAATTGAATTTGTTCGGCGGCCATCACTGTAATTTCTGCAAGCTGTTGCGCTGTAGGATCAATATTTACATAAGGATCAGTGATAAACAATATTCCCCGTTCAATTTTAGGATTATCAATAGCAATAGCCGAAAGAGCTGCACATCGTTCCTGATTAGGCGCTATACCTAAAATTTCCATAATCGGCACAAGATGATCAGCATAATTACCCTGGCAACCGCAAATCATGGTGTCTGCATCGCCCAGATGTAACATCATCGCAGCGATTACAGTTGTGTTGGTACGCATGATTTCTTTAGCATTATCAGGAGTGATTCCCTTCCTGGCCATAATTTCATGATAACCTTGCCAATAGGTTTTGTACCTTGAATCTTCTTGTGGGTTAACGACTTCAAAATCAACGTCGATTTGTAAGCGCAAGCCTAAGTGATGAATACGCCGCTCAATAACGTCAGGACGGCCAATAATAAGAACTTTAGCAATTTTTTCATCTCGTATAGTTTGAATTGCTTGTAAAACTCGCTCATCTTCACCTTCTGAAAACACCAGACGAATATCATCCCCAAATGCCTTTGCTGCTGCAAAAATTGGCCGCATCACCATACCTGAGCGGTACACAGCTTCTTTTAATTTTGTGTAATAGGCATCCCAATCAGTTATAGGCCTTGTAGCAACACCGCAGTCAACCGCTGCACGAGCCACCGCATAAGATAATTCTACGTATAATCGCCTATCAAAGGGTTTGGGGATAATGTATTCACGACAAAAGGTTAAAGTTTCTCCCCCGTAGGCAGCAACAACTAAATCATTACTTTCCGCCTTGGCAATACGGGCAATGGCTTGAACACATGCCACTTTCATTTCATGGTTAATACAGGTTGCGCCAACATCTAAGGCGCCTCTGAATATATAAGGAAAACATAAGGCATTGTTAACTTGGTTAGGGTAATCAGTTCTACCTGTTGCCATAATTGCATCCGTACGCACACTATGGACAACTTCTGGGCGAATTTCAGGCTCAGGATTTGCAAGCGCAAAAATAATAGGATTTGGCGCCATCGACTTTGCCATCTCAGCTGTCATCACCCCAGCACTAGAAAGCCCTAGGAATACATCAGCACCTTCAAGAGCTTCTTCAAGGGTGCGTAAGGAAGTGTCAACCGCAAAGGTTTCTTTAGTACTATCTAAATTTTGGCGACCTTTAAAAATAACGCCCTCACGATCCAGGACAATTAAATTTTCACGGCCAAGACCAAGCTTTATAAGCAATTCAAGGCAAGCAACAGCCGATGCCCCGGCCCCGCTTGCCACTAATTTTATGGTATCAATTGATTTACCTGCTAACTCAAGGGCATTTTTCATGGCAGCATTTACGATAATTGCCGTACCGTGCTGGTCATCATGCAGAACAGGAATGTTCATCCTTTTGGCAAGTTCACTTTCTACATAAAAACATTCAGGGGCTTTAATATCTTCAAGATTTATTCCACCAAAAGTAGGTTCTAAGGAGGCGATAATATCAACCAGTTTCTGAGGATCTGTTTCATTAATTTCAATATCAAAGGCATCAATGCCAGCAAATTTTTTAAAAAGAATCGCCTTACCTTCCATCACTGGTTTGGCAGCCAAAGGGCCAATGTTGCCAAGACCAAGAACCGCGGTACCATTAGTAATCACCGCAACCAAATTGCCGCGTATGGTATACTCCGCAGCTTTCAGAGGATCCCGTGCTATTTCCATACAAGGTTCAGCAACCCCTGGAGAATAGGCCAACGCTAAATCATGGGGGTTAGTAAGCGGCTTAGTTGCGGTAATTTCCAGTTTGCCCTTTGGGTGCTGGGAATGGTAGTGCAACGATTGTTCATAAATGCTACGTGACATAAAAATTAAGAATTACTCAAAACTGATTTTACCCTTTTTACCACGATATCAGCCGTTATGCCAAAGTGTGTATACAAATCATCCGCAGGAGCTGACGCACCAAATGAACTCATACCGATAAAAATTCCCCTATCGCCCAAATATTTCGGCCACAGACCTTCAACAGCTGCTTCAATACCAATGCGAATACCTTTGCCCAAGACTTTCTCTCTGTATTCTGCTGGTTGTTTTGCAAATAAATCCATACAAGGCATAGACACCACCCGAACGGGTATGTTCAGGGCCATTAGCTTATTAGCAGCCTCAACTGCAATGGATACTTCAGAACCGGTGGCAATTAAGGTTGGGGTGGTTTCTTGCTGTCCCATCAACACGTATCCACCTTTTGCACACAAGTTTTCAAAATGATTGCTACGCAAATCACTAAGGTAGGGAAGGTTCTGACGGGTTAGCACTAGCACCGATGGTGTTGTTCGATTTTGCACAGCCAGCTGCCAGCATTCAGCAACTTCGGTAGCATCCATGGGCCTGAAAGTCTGGACATTAGGAATGCACCGCAAGTGGGCCAAATGCTCAACAGGTTGATGGGTTGGCCCATCTTCCCCAAGGGCAATCGAATCATGAGTTAGCACATAAATAACCCCCTGGTTCATTAATGCTGATAAACGAAGGGATGGCTTTAGATAATCCAGAAACACTAAAAAGGTGCCCCCATATGGAATAAATGCTTTTGACAAACTCAAGCCATTCATGACTGCAGCCATGGCATGTTCACGCACCCCATAGTGAATGTAATTGCCTGTGTAATCATTGGCAGCTATGGTTGTTTGCGCTTTGGTTTTTGTATTATTTGAACCGGTCAGATCAGCCGATCCACCAATTAAAGATGAATAAGGTACAATTGCTTCCAACACTTGTTGTGAGAGTACCCTGGTTGCCAGGGCGGGCTTTTCCGCTTTAACTGCTAGCTTATAAGTATCAATAGCTTTGGTAATATCCGTGGCCGGCTCAGTCAAAGACTTTACAACCTCAGGTGGTGTTTGCTTTTTCCATTGGTTATAAACACCCTGATGGCGTGCTCCAATAGCGCGCCAAGCATTAATGATAGGATCTGGAATTACAAAAGGTGCATGAGGCCAATTGAGAGCAACTCGTGTAGCTTGTATTTCAGCACTTCCTAAAGGAGAACCGTGTACACCACTTGTGTTTGATTTGTTAGGTGAGCCAAATCCAATTGTGGTTTTACAAGAAATTAAGGTGGGCTTATTACTTTCTTTTGTACGTGATATGGCTGCATCAATCGCGATACTATCATGGCCATCAATCCGTTCAGCATTCCACCCGTAAGCCTGGAATCGTAGTAATGAATTATCCCCAAATGATAAATCTGTTTTACCATCAATGCTGATGCCGTTGTCATCATATAAAACAATCAGTTTATTTAACTGCAAATGCCCAGCTAACGATGCCGCTTCATGACTAAGTCCCTCCATTAAATCACCATCGCTGGCAATCACGTAGGTGTAATGATTAATGGTGTCCCCATGGGTTGCATTAAGCATCCGTTCAGCAAGCGCCATACCTACCGCCGTTGCGATACCCTGCCCCAATGGTCCGGTAGTGGTCTCGACCCCAGGAAGATGTCCATATTCCGGATGGCCGGGGGTTTTCGAATCTAGTTGCCGAAAATTCTTAATTTCATCAAGAGTGCAATCTTCATAACCCGTTAAATACAAAAGGCTATACAACAGCATTGACCCGTGCCCTGCCGATAACACGAACCGATCACGGTTTGGCCAATCAGCATCTTTAGGATTAAACACCAAATGGTTTTGAAACAACACTGTTGCCACATCAGCCATTCCCATGGGCATGCCGGGGTGGCCTGAATTGGCCTTTTCAACAGCATCAATACTTAAAAAACGAATGGAATTCGAGAGATCATGAAAGGTTGTCATTCAAGAAGTTTTTAATAGATTTTGGCTTATTATGCCTAAGTTTCAGGGGATGGCCAAGGGTTGAAGAAACAAAAAACCGCCCCCAATAAATTAGGAAGCGGTTAATATGTACAATTCTTATTCTGCACCTGCAAGTACTGCAGCACTTTCAGCGTCTACGGCTGGTGGTGCTACAGCAGCTTCAGCATCTGCTATGCCAGCAGCAGTAAAGTGACCCCCAAAGTCAAGAACACTAAGCAGCTATTTTTGAGGAGAGATTCATCTCTTGTTTCACTTTCTTTTGCTGCTTAATTTCTTTTTTTTCTTTAACCATTAAAATATTTGTGGTGGTGGTTG
>CANJXJ010000029.1 GCA_947478955.1 Alphaproteobacteria bacterium | reverse complement strand
TGGCTTTTGGGGAACGGCGAATCAGGTCTAAAAATGATGTCATAAACTTAATCGTAATACTTAAAATCCTTAAGTCTTATCTAACATATCTCATATCCTCATTCACCAGCTTTTTATACTTTGGCAGAGAATTTTGCAGAGGGTTCTGTTTAGTATCCCAATATATTGGCTAGCTTTTTCCTCTGTGTATCTATCAAATATTTGAGCGGCTGCCACGACCATAGGCACTGATGCGGCAATTCCTTGGATAAGGCGCCACATTAGCATCATCCTAAACTCCGTTGCAAAAACACATCCAGCACTGCTGATAACAAATAATAATCCAACGGACAAAACCTTTTTGCGCCCAAAAGAATCAGATAAAGGGCCACATATTAAGCCAGCAATGCATAGGCCTGCAAAATTTAAACTTAAAATGAGCTGTATTGCATTTTCTTGCACGCCAAAATAATTAATCATTTGTGGAAAAGCGGGTATATACATGTCTGCTTCTGCGCACATCGCTATAAACATCAGCACAACAAGCACAAAGTATGCTACTTCATAGGTTCTTTTGGAAAGATTCCTTAGTAAAGGTTCGCTAAACATCTAGATTTCTAAAAAGCTGTATCCATGGAATAAACGCTATCATAATGTGTAAAATTGTCTATATGTAATTGAGGGTGTGACTTAAAAAGGCAGTATGCAGTTAATTGATTTTTGGAGAAATCTGCCAGGCCAGTGGAAATTTGAAAGAGTGTTCTCTGATCAGTCCATACAGGTAGGATCATTGCATGTTGTGAAAGAAACAAACAGCGTTTATAAGGGGCAAGAACAGGGTATATATAAAGTGAGTCAGCAAACCTTCTTTCGAAATTACAAGTACAGTTGGGAAGTAGATTTTTTAAACATTTATGGGGAAAACCCCAAACAAGGGTATGGTTTATTGCATACTTTAAGTAATGCCTCTAGGGTGCATACCCATATCTGTAAGCAGGATTTTTATCAATTTGAATTACTAAAAACTGATTTGACGAGCTGGGGCTCTGTTATAACTATTACAGGTCCCCGTAAGGATTTAAAGCTGACAACTGTTTACAAGCGTAGTGGTGACGACTTACTTCAATAGTCGTTTCGCAATCTCAATAACCTCTTCAAGGGTATTAGCCACATGCAAAAATCCTGCATGCTCTGTGCGTGCAAAGTCAGTTTCAATAATGTGGTTGAACAGCGTTACTAATGGATCCCAGTAGTTATTAATGTTGGCGATGATAATGGGTTTTTGGTGTAGGCCGAGCTGTCTCCAGGTTAAAATTTCAAAAAATTCATCTAAAGTACCATAGCCACCTGGCATAATAATAAAGCCATCGGCTTTTTCAGACATTTTAAACTTTCTTGTATGCATAGTATCAACTACTTGTAGTTCATGCAGTCCTTTCTGAACGCCTTCTCGTTCATCCAACTGTTCAGTTGTAACCCCCACAACAAGTCCGCCATGTTCTACCACAGAATTAGAAACTCGCCCCATTAACCCTAGGCGTCCTCCTCCGTAAACCATGTTAAATCCACGGGTGGCAATAAGTTTCCCAAGCTCTTCTGCGGCTTGATAATATACCGGATCCACTCGCTCAGAAGCGCCACAATATACGCAAAGATATTTACCCTTAGACATAATTTATCCTGACTGATTAGCTTCATCTATGCAAATGGCACTAGACAAAGGTTTTTTTTCTGTCTCAGAATGACAAACAGAGCTTAACATTTCATTAAAATTTTAGTTTTTTCAAGGGGAAGTGCGTGTCTGCTGGTGAAATTCTTTCAGTCAAAATTAAAACCGTCTTTGGGGATGGGGCCTTTTTGGTGCAAAGGGTTGTAGTTGAAGAGTCATTATCTGAACCTTATGTGATTGATGTATATGCATCAACAGGCGCTTCTTCATTTGATGGGGACGACCTAATTCATACTAAGGCTGGTGTAATTTTTGAAGTGTATGGGGAAAAAGATGCCTCTTCAAAAAAAGGTGTCCGCGCATACCATGGGTTAGTGACCCATATGGAACATTTAAAAACAGTAATTGATGAGCAAAAAAATTTAACCCATTTTTTTCATTTTCAAATGCGTTCCACTTTTTGGATGTTGATGCATGGGAGTGATCATCGAATTTTTCAAGAGCAATCTGCTATGGATATTATCCAAGCTATCCTTGGAGAAAACGGTGCATCTAATTTTGAAGTCAAAGCTAGTGGTGGTACAGGGGTACGCGAATATTGCGTGCAATATGGTGAAACACATTATGACTTCGTCTCAAGATTATTGGAAGAAGAAGGGATTGGGTATTATTTCACCCATACGGATTCAAGCCACACCATGGTCTTATTTGATAAAAATTCAAGCTTTACGCCTATTGATCAGGGGTCGTTGGCATTTTTAAATGTGGATGCTGACGGAGCGTTTGTTGATCGAGTTTTTGCCTTTGGAAAAAAATCACAAGTAGCGCCAAAAGCCTATAAAACCATTGATTACAATTATAAAACGCCTCACGCACAATTGCTCAGTAATAGTTCTGGACCTGGTTTTGGGGAAGAGGTTTATCAATACCCGGGATTATTTCAAAACTCGGGCAGGGGGCATGCATTAGCTGATCAACGAATGGAAGAAATAGAGTGGTTTACTAAGCGTGTGTATGGAAGAACTTCCTGCCCTAGTTTAGTGCCTGGCTATACTTTTACTCTAAAAGATCATCCTATCATTGAGTACAATAAAGAATATGCAATTTCTTATGTGCGCCATGAAATCATTTCTCAGGCTGATGATCAATCAGTTCAAGGAAGAGAAGCCAATCTTTTAACCTATAGCAATAGCTTCGAAGGATTTTTAAAAACGATTCATTATCGTCCTTTTAGGAAAACTCAAAAGCCTCTTATTCACAGTTCTCAAACGGCGTTTGTTACAGGGTCTGGAACTGAGGTGTATGGGGACTCAATGGCTCGAATAAAAGTTAAGTTTCATTGGGATTTAAGAAACCCAGATGATGAAACAAGTTCCCTTTGGGTGCGGGTTAGCCAGTCACTAAGCGGTGCTACCTGGGGGGCGTTATATATGCCGCGTATTGGTATGGAAGTAGTTGTAACGTTTATTAATGGTGATCCGGATCGGCCTTTAGTCACAGGATGCGTGTATAACCAAGCATTCATGCCCCCCTATTCTCCTAAGGATCTTCCTCATTATATGACCCTAAAGAGCAAAACATTTGATGATGCATCAGGTTCGAATGAGCTACGGTTTAGCGATAAGCCGGGCAGTGAAGAAATATATTTGCATGGCCAATATGACATGAACACTGTTATTGAACATAGTCGCCATGAGGATATTAATACGGGGGATGATACATTAGTTATTCACAAGGGCAGTCGCTATGAGGATATTAATGTCGGTAATGATACGTTAGTCATTCACAAAGGGGATAAAATGATCCATCAAAAGGGTAAGGGTACTATGTATTTGACTCTTATTGACAAAGGGGATCGTACAACAAAATTAAAAAAGGGAAACTTTGTTATAGATGTTAATGGAACAATTCTCATTAAAGCTACAAAAGATATAACCATAAAAACACCTAAAAATATTATTATGAAGGCTGGAAAAAATATTATCATGAAGGCTGGAAAAAATATCCGGAAAAAAGCAGGAGATAATATTCAATCCAAAGCTGGGAAGAATATCCAATCCAAAGCTGGGAAGAATATCCAATCTAAAGCCGGGATGAATATCCAGTCAAAAGCGGGGATGAATATCCAAGAAAAGGCAGGCATGAACATACAGGAAAAGGCCGGCATAAGCATACAGGAAAAGGCTGGTGCAATGATTAAAATGAAGGCAGGTTCTATGATGCAGGCAAAGGCAGGAATGATGATTCAGATGAAGGCTGGATTAGCCTTTCAGGCAAAAGCAGGCGCGATGATGCAGTTAAAAAGTGGTGCGTTAATCAAAGCTGAAGGTGGTGCCATGGGTATGTTCAAGGGTGCGATTACAAAGTTAGGTGGTTAGGGAGTTAATATGAAATTTGATACTAATAAACTAATGGCTGGGGCTCGCAAGGTAGTAAAAGCAAAAGAGCAGATTGAAAAACACAAAAGCACTATTCAAGGAGTTGCTGAAAAAGCGCAAAAGCATGTTCAGCAGCTAAATGACCATGTAGAGCACGCAAAAGGTTTAATAAACAAAGTAAACGACCATGTAGAGCACGCAAAAGGTTTAGCAAATAAAGTAAATAACCATGTTGAGCATGCAAAAGGTTTAGCAAATGAAGCGAGAGGGCACGTAGATCAAGCTAAATCTATAATGAGCAAGGCAAAAAAAGTACATCAAGGTTTAAAGAAACCTCGTAGTATCAAAGACATGGCAAGAATTGCAGCAGGTTACGCTCCAAAAGAAGACACAGAAGAGAATAAAAACGGTCATGAAGAGGTGCATAAAGCGCACAAAGAGAAAGATAAGAGTGAGCCCAAATACCACAAAGTGAAAAGGGAAGAGGAAGAACGTAAAGAAAAAGCACGCAAGGAGAAAGAGCGTCAAGAGCAAGGGCAGGAAGATGAGGAGGAACGCCAAAGAGAGGAAGAGGACGAGGAAAAAAATAAAGACGAAGACAGTGGAGACGTTCCTGACTATTCTCCGGGTTACGAACATGAGGGGCACGAAAATGATGCAGAACAAAAGTCCTTTGATGAAGAAAGTCAAAAGGATGAAGAGGAAGATGCTCGAGAGGATGCGCAAGATGCGAAAGACGATGAAGATGACGATGACGATGATGACGACGATGATGATCCAAAGGAAAATCATAAGGCTCCCGTTCATGAAGTGAAAATTCAAAAAATAGCAGATAAGATTTTACAAGCTGAATTTTCAAGAGGTTTAAAAAACGGAGTGACGTCTATTAAAACCAAAGACGGCCATTACGAAATGCAAGCCCATTATGTAAAAGACAAGCTTGATGGTGTTACAAAATACTATTATCCGAACGGAAAGATTGAGCGAGAAATTTGGTTCAAACAAGGGAAAATGCATGGCCTGATGAAGTCTTATCATGAAGATTCTAAGCTTGCGATGGAAATTGAATATGAAAATGGAGTAATGCACGGTGCGTCAAAAATGTATGATGAACTTGGCCATAAGCAGGTTTTTTCTAATTATAAGAAAGGAAAGCTCCATGGAGAGATGATTATATTTTCTAATGATAAGCCTTATTTAAAAAAAATATATCACGAGGGTAATGAGACTCATCAACAGCATGATCCAAAGGCGGCGGCTCATCATCATTAACAACAGCACGCGGTTGTTAACTTGGCTCTTCTTGGGTACAATGGATGCACACAATACACCCATGAAGGTTTGAATGGAAGAAGTTAATTATGCAGCTGATGCGTTGATGGTACGTAAAGCGAAACGCGAGAAATTTTGGAGAGAAGCAAAAAGTCTGACAAAGTTTATCGTTGGTTTTTTAATTTTTAGTGCTTTGTTTTTTAAACCGTTCAATATTCCAACAGGGTCAATGATTCCCAATTTGTTGATTGGGGATTTTTTGGTAGTGAATAAATTTGCCTATGGATACACAAGGTATAGCTTGCCATTTGGTGCAGAAATTAATTGGTTTAAGGGGCGTATCATTCCAGAAAATCCTAAGGTGGGTGACATAGGCGTTTTTCATAACCCTAAAGATTCAGAGCCCTTTTCTATTTTAGGTGTTAAGCTTTGGGATTCTGCCAAAGATTACGTGAAGCGGATTATTGGTTTGCCAGGGGACAAAATCCAAATGAGAAATGGACGTTTGTGGATTAATGGTAAAGAATGCCCGATTCAGCGGATTGAAGATTTTCCGTATTTTGATCACTATTCTGGAAAAACCGTAATGGTTCCTAGATATTTAGAAACGCTGCCTAATGGGATAAAGCATACGTTTATAAAATATGTTCCTTTTGGAGAGGCGCCGCCTTTCAGGCATGATCCTGAACACAGCACCGATAATACACCAGAATATGTGGTACCAGAAAATCACTTTATGATTATTGGAGATAATCGTGATGGTTCTCTTGATAGCAGGTACATGAATGATACCGTAACCTTTATTTCCTATGATCATCTTATGGGTAAGGTAGCTTTTGTGTTCTTTTCAACATCAGCTAAGTGGTATGAATTTTGGAAGTGGTTCACCAGTGTGCGATTTGAGCGCATTATGACCATTCCCCAATGATACTTGAGGATATTTTAGGATATTCCTTTAAAAGGAAAATCCTCCTTACTCAAGCGCTTACTCCGCCGGTTTTGCAACAGCGTAAACAAGGTAAGGCTTTTGAGCGCCTAGAATTTTTAGGGGACCGGGTGCTTGGCTTGGTGATTGCTGAAGCACTTTATGTTCATTACAGCCACGATGAAGAAGGCAAGCTAGCCAAGCGATTGTCCTACCTTACTTCAAGGGAGTTTTGTCATATTATTGCGGAGCGTATTGATTTGGCTCAATTTATTCCTATTAAGATTGATGAGCTTAAAGGTACATCGGTTCTTGCCAACTGCGTAGAATCAATTATTGCCGCCTTGTATATTGATGGTGGGTTAGAAGCTTCACAGAACTTTATTCACAAATATTGGAGTGATGCTATCCATAATGTGGAGGAATTGCCTAAAGATTCTAAAACGTTAGTGCAAGAGTGGGCTCAGAAAAAGGGCATGGAGATTCCTGAATACAAGGAAATTGGTCGATCAGGCCCAGACCATGCACCCAACTATGTGCTTGAAATATCCTTACAAAATGGTTGGACCGCGACTGGCGAGGGTAAAAATAAAAAGTACGCAGAACGTGATGCAGCACAGAAGCTTTGGCATATTATTGCTAGTCAAAAGTCATAAAATTTCAATGTTGAGAATTTATGGTTCTGATGGTATAACTATACTTTGATTTTTTGAGTATATTTTATGAAGTTTTTTCTTTTTTTATTTTGTTTGCAGGGTGTTGTATTTGGGGCGGAGGATGCAATAGCTTTTCCTCTACTTGGGTCTTCACGTGAAGCTATTCTTCCTCATGTTCAAGAGCTATTGGGCAGTGATGATATTTTGTTGCTATGCTCCGAACATTTACAACATTCCTATTCTACCGTAGTTATCTATCCATGCGGGGAAAAACTAAAAAAAATACAATGGGTGAAATATGATCGCGGAGAAATATCTACTACCGATGTAGGTGAAGCTATTACAGGCGATTATGATGTTTATACCGAGATTGCCTCATACTCGAATGTTATTTGTTGGTTCTCACCTGAGAAAATTTGGCATTTTAAACGGATTGAAGGAGCACACGAGGCGCGTACTTTAAAATCAATTTATCCAGAGGGAGGGGATGCTATTATATGGCTTGGCCTCAGGCTTATAGAGACATTGCCAAGTGAAACTCATTATAAGCTTAAAGGAGGCATTGTAGGGCAGCTAACGTATGGGTATTGGGTTTATGACTTGAAAATGGATACTTGGACGGCTTCTGAGGAAGGTGAATTTCCTTATATACCAGAGGCAACGCCCGGAACACCCTACAGCCTGCATGTGGAACGTATTAAGGCTCAATTCGGACAAAAGGTGAAAATTCCCTACATTGGCCCTATGGGAATATTTATGACGGTTGTAGACCCTATGACAATTGAACATGAATGCTTATGGCAGCTAAGGCCAATCAAAGGAGAAAGCACTTATAGTGGTGTTTATATTTTAAAATTTATGGCTGATAAGCTTAGAATTTCTACCGGTGAAAACCTACATGTGGTTTTTTATGATTTGTCTGACAAAATGTGTGTAAAACGAATTGGTGGATCAGCAGAAGAAGCGGTGCTTGAAGATGCCCTACCTCCATGTCCAGATGAGGTGCCAAATTGGGATTATGCAGAATTTAATTCAAAAGGGCAGCCATTATTTTTTCTGCATTTATCACACAAAGGACGACAAGCTCAATATTATACTTTAAAGGATGGTGCTTGGCGGCTTTTGCATAGTGGTGAGTCACCTAGAACATTTTTAAAAAAAGAGCTTTCATATTCCCGGACAGCAGAAAATGTATACAGAATTTTTTATGGCGTAGAAGGGTTAAGCTTAGAGTTTTTAAATCAAGAAACTTTGGGGTTTGAGCCTACAAATGTAATTGGCTTGCCAGTTTCAGTTGTTTCTTACTTAATTGCTAATAAGCATATGACTTATTTTATTCCATCCTCCAAAGATCCTCGCAATATATTAGCAATAAAAAGCTGCAGCAAAGAAGGTGTTACAGGTTGGGATTTTATTTTGCCTTATGGAAATGATCTTGAAGTGCAATATCGCGAATGGGTAGATAGGCTTCGCCAACATTGGAGAGACAAAGGTGGAGTTGAATATCCTTTTTCTGTAACCAATATTACTCTAGATCAAAATGATCGAATTTCTTTACTTGCTTATAAGTTTCCACAATGCTCAGCGTTAAAAGGCTTTGCATCCATGTATAACGGTGAATGGAAACCCTTTAATGATTTTCCTGAAGAATCTTTTAAAGATGTTGCTTCTAGTTTGCATGCGCCTTTGCAATATCAAAGTGTAAATGTTAGCGGTCATGAAGTTCCTTATTATTATGTACCATCAGCAAGTGCTCCTAATGGAAGAACGGTCATTTTAATGTCTGGTGGGCCAATTGATTATTATGCTGGAGAATTTTCTCAAATGATTGATCTTTATACTAGGCGTGGATGGGCAGTGATTATTCCCCAGGAAAGTTCACGAACTGGTTTTGGCTGGGAACATTTTGAAAAAGGCTTGGGGGAAATGGGAAGGGGAAACCTTTATCAGCTTTTGCATATTTTTCAGGATGCTATAAAAAATAAATTAATATCGGATCAAAATCAAGTGAGCTTGTATGGCCATAGCTATGGTGGATTCGTTGCATGTTCGTTTGCACTTCGCTGGGATGAGCTGCATGCCGAAGCAGGTATTGAGAAGAATTTTAGTTTACAGTCAATTATAGCCGATGCTGCGTGGGTAGAGGATAGCTTGCCAAGAATATATTCTGATAGACTTCTTTTTCCTGAAGGGGTTGATGAGCGTGTACATATCAAACATATTATGCCTATCAATAGAACTAATATGCCACTTTCAGCTCCGCTATTCCTTGTGCATGGGAAGTTGGATACTCGTTGTTCTGCAAGATACGCAAAAAGATTTGGTGAAATGTTAGAAGAAAGCGGCAAATCTGTTCCCCTATTTTGGCACTCAGGAGCCCATGCTAGACCAAAACATCCGGATTATCCTAATTTTTTGGAACAGTTAATGCTGGGTCAGGAAGTTACAGGTGAAATCGTTAAATTAGCAAGAAATATCGGGCTAAAATAGAAATCTACCGGATATTCCTTTCCACAGGTTTGCATTTATGGAGTTTTAAGTGTTGCGATGTTCAGATTAATTAAAAGTGTTTGTTCACAAATATAGTGGGGATTCTTCAATATTAAAATTATCTTTTTACTAACTTCACAACTTAGCACAAGTAGTGGCAGATTATTGCAAAACATAAGGCATAATAAGTCTTAATGAAACAATATTGATTAATCTTACAAAATTTGATAATTTTTCATGAGTATTTATTATGCAATCTTTATGAAAAAATCTATAAATCGTTTCTTTTTACAATTTCTATGTCTTCATCTTTTTTGTTCTTTATGTATTGCAAGTGCGCCAAGTGACAGGGTTGAGGAATGGATGCATCCAGGCTCACGAGCGGTAGTGCATGAGTTTCTACAGCATATTGTTAGAAATCTAAACGGATTTGAGCTTAACACTCTTGGAAGCCATCCGCGTATTTTGCAAGGGGGTAGGCAGACAGCTTATGCAAAAGATCATGAGGTAGCTTTGGCGACTTTAGCAAGAATATATGCTGCCGCCTCTACTGAGGTGAAGTTTGCGGACATGGGGTGTGGTGTCGGTACAATGGGCTTGTTGATTCCTTTTATTGCTGATGGTTCAAAGCCTATGAAAATTACTCTTGTGGAAGGTTGTGAAGCATATTTTGGCATTTTTGATAAGTCTTTGGCGAGCATATCTCGAATGCATCCTCCGGGTGTTACTTATGGAAAAGTTCCATGCATGATGGATGGATTATTAAAACTAGAGGGGGGCCCCGGGCCTCTTTGGACTGAGCGTAAAACCTTTGATGGTATTACTTGTATGAATCTATTGCATCTTATGAGTGATAGTGAGCAATTATATGCAATCCGAGATTTGGGGAGACTTTTAAAAGCAGGTGGCATTCTTGTTGCTTCTTGCGTGGCCTGTAATGCGGGGATCCTTACAAGAGATATTAATCCTGGGCCTGGACGGTATATGGCCAAAGTAACCATAGATGTAGAAAAAGGTGGCGTAGACAATACTATAAAGGAATTTATTTCATTGGGTGAGGTGGGCGTAACAGATTATACTCCTCAAGCGTATTACGTTTTAGTGGGTGATGTTTATACAGAAAAATCTTGCGATGAGCTTTTAACATTGGGAGAAGCAGGAAAGACAGAATGTTACCGATATGTACACCATATTGATGAGCACGAATTTAAACGTATGTTTTCTAATTCTGATTCTGGCTTTTATGTTGAGCACTTTGGCGTATACACTTTTTGCGATGCATCAGAAACGTCATTATTGGCAGTTTTAATAGACAGTACAGAAGAAAGAACGATGAAAGGTGCTAAGGGGTTTTATGTTGTTGCTAGAAAAATCCCAACTTAAGCGTGTGTTTTTCTAAATACTTTATCTTATCCACAAGAAAAGCCATTTCGATTAACTCTTTCTTGACTTTTCGGCTGCATAGTTGAAGTATAAGGTGATGAGGCTCCGGCCGTTGCCAATTTAGTTTTGATGTGGAGAAAATATGAGCAAATCTTCTGGTGATAGCAAAAATACTTTGTATTGCTCGTTTTGTGGGAAAAGTCAGCACGAAGTGCGTAAGTTAATAGCGGGGCCAACTGTATTCATATGTGATGAATGCGTTGAGCTTTGTACAGATATTATTCAAGAAGAAAGCGCGGGGCCTCGTTTATTAACCGAAGGCGTTCCGGTTCCTCAAGAAATTCGAAAAGTCTTAGATGATTATGTCATTGGGCAAGATCATGCCAAAAAGGTTCTTTCAGTAGCAGTGCATAACCACTATAAGCGTCTCAATCATGGTGGACGTGGCGGTGAGGTGGAAATTGCTAAGTCAAACATTATGTTAGTGGGGCCAACTGGTAGTGGTAAAACCCTATTGGCACAAACCCTAGCACGCATTATTGATGTGCCTTTCACCATGGCGGATGCTACTACCTTAACTGAAGCAGGATATGTAGGTGAGGACGTTGAAAACATTATTCTAAAGCTTCTGCAAGCGGCCGATTATAACGTTGAGCGTGCGCAACGAGGCATCGTTTATATTGATGAAGTTGATAAGATTTCCAGAAAATCTGATAATCCTTCAATTACCCGCGATGTTTCTGGTGAAGGTGTCCAACAAGCATTGCTTAAAATTATGGAAGGCACGGTAGCAAGCGTTCCGCCTCAAGGTGGGCGAAAGCATCCTCAACAAGAATTTTTACAAGTCGATACAACCAATATTCTTTTTATATGTGGTGGTGCCTTCGCAGGTTTGGAAAAAATTATTGCTGGCCGTAAAAAAGGTAGTGGCATTGGATTTGGTGTTGATGTAAAAGGACCTCAGGATCACAAAGTGGGTGAACTGTTGCGTGACCTTGAACCCGAAGATTTGTTGAAATTTGGATTGATTCCTGAATTCATAGGGCGTTTGCCTGTAGTTGCGACCTTAGGCGACCTAGATGAAGCAGCATTGGTTGAGATTTTGTCTTCTCCTAAAAACGCATTGTTAAAGCAATACGCGCGTCTTTTTGAAATGGAAGATGTAAAGCTAACTTTTGATGATGAAGCATTGCATGCGGTGGCTAAAAAAGCTCTTATGCGCAAAACCGGTGCTCGTGGTCTTCGTTCTATTATGGAGAGCATTTTACTAGATACGATGTATGATCTTCCATCTAGGGAAGATGTGGAAGAGGTTGTGATTAATAAAGAAGTCGTTGATAATAAAGGTGCACCAGTTGTTGTTCCAAAATCTGATGAACCTAAGCGTAAAGAAGGTGGCCGTTAATGGCTAAAAAGAGCGAATCTCTTTCAATTACTCAAGGTGAACTGTTTCCGGTATTACCTTTAAGGGATATTGTCGTTTTCCCACATATGATTGTTCCGCTATTTGTGGGACGGGAAAAATCGGTATTAGCTCTTGAAGAGATGATGCTAAACAATGACAAGCAAATCATTTTGGTTACTCAAAAGAATCCCACTGATGATGCTCCAGAAGCAAAAGATTTATATTCAGTTGGTACTTTGGGTACGCTTCTTCAGCTTTTAAAGCTTCCCGATGGGACTGTTAAAGTTTTGGTTGAAGGCATGCAACGGGTTAGGTTGAATAAGTTCGTTGATGAATCTCCCTTTTTCCAGGCTTATGGTTCAATTATTCCTGAAGAAGATGGCGCTGAAGAAGAGCTAGAGGCGCTTATCAGGGCGGTTATTTCTCAGTTTGAACAATATGTGAAGCTTAACAGGAAAATCCCTCCAGAGGTTTTGGTAACAGTTAACCAGATTACTGATCCGGCGAAGCTGGCAGATACGGTTGCGTCATACTTTAGTTTAAAAATTCCTGATAAACAAATTTTGCTTGAAACAGCCAATATTAGTAAACGTTTGGAACGAGTGCTTGGCTATATTGAAAGTGAAAGTGCAGTTTTACAAGTTGAGAAAAAAATCCGGACCCGCGTTAAAAAGCAAATGGAGAAAACTCAACGGGAATATTACCTGAACGAGCAGCTAAAAGCGATTAATAAAGAATTGGGTGATGGAGACGAAGGCAAAGACGAAATTGCTGATTTGGATGCTAAAATCCGAAATCTAAAACTCACCAAGGAAGCTAGAGAAAAGGCAGTTGCCGAACTTCGTAAACTTCGTACTATGAACGCAGCGTCAGCTGAATCTACTGTAATTCGTAATTACTTAGACTGGCTATTGAGTTTACCTTGGAAACAACGGAGCCGAACCAAAAAAGATTTGAGCTTAGCTGAAAACGTTTTAAATAAAGATCACTATGCCCTTAGCAAGGTTAAAGAGCGTATCCTAGAATACTTGGCAGTGCAGGCACGTGTGGGGAAAGTACGCGGGCAGATTTTGTGTTTAGTTGGTCCTCCGGGTGTTGGTAAAACAAGCCTAGGTAAATCATTAGCGAAAGCGACGGGAAGGAACTTTGTACGTATATCCCTTGGTGGTGTGCGTGATGAGTCTGAAATTCGTGGTCATCGTCGTACTTACATTGGATCAATGCCTGGAAAAATTATCCAGGGGATGAAAAAGGCAAAAACCTCTAATCCATTATTTTTACTTGATGAGATTGATAAGTTAGGTAGTGATTGGCGCGGGGACCCGGCTTCGGCATTGTTAGAAGTGCTTGATCCGGAACAGAATGCGACATTTAATGATCATTATCTTGAGGTTGATTATGACCTTTCAGATGTGATGTTTATTACAACCGCTAATACTTTAAAAATGCCACAACCATTGCTTGATCGTATGGAAATTATCCGAATTCCTGGATATACCGAAGATGAAAAGTTGGTTATTGCAAAAGAACATATTTTACCAAAGCAAATGGAACAGCATGGACTGAAAGAGAAAGAATTTTCAGTTAGTGATGATGCTTTGCTAACTCTTGTTCGAACCTATACACGTGAAGCGGGTGTCCGAAGCCTTGAGCGCGAAATTGCTAACCTTTGCAGGAAATCAGTTCGAGAAATCATGGGTGGTAATATTAAGCAGCTAAATGTAAGTGTTGATAACTTAGGTAAATATGCAGGTATCCAACGGTTTAGGTACGGGTTAGCGGAAGAACATGATACAGTCGGTGTAACAACCGGCCTTGCTTGGACAGAAGTTGGCGGAGAACTATTAAGTATTGAAGCAGTTGTCTTGCCTGGTAAAGGTAAAACTCTTATCACCGGTAAGCTTGGTGATGTGATGCAAGAATCTGTTCAGGCGGCACTTAGTTACGTTCGATCTCGTTCAACGCAATTTGGTTTAAAGCCAAGTTTGTTTGAGCGCAAAGACATTCATATCCACGTGCCAGAAGGTGCAATTCCAAAAGATGGGCCATCTGCTGGTATTACCATGTGTACATCAATTGTATCGGTGTTAACGGGTATTCCGGTGCGTAAAGATATTGCCATGACTGGCGAGGTTACCTTGCGAGGCAATGTATTACCTATTGGTGGACTCAAGGAAAAATTACTAGCAGCTCACCGAGGTGGCGTAAAAACTGTTATCATTCCTTATGATAATGAAAAAGACTTGGCTGATATTCCAGATAACGTGACCAAAGGCTTGAAAATTATACCGGCCAAGCATGTTGATGAAGTGCTACGTTTGGCGCTCTCTAGTGAGCCTAAGCCGATTGAGTATTTTGAAGATGAGGCGGGTAATGAAAGTGCAACACCAACTGAAACTCTTGCTAATCAAACAGTTCAGTAGGTAGTTTATAAGTTTATCGTAAAACCATGGGCCCTGTGGATTTAGTAACCCCCGATAGTGGCAAGCTTGCTTGTGACAGGCTGATACCACGGGGCTAGCCCCCCGTGGAGTTTCATATTTTTCTGCTATTTGTACGGCAACTTTTGAGATCATAATTTGGAATAGATCATTTATAAACTTATCGTGAAACCATGGGGATTTCTATTTTATGGGTTGTCATGCCATTGCGGTTAGTACAATGGAACTTTCTATTATCCCAGCAAACTACCAAACCCACCTTTGAGTGCGCCCAACATTTTTCCCAGTGCGTTATCAAAAGCACCTTTTGCAGTTGCAATACCTTGATTCTTTGCTGAATCAATTGCATTGTCTTTTAATTTTTTTAAGCCTTCTTTGTCGGCAAGTTTTTTGTCGTTCTCTGCTTTTAGTTTTGCTTTTTTTCTAGCTTTGTCTGCTTGGTTCTCTCTTTCTCTCTCTAGCCGATCTCTTTTCTCTTCTTCGCTTTCTTTGGGGGGTAAATCTTCCTTTATCCAAATAGAGACAGCCGGTTCTGATTTTCCTTTTATAATTTCTTCCCATTCTTCGCGGTCTTTATCTTCAAAATGTTCGTTGAATAATTCTTCTAATTCTTTTTTACTTTCTGTATCTGTGATCATACTGATTATATATTTTATAAGTACAGCTAAAGGAGATTCTTCTTGTGTTTTTTCAACAAGGGTGGAGCGTAGGCTTGAAAATGTACCAACTATTGTATACGCGGGATCGCTGCCAAATAATTGCTCCATTTTAACCATGCTTTTTTCAATTGTATTTAAAAGTTCCTGGCGGGTGCTGCATCTTTTTTGTGCATCCCAGACAAGCTGCATAAATAAAAGCTCTACCAAAAGAGGGTCAGCGTGCATGCTACCTTTTACAGTTGGTGCACGCTCTAATCCACTTGCTTGGACGCGTTTCCCCTCGCGAAAAGCATCTTGTGCTTCCTTTGACATTTCTTTAAAAGCGATAGTAGTTACTAATAGGACGGGGGCGTGTTGTAAGCCTTGCGCACGTCCAAAGATTTTCTTTATAGCTGCTTGATAAGCTCCTGGAATAAACCTTTCACCAATAAATTCATTTAGGTACACAAGAATGTTCTCAACCATTTCAGAACGGCTAATTTCTGATTTTTCAAATCGCTCAATAAGTTCTTTTATCAATATTTTAAGAATGTGATTTTGAAAATTTTTCCCTTTTACAATTTCTCCATCCTCATCAAGTTTGTACCAATCAAGTGGTATTTGACTTTCAACACCATTTTCACGCTCTTTGCGTTCCATTTCTTTGGCTGTAGAGATAAAATTTGCAATACGAATGTCGATGCGGGGAAGATTTAACGCCATTCCGATGCTACTAGAGTTATTTTGTGAGTAGCTGGCGCTTGAAGGATGGCCTGATCCATAATAGCTTGACCATCCGCTTTGAATAGCCAAATAAAAAATAATGAAAAAACGCATGCTACGGAAGAACTATGTTTTCCCCAGTATAGATAAAGAGTCTTAAGAGTTGGTAAACAGCTTCTAGCTGTGGTACTTTGAAGGTCAACGGGAGAGTGGATAATGGCTCAGGTTTTGGCCTTTGAAAAACAGCAAAATACTTTAGTGCTTCATAATTTAGAGGCGGAACAATCGCTGCTTGGGGCATTGATGCTGAACAATCAAGCATTTGAAGTGATTACAGAATTTTTAAAAGCAGAACATTTTTCGCACCCCTTACATAAAACTATTTATGAAATTATCGCCCGATTGATTGAGCGTTCTCAGGTTGCTGATCCTATCACCCTGAAGCCGTTATTAGAAGGTGACCCTCTAATTCAAGAAGCGGGCGGGGTAGGGTACCTGGTTGATTTGGTCTCAGGCGTTTCAAGTACGGTGAGTGTGCGTGACTATGGGCAGATGATTCATGAATTTTACCTGCGACGAAGTCTTTCGTCGATTGGCGATACTATTGTTCGTGATGCCCATGATGTAAAATCTGAAAATACAGCCCTGGAAAAAATAGAAAATGCTGAAAAGCAACTTTATGATTTAGCAAGTACCGGTGATACAACCCGAGGGGCTGTTTCTTTTAAGGTAGCTTTAACCGAAGCTGTAAAAATGGCGGAAATTGCGTACCGTCGTGAAAGCTCGATTGTAGGAGTGACAACAGGCTTAACCGACATTGATAAAATGTTGGGTGGATTACATCCTTCTGATTTATTGATTGTAGCCGGGCGTCCTTCCATGGGAAAGACAGTTTTAGGGACTAACATTGCCTTTAATGCGGCAAAAGCATTTTTGGAAAATCCCAAAGAAGGGGCTAATGCAGTTTTCTTTTCTTTAGAAATGTCAGCTGAGCAATTGGCTACGCGTATTCTTGCAACACAGTCAAAAATATCATCTGATAGAATTCGTCGCGGTGACATAAAAGCTGAGGATTTTCCGGGATTAGTTTCTGCCAGTAGGCTCATTGAAAATTTAGGCTTATTCATTGATGATACTCCAGCTCTAACGGTAATGGCTCTACGTAACCGTGCAAGGCGCTTGCAACGTCAACATGGCATTGGTCTGATTGTGGTCGATTACTTGCAGTTGCTTGAGGGTTCAGGTAAAAACCGCAGTGGTGATAACCGCGTTCAAGAAATTTCTGATATATCTCGTGGCCTGAAAGCCCTTGCTAAGGAACTAAACGTACCCGTAATTGCGATGTCTCAGTTATCGCGTGCCGTAGAGCAACGAGAAGATAAACGTCCACAACTTGCTGATTTGCGTGAATCAGGATCAATTGAGCAAGACGCTGATGTGGTAATGTTTATTTACCGTGATGAGTATTACGAAGCCCGTAAAGAGCCACCTGTTGGTACGGATAAGCATCTTGAATGGCAGCAACGGATGTCTAAGGTGCAAAACCAAGCAGAAATCATTATTGCAAAGCAACGTCATGGCCCAGTTGGCACTGTGAAATTATTCTTTGACGGAAAGTTTACACGCTTTGGTAATTTGCAATAGTTAGATATTATGTTCTGAGTGTAGAAAACATCATCACCTAAAAACTGCTATCTTTTTCATTTATAATAATTGTCTGGTTAAATAATCTATTCTGCGCAGAAGTGAGTAGCTCAAAGCTTATGTACATGCTAGGCCCGGCATTAAGGAATTCCATAATAATAAAAGACCATTTTTTAAACATAAGAACTCCAAAATATTTTTCTCATGAAAAATATATAGTAATTGTTTAAAAGAATTGCCAATTATTAAACTACAACCCAGTAGCTTTTGTGTGGACGAAGCTTACCATCTCCTGCTGAGTAGTGGATTTTACTGCTTCAAACTTTTTAAGGATTCCCCCTGTAAGTTTCAAAGATGGAAGGGCTGATACTTTCATCGGGTTAATATGGCACTTATTCAAAATAACTTCAAAATGTAAATGAGGGCCAGTCGCAGTTCCTGTCATACCAACGCCACCCAGGACTTGGCGTTGAGAAACAACAGCACCTGGCCTTATGCCTTTGCTAATAGATTTTAAATGGGCATATTTAGTTTCATAGCCACCACTATGGCGAAGGTGTACAAGATTGCCGTACCCCCCCCCGCTCCAACCGCAGAAAATAACTCGTCCCTCACCAGCAGCAAGTACTGGTGTTCCAGTAGGAGCTCCAAAATCCACCCCTTTATGAGCTCGGCAATAACCAAGTATGGGGTGCCGGCGATTATTACTAAATCCTGAGGTAACGCGTAATTGTGCGGCATTTAATGGAGTTTGCAAGAGGGAGCGCACCACGCTTTCTCCTTTTTCATTAAAGAAACGAACCTTACCTTCTTGGGTGAAGGCAAAAAGTTTATGATCTTGTCCGCCTGTTTGCAAAGAAACAAATCGTAGTTGTTTGATTTGAATGATGTCACCTTTGTCATTTCGCAAAGCATCGCACAAAATTTTAAAGGACGCTCCGGCCTGAATGCCGTGCTGGAAGTTTACTACATAACTTAAAACATCAACAGCTTCTTGAACTAGCTTTGTAGGGACTCCTGCCTTAAGAGCTGCACTGTAAAAACTAGAATTAACTTTTCCTTCAAAAACGTGCACGACTGGTGTTAACTGAATTTGTTCAGCTTTGCCGATGTAACGACCGTCAGTTTTTGTAATAACGACTTTTTGATCAATTGAAGATTGAGCTTGGAACGATTCAATTTTTATGCCCTGTTCAGAGCGTACATACCGAACACTAAAGTTCTGACCAGCCTTTAAATTTTTATGGGGTACATACTGGGAAAAGGTAGTGGCTATGTTGAGGGCTGTGTCTTTATCGACACCGAAACCTGTTAACAGCTTTTGGATGCTACCACCGTTCCCCAAGGTTAGCATTGTTTCTTCAATTGTAGGAATAGCCGGTTGCGGGGTAGAAGATACTATAGATGGTGCAGGATCTTTAGGTGATATTTCTGGTGCTGCACGATGGTGATTAAATAATCGCGTTGAGCAAAACAAAATCATGCAAAGAGTAAGGGCGGTTCCTAATTGCCTATAGTACAGATGCAAGCTACGCAACCCAGCCTCCTACTCTTAAGATTCACCAAACCGTGGGTAATTATCCCAAAATAAGGCAGTTTAGTCAAGATACTGCCCCGTACAACTGTTACTTAAATATCGCGATGGGTACGTTCTTCTCGCTCATGGCGTTCTTGTGCCTCAATGCCCAGAGTGGCAATTGGGCGGGCATCTAAGCGTTTAACTCCAATTGGCTCTCCGGTCTCTTCGCAGTATCCATAGGTTCCGTTATCAATCCGCACCAGCGCTTCCTCTATTTTTTTAAGGAGCTTGAAGTCACGATTTCTCGCGCGAAGCGTTAGCTTATAATCTGCTTCTTTGGCGGCTGCATCAATAACGTCAGCTTCAAGTTGGTTATCTTGCAAATCTGTAATTGTTTCTGAACAATCTTTTAATATTTGGTCACGCCAACTAATCAACTTACTTTTAAAGTACTCTAGCTGCTTAGGGTTCATGAAATTTTCATTGTTTTCTGGTACGTAACCATCTACTTCTTGACTCATCAATAATCCATATTAGAAGACGCTTTCATATAGTACACAGAATTTTTAAAATTTTCACAATAGGGTTTTTGAAAAAATTTGTAAAGATTTTCAAAAAATGAGCTGAGGGCTTAGTCCATAAGAGCAAGCTTGCTCTTGAGCCAACCCTTTTCTCTATTCGCCATCAATGGTGAAACATTTTCCCAAATTGCTTGGTAATAGTATTTTAACCAATCTAATTCTGGTGGGGTGAGTAGGGACTTTTCGATTAATGAAGAATCATAAGGAACGAGCGTTAATGATTCAAAACATAAAAATCCTTGATAAGAAGATTGTTTAACCATTTGCAGATTTTCAATGCGAATACCGTATTGCCCTTCAAGATATAATCCAGGTTCATTTGAAACCACCATACCTGGTTCTAAAACAGTGCTACGCACTTTACTGATACCTTGCGGGCCTTCGTGTACATTCAAATAACTTCCCACTCCATGGCCGGTACCATGGGCATAATCAAGCCCATAATTCCACAAATGCTGGCGTGCTAAAGCATCAAGCTGAGCACCAGTGGTACCCATCGGAAAACATGCATTCGCGAGAGCAATGTGGCCCTTTAATACCAAAGTATAATGGATGCGCTCTTCTTGAGTAGGTATGCCTATAGAAAACGTACGGGTAATATCGGTTGTACCATCAAGATATTGTCCGCCAGAATCAAGCAAGTACACCCCCTGGGTAATTGCTTGATTCGTTTTAGGCTCAGCCCGATAATGAACAATTGCCCCATGAGCGCCAAAACCTGAAATGGTGGCAAAGCTTGCACCTTGATGCAAATCTATTTTTTTGCGGCAAGTCTCTAGATAATCTTGCGCCTCAATCTCAGTAATATTATGCTGCTGTTCGAGCCACATCCAAAAGCGCATAAGTGCTACGGCATCGCGTTTATGGCAATTACGCATCCCCTGTTGTTCAGTTGAGTTCTTTTTAGCTTTTGGCAACTCGCAAGGGTCAGGCTGCCAATGAAACGCAATTCCTTCGTTTTGTAAAGCTGCTGGCGTTGTTCGCTTATCTGCATATACTTCAGCACTTACGGTCTTTAACTCCTCGGCCATATGCTCAAAGGATACTACGTTAACATCAAGCAGGTTCTTTAATTCCATTGAAATTTTTGATGGCTCACAAAACAACGTAATTTTTTCTTGTGTAACCAATGCCATGCAATGAAGTACAGGCACATAAGGCAGGTCACCCCCGCGAATATTTAGCAGCCAACAGACTGATTCCGGATTGCTTAAAAACCATGCCGCTTGAATAAGCTTACGTTTTTCTTCCCGTGTGGTTCCCGCATACACAATTGGGTAATCATATGCTGCTTTATAAATTGGCTTTGGCCTATCTGTCCACAGCGCATCAATGGGATTTGATTTAAGAGCAACCAAGTTTACGCGATCTTGCCAGCTTTGTGACTGTTGCGCTGACATTAACCAAGGATCGTAATGCAGGTCGTAATGTAACTCTTTTAAAGAACTGCATACCTCATCAATAACTGCTTGATTGAGAGGGTGGATGTGAAAATGAGGCGCTTGAGCTTTTGCTTGTAAGGTATAACGTCCATCTACAAACAAGTGCGCTGTATTATTCGTGATAATTGCAAACCCAGCACTGCCCATAAAGCCACTTGCCCAGGCTAAGCGTTCATCATGACTTGCAACATATTCCCCGCCAAACATGTCTTCTCGGGGGATATGTATGGCGTGCACACCTTTGTCATGCATCCACATTCGTAATTTTTCTAGATTTGTTCCTTGTTGCATATTTTTGCCATCGCCAAAAAAGTATGGGTATCCAGTTGTTCTGGACGCTTTGTTTCCTCAATGTCTAAAGTATCACATAATTTTTGCCACAAAGGTAAGGGCAAGGATTTACCAAGACTAGCGCGCAGCATTTTACGCCTATAACTGAAGGCCATATTAGTTATTTTACCTAACACTTTTAAAACGCCTGGTTCAGGAATTTCCTTAAGCGGCTTAAGATAGACAACGCTTGACCACACCCTAGGGGGGGGGATAAAAGCCTCAGGGGGAATTTGAAAAACTTCCTGCACTTCAAAGCACGACTGCATAAGGATAGCTAATCGGCCGTATTCCTTTGTACCAATTTGGGCTGTCATGCGATCAACCATTTCCCGTTGTAACATCACGGTGATTGAAAGGATTTGTTCAATATCAGCGATCCACCGCACAATCAGTTCTGTGCCTATGTTATAGGGTAAATTAGCAACTATATGGTACGGCCCTGGATGACCTTGTTCACTTAATAGGGCGGGGATTGAAACATTCAAAGCATCGGCTTGGAGTATCTTAAAAATAGTACTGGCAGCAACGTCAAATTCTTTTAAAATGTCAATAAAGCGCTGGTCTTTTTCAATACACATTAAAAAACGTGCATTAGTTTTTAATAAAATATCTGTCAGACTACCTGGGCCAGGCCCCACTTCCACTATGGTTTGATCTTTTAAATTCAAATGCTGCACCATGCGTTGGCAAATAGATTCATCAGTTAGGAAGTGCTGCCCTAACGATTTTTTTGCCCAAAGGTTGTGCTTTTCTAATATACTTTTTAAATGTTTGAATTCCATAAGGTCGAAAGCGTCTACATTATCATTCCCGCGTAGGCGGAAAACTAGTTATTGTATTTACTAGTACGACAAAAAATGTAGTATGCCAAGTGTTGCGTGGCTTACTGCGTATGACTCAAAATTCAGTTGGAATTTAACTGTTAATACATTATAGAACCCTCTGCAAAATTCTCTGCCAAAGTATAAAAAGCTGGTGAATGAGGATATGAGATATGTTAGATAAGACTTAAGGATTTTAAGTATTACGATTAAGTTTATGACATCATTTTTAGACCTGATTCGCCGTTCCCCAAAAGCC
>CANJXJ010000028.1 GCA_947478955.1 Alphaproteobacteria bacterium | reverse complement strand
CCAGAACCGGTTGTGTGGCGTATAATGATTGGTAAAATATTGGCGTTGAAAAATTCTTCGCAAATGGGATAAAGACGATCTGTCATATAGGCTAAACTCCTTCTGCTTGAAGTCTAACTCTATTTAGTTAGTTTGTTAACAGTTCCTAGGAGAAAAAGCAGCAGCATTGATTGGAAGCTTTTCCATAAGATTAACGAAAGTGGCTGTCACTTTTTCGGGATCAAAATTTTGCATTTCACTTTCAGGAGATTTAAAACCAGAAATAATAAAATTGAAATCAGCAGTGCGCATGGCTTTTTCAACATTGGGCAGAATAACTTTTGCATTTATAGAATTGTCATTTGGATTTGTTGAGCCGGTTACGGTGCCGTCATTATCCCATATTAAGATCTTGTATTTCATTTCGCTGGCCTTTTCAGGGTTATTGAACCATCAACGTATCAAAAATTTTTGTTAAATGCATAAAATTAGTTGAGTCAATATTGTCTTCCACAGTCCACACTATTGCCAGAATAGACTGCACAAAACACCACTTAAGGATACGATCTGGGTCTAAATTAAGGTATTTTGCAAAACCATCAATGCGATTTTTTATGATGGGCAGGGCGTTTGATGAATTGAGTAATTGGGAAGTAGGGTGCCTAATAAAACAGCCAGCCTCTATTGGATTGCGAATAAAACAGCCTACCTCGTAAGCTAACTCTCCCATAACGCCTTTGGGGTCAATAATTTTCCATTCATTTCCATGGGCTAAAATATTATCGTGATGCAAGTCACCGTGCAGCAAAATGGGGTTGTTCATTGTGCTTAGCAATTCATTCCTTAAAGTACGAGCTTTAGGAAGGTAGTGCCCTAGAATTTCATAATTGGTGTCTAAGCTAGTTAACCAGTCGTTGATAGTTGGGAATCCTTGGAGGTTTATTTTTGGTATCCGATGAAGTTTACGAATCACTTCGCTGGCAATTACGATGGCTTCATCGTCCTGATTTGGGAAAAATCGCTTTAAAGAATGACCTGGGGTAGCGCGTTCAAGCAATAAAGCTCCAGGTGTTTGGTCTAAAACTTCAACCGCCCCATGACCGTTAAACGCATTTAATGCTGCAGCTTCCGTGTTTAAATCTTTAATATCAAGTCCTAGCTTTAATATAACAGGCTGCCTCTCTCGAAAGCCTGACAATACATAGTTGTATGAAAGATTATCAACTGGTTTAAGGCCTGATAAACGCCACGCCACGGCAAAGTTTTCTACCATATGTGGTAAATCCGTCAGCCACTTGCGTCCGGCGTCGCCATGGATGCTGATGATATTGCTTTCAAAGAGTTTCATGTCAGTACTTTCTAGATTTTCAATGACCATTTGTTCAATAAATCTTTATCATTTTAAAAACGTCTTCAATCTATCCAACACCCCTGGGAAATTTTGGCGTCCAAAACCAACCCGAAAATGGTTTGAGGTCATCTCAAAAATAGAACCAGGCATTAAAAGCACTCCTTCTGATTGTACCAACCGGTGACAAAAATCATCAACGGATTCAGATTTGTTGTAACGAACCATTCCCACACATCCACCCTTTGGCCGAACCCAAGAAAAATGTTCATGATGAGTTTTTATAAATTCATCAAGGTACTGCAAATTATGGTTCACAATTTCGTTAACACGTTTGAAGATGGTATCCTTTTGATGCACAGCAATGAGGCTAATAACTTCCGATACTGCACTGTTACAAATGGAAGTGTAGTATTTTACATGCTCTAGCTTTTTAAGCATGGACTTATCTTGGCAAGCGATCCAGCCAACCCTCAAACCCGCCATACCAAAGGATTTACTCATTACGCCTAGGGATAATGCTTTTGGATAAGTACAAGCGACCGGATCTGCCCATACGGTGTCACAGGCGCCCATTAAACGATATACTTCGTCACAAAATAACCATATGCCATGGGCGTCTAGAATTTGGATAAGTTCAGCCAAATCACTTGGAGAGATAACTTGCCCCGTTGGATTATGGGGGAAGTTCATCACCAGCCATTTGGTAGTAGGTTTGATTGCAGCTTTTATGGCATTTAAATTGATCTGCCAGTTTTCAGATTCTTGTAATTCAATAGTTGTAATCGAACATCCCTTTGCTTTAGGTAATTCTAGCAGGGATTGGTAGCATGGCGTGATGACTATAAGGTGGTCACTTGGTTCCAATATTCCAAATAGGGTACAAAAAATTCCTTCCTCTGCACCTGCAAAACACAAAATTTGATCTTTATCTAAGCCAGGGTACAATTGCTTGGCAATGACTTCCCGTAAAAGGGGATGACCTTCTGGGGTGGTATAAGAAAGATCTATATTATCCCACATTTCTTTTTCTTCCCTTGATGCCAAGGCTAACACATCGCGCATTAGCATGGTTTGGGGATCGGAACTACACATTAGATACGGAGCGCTAAATTCATACCGTGCTAAATATTCTTCCAACTTAAATGTTTTAAACATGGTTTCCTCTTAAATGTTTTAAACATGGTTTCCTCTGATTTCCTTTAAATAGTTAAATACCGAAGCGCGGCTAAGACCTAAGATACTGGCTATATAGTCTGCTGCCTTTTTTTCATGAAAGGCTCCTTGAGCGTACATTTCTTGGACGACTTGTTTTTTCTGTGCATTGGTTAGGGATTCAATTTTGAGATGGTGGTCGCTTATCCATTGGTAAAGTGCTTGATGCACTTTTTCTTGCCAGTCATTTTTAAAAAGTATTTCAGGTTGATTGGTGGGAGGAAGTAAAAATGCTTGGGCTAGCTGTTGCATTTGTGAAAATACAGAGATATCTACATTAAGACACATAACAGCGATGAGGCGATGACCCTCTTTAATAGGTATTGAAACCGATTTGATAAGCTTTCCATCAAAATTAATCTTAGGGTAAATCATATGTTCAATTTGTGGCTCTAGTTGTTTAAGATCCACATCTAAAAACGATGTATCGCCCACCTTACGGTTGGATAAAGTCCCTTCGATGAAGCAAATGGAATTAGTAGCAATATCATGAATGACAATTTCAGCTAAAGGTGCCAAAAGTCGCACAAAGGACTGGCCAATAGATATATAAGGCTCAAGATTCATTTAGACCAAAAAGTATAGTTTTTATAAAAGTATACTGTTTAGTCTAAAAACACAAGCTATTTTACCCTACATTTTTTCTGCGGTGCCATCCCACTAAAGCTACGATAACCCGACCGATTGCTGCAGCTACTGGAATAATGAGCAATGCTTGCTGATAGGATTGTACAGTATAGGAGCGAATTCCTTCAGCCGTTCCTCCCGTCCAGAACAGATCCATTGCCCAGCCTATGGTGCTGTGGAAAAATGAGCCACCCAACATATTGATACAATTTAAAAAGGCAATGGTGATTCCAAGCATTGCGGGGGGTACAAGTTCACTTCCGGTTGCAAAAACCAACACCTGGTAACAGCATAAAATTCCAACTCCGAAAAATAGGATGGAAAGAGAGTAGGGGGTAAAAACTGTATTTGTATATAACAGCCCCAAAAATGCACAAACCATCCCCACACTACACAGTGTAATGACGGTATAATTACCGGCACGTTTCGCCCAAGCGGCAAGAAGTGGTCCGCCAAACAGCATGCCAACAAAGATGTAGGATACGAAACCTGCTGCATCAGCTTTTGCTATAGCCATTGCTTGCATAAGGTAGTTTACACCCCAAACGTCGGCAAAGCCTTCCAAAGGCCCTACCATTAACAAGTTAGAAACAGCCAATAACCAAATTGTGGGGGAGCTTAGTAAAGTGCGAAGATCTTTCAAACAAAGAGATGATTCTTCTTGGGTAGTTGTTGAGCGAGTTTTTAAAAATAATAGGGTTAATACCCCTATGCCAATGCTGACAAAAGCCAATACAAAAGCCACGTGTTGCCAGCCAAAATTTTCCACAAGCAAGCTCACTGGTTTCCCGCCATAGATGGCTCCCAGCAATCCAACGGTAAATGAAAAGCCCACCATGCGTGCATAGTATTCACGGCCAAACCACTGGGAAATGACCTTAGACGTTGCCAAAAATCCTGCTGCAGAACCGGCTCCTACCAAAAATCTGCTCAAAAGTGCCAAAGCCCAATTGTCAGTATAGGTGAACAATAATGTTGCAAGTCCGCACACAACGGCGCAAATGCAAACCACATAGCGTGCCCCAAAACGGTCAAGTAATACAGCGATCGGCAATTGCATGCCAGCATAACCATAGTAATAGACAGATGCTAGTAAACCAAAGCTGGTAGCATCGATTTGAAATTGTTGCATAATTTGTTGCATCATCAGACTTGGCCATAGACGCAAGATAAACTGATAGGTAAAGAACGATAAGGGAAGTACCCACATCGCATAGGGTAAAATTCTTTTAGACATAATAAACCTCAAAAATTTGAAGGGACAATATTGATTTTTTAAGATATGGATATATGAAAGGATGTACTGACGGGGCTAGCCGCCAATATTGGTGGAAATAATAATGATGGCTCTTAATTGATAGACCAACATTTTTCCTTTTTACGCCTAAGTGTGACTCAGTTTTTAGTGTACACTATATTAAAATTTAATCAATATATTTAAATAGTCTCAACCTAGTGAAAGGCATACTTTTGGACATTCAGTCTTCTTTAAGAAATATGAATTTTAATATCTCCACGCTTTCTCCTGAGTTCGCAAGAGTGGTGATTGTTGATCCCCAAAAAGATTTTACTATTCAACATGGTGGAAGCTTAGGGGTTCCGGGTACTGAGGCAGGCTCTGGATATATAGAGCGAGTGATAGAAGCAATGACATTTTTGAAAAGTTGTGGTTTTACTATACTTGCTACTCAAGATTGGCATCCTAGTAATCATTTGTCGTTTGCTAGTCAACATCCTAATAAGAAGCCTTTTGACACCATAATGTTGATCCGTACTTTATTAAACATGGAAGAACAATTTGAGCAAGTTTTGTGGCCTGATCACTGTGTTCAAGGATCAGAAGGCGCTGAATTTTTCATAACTGAGGATTTGATAGATTTTTCTTTTCCAAAGGGAACACATAAGAATTTTGATAGTTATTCTGGCATTAAGGATGATGGAGGTATAAAAACGGAGCTTCATAGTCATTTAAAATCCCTTGAAAAAGTTGCTTCATTAATTATTTATGGTCTTGCGACTGATTATTGCGTGTATGCAACTGTAATGGATGCTGTAGATATGGGCTTTGATATAATTTTAATAAATGATCTCATTAGTGCTGTACATCCAGAGGGTGGAGAAAAAGCTATAGAATTAATGAAGGCTACGGGAAAAGTTGTTGTTTGTGACTCTATTCTATAATGCTTATTCAGCAAAATTGTGTTGATTAAGCTAACTGGGGTTCTTTTTGTTTTTTTTTCCAAAATATAGAACCCCCCTGTTTCTAGGGCAGAAAAAGGGCTTTTTCAAATTCATTTAATTCTTCCACGCCAGCTGCTCCCTTTTGTGCATCAAAATGTTCAAACCAAGCGTTAAGGATTTCTTTAGCAATATCTTGGCTGAGCAATCGATTCGACAGAGCCTAACGCATTAGCATGGTTCCAAATACGTGCCCCACGTGCCGTTTGCGCATCTGTGCATAGGGCTGCTCTGATACTCATCATTTTATTGGCAATGATAGAAACACCTGTACCTGTCCAACAAAAAAAGATGCCTTCTTCACACTCACCCTTTTGAATTGCACGCGTGGCTTGATGCGTTGGGATTACCCATGACTGCTCAGTCTGTCGCGATGCGAAGGCACCAAAAAACATAACGTTATGACCTTTTGACTGGAGCCATTCTACCACAAAATCGTGAATCGGATAAAAGTCATCACTGACTAGGGCAATTTTCATTTTGACCTTTCTTCGTCAACAATTGCCGTTCTTTTTGCTTTGCTTTATCCCACAAAGCTAATTTTTGCTCACGTGAAAAGCTTTTAAAATTATGCACATCTTCTTCCTCGATCACTTCTCGTAAGAGCTGGAAACGCTTTTCAAATTTTTGATTTGCCAATGCAAGCGTTTCTTTTGGATCAAACCCACAAAAATCAATCAACTCCATACATGCATGCATTACATCCCCTAGCTCTTCTTGAAGAGCGTTGGGATTGGATGCATCTAATTCAGTTTTTACTTCATCAAGCTCTAATTTTACATGATTAATGATTTGCAAAGGATCAGTCCAATAAAAACCAAGATCTATTACAGACTTATATTCGTGTAAAAATTTCTCAAATACATCCATAACTTAATCTTTCCAAAGAGAGAGCCTTTTTGTCATTACGCTCAATTCTTCAAATGGCCCAAAAGCCACACAACCATAAAATGTAAGTTCTTCTTCTATAAGCTTTGCAGTATTTTCTAATTGCTCAATGTATGTGCCCCCGGTCATCGTGTGGACAAAAGCACCGAAGGCGAATTCTTTCTCGCGCAGTTGTTGGACTAATTTGCGAATTTCTCCCGATTTACCACGTAAAATAATAAATGGCATTTGTGAAATATTGGGGTATTCCAGGTCATTTTTCTCTTTATAGATATCAAGTTTTAAAAGATCAGCGCCTAGTTTTGCTCCAAGCCCCACAGTCATATGGGCTAATGCGTTGAGCGCAACTCCTGAGGATATGTCCTTATTTAAAACAGCAACAAGCTTATGATTAAAAGCCATAGAAAATCCTATATTTTGACGAATTGCACAAACATAAAATGACTAAGTCAAAAAGTCTAGAGTATCCTTATTAATTGCTTTTTTGAGAAAAAATAGATTACCCCTACTAAAAAGTAGGGGTAATTATTAATCTTAAGTAGCATTAATGCTTTCAACGCTTAATGCATCTTTTTTATAGAAGCCAGATGCTTTTCCTCGGCCTTGAGATGTACCTGAATGAGATTTCTAATATCACTAGGCAAATCAACTTTCAAAGCATCCTTGTGATACTTAACGGTTAATGCTTCATTGGTTTCCATGGCTTGGAAAACACTATGCATGCCGCCTTTTACTTTGACAGCTGTATACCCTGAAATCATGTATCCTTTAAAATCCCTAGAAAATTCTGGTGGAATCCCTCCTTTTGCACGGACGATTTTTGATAACGTGTGAATGTGTTGTTCATGTTCGTTGCGGAAAGTATTTAAGGTCTGGATAGAGTGAGGGGAACTTAATGCTTGTATTGCTTGGGTGTATGTATGGTACGTATCAATATCGACTTGTATCAAATTATTTAAGACTGAAATTGTTCTTTCATTTTGGCTTGACTTAGTAATAGCCTCTTCACTTACAGGAACAGAGCTGCATCCTGCAATAAGCAAAAAAACTACAGTTTGAATTTTAAGAGATATTTTGTTCATCGTTTACTCCACTATGAATTGCTGTTGCTTTGTGAGCTCAAAAAAAGTGTTTTGGTAGGTAAAAATAAAGAAAAATTTATCGTTATCACCTGATAAGCTTAATTTTATATGTATCTCCTCAAAGGCTTGAATTCCAAAGTCCATATCTGCTCGCAGTTTGAGCCAAAAGATGACTGCTGGATGATCAAACAGCACGGATTAAATGTAACTCATAACCTCTTTCAAAGGGGTTTTGGTGAGATTTTTATCTATTTCTTGCACTACTTTACAGGCAACAAGTGGGGATAAATGCTGGCGCAAGCATCCTAATACAACAGGTGCTGCAATTAAAATTAAGCGGTCATAGTTTAATACAGTATCATGAAGAATTTTTGCTACTTCAGTTGCGAACGCTTCTTTTTTGAAGTGATACCAGTCCGAATGCGCAGGATAGCTATGTGTGCCCTTAGTTGCCATGCCTTTACCTACTCTGCCAGGTGTGGACGCTCCTTTATCTTGGTGGGTAGTCACATCGTCGACTGCATGATGAGTGGGTAGCATTGGGACTAAATTGTGGTTGTTTTTTTCTAAAAATTTAGCGCGTGCTCCATCGGCTACAACTACACAAGTGGTTTGTTGCTTCATTGTATTAACTCCTTAAGATTTTCCTACAGGCTAAAAGGTTTAAGCGTGAAGGTATGGGAGAAAAAACTTAAATTTTACACCTAGCATTGTTGATAATTCCTTCAACTTAGTTGCTTTTTCCAGTTTTTGGTTATTTTTAAAACGTGATTAAAATTTTTTCACGAACTTCTTCCATTTTTATTAATTTTTGGCTATAGTGCCTAGATATTAAATGGAGGAATACCAATGAAGCGCACGTATCAACCCAGTCGTTTAGTCCGTAAACGTCGTCATGGTTTTCGTGCCCGCATGGCAACACATAACGGCCGTAGGGTCGTAGCTGCGCGGCGCTCAAAAGGAAGAACAAGACTTTCAGCTTAAATGTACAGCCTTATGAAAGCGCGCAAAGATTATGTGCGCTTAAGCCGTACGGGAAAAAGATTTTTTTTTGAAGGATTTATTGCCCAAGCTCTGCCCATTAGTGATAGAGTTGGAATGATAGGTATAACAGTCACAAAAAAATTAGGTGGGTCAGTCTTGCGTCACCGGGCAAAACGAAGGCTCCGTGAGACGATCAGACTGTGGAATAAAGAAAATACTTTCCCTTTTGCCTATGATATAGTTCTGGTTGCAAGAAGTAAGGTTTTTGACTTAGACTTTATAAACCTTCGCGACCAATGGGCTGAAATGCTGAAGAAACTAGAAAAAAATCGAGATTGGACCCATGAAACAATTCGTCATTAGTTTGTTATATTTATATCGCTGGCTTATTTCGCCTTTTTTACCTCCTAGTTGTAGATTTACGCCAACGTGTAGTCGATACGCGATATCAGCAATAGAGTGTCATGGGGTGATAAAAGGATTATGGATGACCCTGAAGCGAGTGTGTAGATGTAACCCGTTTAATAAAGCTGACTCTCCGTACGATCCTGTTCCTCCTTCCCAAATTTCTCCTCAAATTTCTTTTTCTGATCCTATCCAAGCTAAGTCGTTACTTCCTAATTCAATATATCCTGCCAATTCAAGCCGTTCACACCCCAACGGTTCACAAAAATTAAAAAGAGCACATCACGCATGAATGAAAATCGTAATTTATTAGTTGCCTTTGGCTTATCTATTGCTATTATGCTGGGTTTTTACCAACTATATGAAAAACCAAAATTTGAAAAACTTTCACAAGCAAAAGCGCTTGAGCAGGCATTAAGTACAGCTCAGCCTGCACCTCAACCACAGCAAAATAAACTTGAGGCCGTTCCTGTTCCAACGCAACAAGATCTTGTGAATCAGTCACCCCGTATCACAATTTCAAGCGATACAATTAAAGGCAGCATTCGCCAAGTTGGTGCAGTGTTAGACGATGTATTGCTGGTGAAATATACAGAAACACCTGACAAAAACAGCCCGATGATTCGCTTACTTCAAGATCAAAACGCAGAACAAAGCTATAATGTGATTAGCGGCTGGAAAGCTGCCAATAATTGTGATGCTGGCTCTATGCCTTGTGAAACTACAAGTTGGCAAATTCAAGGGGAACACCAAAAACTTACTCCAGAAACCCCCATTACCTTGGTTTGGTTTAATGACCATGGCATGAAATTTGAACGTGTTATTAGCATTGATAATCAGTATATGATGACAGTCACTGACCATGTAACAAATCATGGTGATAAAGACGTTAGTGTGCAGCCTTACAGCCAAATTCGCCGGAAGTCTCCTCCTAAATCTCAAGGATTTTTTATTCTTCATGAAGGCCCAATAGGATATTTCAATACAAAATTATTTGAGGGATCATATGAAGACCAGGCGAAAAGTCCAGTAACTCAACAATCAACTGGTGGATGGATTGGCTTTACCGATAAGTTTTGGTTAGTAAGCCTAATTCCTGATCAAAAATCTATTGTACAGATTGATTATGGGTATGTTAAAGAAGCATACACTGCACAATTTACCGCGGCTCCAATCACGATAAAACCTGGTGAAATTTCTACGTATAGATACCATGTCTTTGCCGGTGCAAAAGTCCTACGTATGCTCGATGATTATGAGCCTAAGGTTGGCGTTGCACATTTTGATTTGGCTGTTGATTTTGGATGGTTCTATTTCCTAACCAAGCCATTGTTTTACATGCTAGAGTTCTTGCACGAGCTTTTGGGCAATCTGGGGTTAGCAATTTTAGGGTTGACCATTTTGTTTAAAATTCTTTTGTATCCTATGGCTACAAAGTCATACCGTTCAATGGCAAGACTTAAAAACCTACAGCCAAAGATTCAGCAAGTTCAAAACGTATACAAAAATGATCGTGCACGCCAGAGCCAAGAATTAATGGCTTTGTATAAAAAAGAAAAAGTAAATCCTGCGGGTGGATGCTTGCCGATGTTAATTCAGGCTCCCATTTTCTTTTGCTTGTATAAAGTTCTTTTCGTCAGTATTGAAATGCGCCATGCGCCGTTCTTTGGATGGATTCGGGACCTATCAGCACCTGATCCTACCTCGTTTGTAAATTTGTTTGGATTGTTACCGTTTGATTCACCGTCATTTTTGCAAATTGGAATATGGCCATTATTAATGGGCGCAAGCATGGTCGTTCAGCAAAGGATGAATCCTCAACCTGCAGATCCAGCTCAGGCGAAAATCATGATGATTATGCCAGTTATGTTCACCTATTTGTTCGCAAGTTTTCCTGCAGGATTGGTGGTTTACTGGACGTGGAATAACCTCTTATCGATGGCACAGCAGTGGTTTATAACCAAACGAATGACCCAAAAGTAGTTCAAGCTGCAAAGACTTTATTTAAAAACCCCTGCACTTTTGTAGCAGGGGTTCCTGATATAAGTTTTATGCGGCAGTTCCCCTTTCCCGAGGTGGCCTTTTGGGGGCGTTCAAATGTGGGAAAATCAAGCCTATTAAATGCATTAATTGGTACGACAATTGCTAGAACCTCCAACACGCCAGGGCGAACCCAACAGCTAAACTTCTTTAACCTTGGCGACAAGCTAATGCTGGTTGACATGCCAGGATATGGTTTTGCTAACGTACCTTTAAAATTAAAATACCAATGGGAAGATCTGATTTCTGCATATCTTAATGAGCGGGATCAGCTAAAGCGTGTTTTTTTGTTAATAGACGCTCGTCATGGCTTTTTAAAAAATGATATTGAAATTATGAAGTATCTTGATGAGCTAGGCTGCATATATCAAATCTTAGTAACTAAGGCTGATAAAATATCCTTAAGCGCTCATACCCATTTAAAGGCAGCTATGGAAGAAGAGCTGAAAAATCACTCTGCTGCACGACCAGAAGTTATTTTAACCTCTGCTGAGCGTAAGCAAGGCATCCACGAACTGCAACAACACATAGCAGCGCTTTAAAATATCAAACCCCAGAGTAATGAGCTCAATATTTGTTGATGTGTTAAGTAATGTTCTGACGTTCTGTTAACATTTATAATTAAAATCCTTGTAATATTCCATTACAAGGATTTAACAGCGGATAAGTAAGACCTCACAGTGCTCAGCGCTTTAATTCGAATCAAAGCTCGGGATTACTTTTCTAACAATAGTGCCAAAATTCTCTCTGAAGCTTTTAATAGTATTTCCAATAAAATTCTTGAATGGATTAAAAATTTGATAGTAAAAGTACAACTTAAAAGCATGATCTGAATCGAGATCCAACTTTACGTGTTTAAAAGTAACGCCTTTTTCTTTGACAATCTTTACATTATCAGAGTTCAAGTATCCTTGCTGAACCATATTTAGGTAGTCTACTGGCTGGTTATCAAAAATTGTTAAAAATTTACCAAAAAGCCCTTGGCTTCTGGTCGTTCCGGCCACTTCAAATGCCCAAATAGATTCTCCTGACCTTAAAATGTGGGCCATGTCTTTTGTGCGCCATATGCACGATTGCAGGGATGTTCTCCATAATTCGTAACGATCCTTTTGAGCCACGCCGGGAAATACTTCAGCTTTTTTTCTAATCGCTACATCGGTACCGTTGTAAGCAATCTGACAATAGGCTATATCTGTTGATTTCATAAAATTAAAAACCTCAAGAAGCCTTTTTTCATCAATACGGGTGAAAAAATAATCTTCTAAAACAATCAATACATACTTTGTTTTAACTGCTGCAAGTACAGTTAGTGCGTTATCAGACCAACTTTTTTCATTTTGAATATTGATCATTGTAACCCTATGGTCATCATATTTTTGAGCATTAGCAACAAGATAAATAGGAACTTGAGCATTTGATGTTTTAAGGGACGGCCAATTTTTAAACAGCAGCTCAAAGAAGGGGGCCCATAATTCTTGATATTTATCGCAGGAGAAAACAACAATGCTGAGATCTTCAAAAGAAACGTGTGCAGCGGAAGTTTCTTTTTGTACAAGATTTGATAGATGCATATCAGGGGCAGGTATTTGTGAGGAAGCGGCGGCATCTTGTGCAAAACAAACCTGAATAAGTAAATAGAAAAAAACGCTTAAAACTTTCAAAATTTAAACTCTAATTTTTTGATAATGCTACGATTGGTACCATGTTTTTGTTTACTCAACAATGCTTCAAGAATAGCCCCATTAAAAAAACAGGAAAGATAGTATAATTAGTGCCAAGTGGGGCCCTCCTAGACCAAAAAAAACCGCAGAAACGTTGCTCACCCCACTGTTCCTTCGCCAACACACATCTTCGGCACCTACAACCTCAGGTTTTACACCCTAATCACAAATGACCTCGTCAAAGGGTTTCGCCCTCATTCAAGTTAGGCTAAACTTTTCGTATCCTATGTACTGCTTGTAAAGCCTTGGAAAGACGTGTGCCACCATCATCTAGAACATTGTGTACTCTACCGCCACGGGCAGAGTAGCCAATAAGGTTTAATAATTTGTAAATTTTTGAAAATTTTTTTTTGAGTGGAAAATTTTGTTTAGCTAATGTTTAAGGGGGCGGCTAGAAGGACTGATTGTATTAATTTTTCCGTAAAAATTCTTCAACAACCTTTAACCATTCTTGTGGTTTTTCAATGTAAGGAAAATGGCCACACTGTTTTAGCACAACAAGCCTTGAGTCCTTAATGGATGCAGCAATTTCTTCCGCGGTATGAAGAGGTATAACGTCGCTCTCGCCATGAATAATTAAGGTTGGTATTTTTAATTTTTTAAGGTCATGAGTGAGATCAACGAATTTTGTAAGAATGGAGTTTTCCAAAATTCTAGCAACCTGCATGCCTGTTGCAATACCTTGTGGTTCAAGCTGCATATTCAATTTTTCAAGGTCGGCTGGATTATGGAAATAATACTGAAAAAATAAACTATAGAATTTAGCAATGGTCTGCTGGTCATTATCTAAAAATGCTTGGGACTTTTGCAAAGTTTCTATTGCGGCGGCACTTGGCGCAATTTTTTGCTCAACCTCTTCAACAAAATCATGAATACCAGAAGTGGTTGCAGGCAACGTATTCATCAACACCATTTTTTTCACATTAGAGCCATATTTAATGGCATAGCGCATTGCTAGCATCCCACCCGTACTGTGGCCTACTAATGTTATTTTTGGATAGCCAAGCGCCTTACGTAGGGTTTCTAAATCTTCAACAAACTGTTCATCATTAATATGTTGATCATCAATGACAGATACGGTTGAAAGGCCTGATCCACACTGATCATAAAATATCACTTGATGATTTTTGGCAAGCAGAGCCATGCCTGGCAATAAGTACCCTTGATCAAAGCCAGGTCCACCATGGATCACAATGATAGGATCATCTTGGCCAACTATTTGGTAATAGAGGCGTCCATTTTTAATTTTTACAACCCCCTCTTTAACTGGGCCGTTTGGTATTTGATAGGTTGATGAACTTTGACTGCACCCAGAGAAAACCAATAAAAGGGTAATAACAACTGAATTAACCAGGTGTTGCATTTTATTCCCTATATCTCAAGAGCAATGGCAGTTGCTTCACCTCCACCAATACATGCTACAGCAATGCCTCGTTTTAGATTTTTTTGACGCAAAATGTTTATAAGCGTTACGACAATGCGTGCACCACTAGCTCCAATAGGGTGCCCCAGAGCGCAAGCGCCACCATACATATTCACTTTCGTACGATCAATATTTAAGGTTTTGATAGCAGCCATGGGCACTACGGCGAAGGCTTCGTTAATTTCAAAGGCATCAACCGAATCAATCGACCAGCCTAGTTGTGTGCATAATTTGTTAATTGCTCCAATCGGGGCAGTGGTGAATGTTTCAGGGCTTTGGGCATGAGAAGCGTAACCTACAATTTTGGCCAGGGCGTCCTGAGTGTTTGCTGATAACACTAAAGCTGCTGCGCCATCAGCGAGGGATGAACTAGTAGCAGCCGTCACTGTGCCATCGGCTTTAAATGCAGGCTTTAAAGCTGAAAATTTCTCTGGTTTTACACGGCTGAGTTGTTCATCTTGATCAAAGGTCATTTCTCCCTTTTTATCGGAAAATATCACCGGTGTGATTTCACTATTGAAGGCACCTGATGTTTGTGCAGCAATAGCTTGTTCATAAGTTTGACGCGCAAAGTCTTCTTGAAGTTGGCGGCTAAAAGAATAATCAGTTGCGGTATTATCTGCAAATACCCCCATGGCAAGACGGCCGCCTTGTGCATTCTTATGGAAGGCATCCTCCAACCCATCGTTCAGCATTAGGTCAATTAAGGCTCCATGACCAAACCTGTACCCCGAGCGTCCCTTTTCCAAAGCATATGGGGCATTGGTCATACTTTCCATACCACCAGCTATAGCTGTTTGGATCTGACCTAGTCGTATGCCATCACAAGCAAACATAATAGCCCGCATGCCGGAACCGCATACTTTGTTAATAGTGGTGGTTGGGATGCTTGTATCTAAGCCTGCTTTGATAGAAGCTTGACGTGCGGGTGCTTGTCCAAGTCCTCCCTGGAGTACACACCCCATAAAGACTTCATCAACGGTTTTAAAGCTTGAGGCATCTAGTGTGGCGCGTATGGCAAAACCGCCCAAATCAGTGGAAGAATAGGCACTAAACTGCCCTTGAAATGCACCAATTGCAGTACGTTTTGCGGCATATATACCAATCATTGAATTACCTCTATTTTTATTTAAGAGTATTTCGTAAAAAGGCGTTTTGGGCAAGGGTTGTGAAAAAGGGCCTCTGTAAAATAGCAGGAGCCCATTATATAGAAAGTTTAATAATTTAAAAAATTCTAGCAATTTATTCCAAGGTAACTACCGGGATTTCTTATCATCCCTTATAGCAAGCCATTGATCATTTAAATACTTTAGTTCAACAGCATAACCAGCTGGGTCAAGTATCATCATGAAACCTATTTCATTTTCCGTACCTTCATTTTTAATAAACTCCGCAAGTATTTTTATTTGAGAGCTCGTCTCGTGAAGACGATTACGAATTTTTTGCCATGTTTCTTTTTCTAAAACCAAACCGAAATGACGTCCATGTCCTTCATAATTTTTACCCTCTACAACATATGGCTCGGGCGGGCTTGGTTGCAAAACGAAGGACTCAGAAACACGGAAGACTAGAGAATGGCCATAGAAATTAAGGCTAATTTCATCTTCAGTGACTTTGACAACTTTAGCACCAAGAATGTTTTCGTAGAAATCTTGTGTCCCATTCAGATTTTGTACAGGCATTGACATATGAAACGGCAATACATTACAAAAAGCTGAGGTTAAACATGCAAATCCTAGTATTACTAATAATTTATGTAGAGTCATTTTTTTCTCCTATGATGTTTGTTGACTTAACATAATTAACATACCTATAATTAACCGATCGGTCAATAATTATTTTGACCAATCGGTTAAAAAATTTAAAGGGAATCAAATGTCAACAAAAAGCCTTGAAACACAAAGAAAAATTCTTAGCTCTGCTCGTCAGATTTTTCTTCAAAAAGGATTCTCTGGCACCTCAATGAGCCAAATAGCAAAAGAGGCAAACGTTGCTAAGGCTCTACTTTTTCACTACTTCAAGACAAAAGAAGAGCTTTGGAAAAATGTAAAGGACGAAATTGTTGGTCAAAACGTTATTGAAAACATGAGTTGTGTGCCGACGGATTCCTTTGAGCATTTTATCGAGTACATTATAAATGCACGTTTTGATCTTTATGGTAGTAATTCTGATCTTGTGCTGATGATGAATTGGCAAAGACTGGAAGTTCCAGATGAAATATCCGGGACAATATCTTTACCTATAAACCTGTGGCAAAAAGAACTTGAACAATTTCAGGTCAAAGGGGATATTAATCAAGCAGTAGACATAATTTTATTGCAAGATCTAATTTTTTCACTAACGTCTTTACCTTTTCTTGAGAAATGGGAATGGACCAAAAGCAAAGAAAAGCTAGAAGAATATAAAGGCTTACTCAAAAAAACTATATGGGTTATCGCTAATCAGTAAAGCCCGATTAATGATTTTATTCAGGGCTAGGCGTCAATTGCTTTCGCAATGTTGCAGATTTTACGATGAGTAATACACAAAAGAAGCTGCAGCCTATTATCATTAATGATAAAGGATAAAGTGTTTCAGCTTCAAATAGGCCAATGACAAAAATACCTATAGACCCCGCTAGTAATTCAGAGGATCCAATCAATGCAGCAGCGCTTCCTGATCGATCTTTCTCTTGATCCATTGCTAATGTTCCAGCATTTCCAAACACAAAAGCAAACCCTATGCCAGCAGGAAACCTAAGCATAACAACTATCCACGGAGATACAAAATCAACCATCTGTGCTAAGAGCATTAAAAAGGCAGTTAGAAAAAATAGTCCTAAACCAATGCTCACTAATTTTTTCAAGCTCACATGGTTTACTAAATATTGATTCAAAAATGTGCCTAAAATGTATGCTGCCATTAATACACTTAAGTACCAACCAAATGAGCTTGCTGCCACTCCATAATGATCTTGAAAGAGGGGAGGCAAAAAGGCGAGCTCTGACCAAAACCAACCTAAGCTCAATATTTGTATTCCCGCATAACATAAAAATAAGGGACGCTTAAGGAAATACTTGTATTCATCGCCAATGCCTGTAGAAAAGCCTTTTCGCCTTTTTTCTGGTAAAAGTGTTTCAGTTCCAAAAAAAAGCATCGCAATTAAAAGCATTACGGCAACAAATCCTAAAACATAAAAAATACTTTTCCAACCGTACATAGTCCCGATAATGCCGCCAATAATAGGTGCAAATGTTGGCGATAAAGCAATAACACTTTGCATACGTGAAAACATTTGGGCGCTTTTAGGTCCTCCTTCGTACAAGTCACGTACCACAGCAACACCGACCGAGAACGCTACGCCGCCACCTAAGCCTTGGAAAAAACGTGCAAATAAAAGTTGGGTAATATTGGTTGAAAAACCACAGGCAAAGCTGGCTAGGGTGAAAAGTATAAGGCCGCCTATAATAACGGGTTTTCGTCCTATTGTGTCGGACAAACTTCCATAGTAGAGGCCTGAAAAAGCAAGGCTGATTAAATTAACGCTAAGCGTTGCCCCCACCCAAGATTCATCCACCTTAAAAACATGCCCAATTTCGGGTAATACAGGAATATATAAGTCCGATGCCATATCTACCAGCGCAACCAGCACAGCCATTAGGCAAAACATCACAGAAGTACGAACTGGTATTAAAATTGTTTTTACGGTGGGTCGCAAGATAGGCATATTATCAAACTCTATACTAGTATTTATAGAAATTCTTTAATGTTTGCGCAAGGTGCATGCTAAAATATCAATTCTGGTATGTTTTTTTAATAATTATCACTACTTAATTTTTTGTTTTATAGTTATTATATAAATTTTTTAATTACTTAATTAAATGTTTTCTCTTCCTTTTAAAGACATCGTTATAGCAGTAAGTGTTGCGCTGTGTTGGGCGTTTAATTTAGTCGTCATTAAACTTGCTATTCAAGGGATATCTCCTTTGACTTTCGGATTTTTACGTTTTGTCTTTGTGGCCTTTCCCCTGATCTTTTTTGTGGCTCGCCCTAAAATTCCGGTAGGCAAGTTAATTTTAATTGGACTTATATTAGGAGTGGCAAAATTTGCCTTGATGTTTAAAGGCCTTGAAAAAGGAATAAGCATTGGAATGTGTGCTTTAACTTTGCAAACTCAGGTCATTTTTACAGCTATTTTTTCCTATTTTATATTTGGATACCATTTATCAAAACGCGAAATATGTGGCATATTTTTAGCTCTTTGTGGTGTCGCTATGTTAGGAGTTCAAACTGAAAGCGCCTCTACTTTTATAGGGTTCCTTTTGGTTCTTTCAAGTGCTTTATGCTGGGGATTATCAAATAATATTTCTAGAACTTTAAAAGGCGTTAATATTTTGCAATTAACTGTGTGGATGAGCTTAGTTCCTCCGATTCCTTATTTTCTGTTATCTCAGGCCTGGGAAGGGCCAGATGTATTTTTTGAATCATTGCATATGTTTGGTTTAAAAGAGCTAGCAGCTACTGCGTATATTGTTATTGTAGCGACCCTCTTTGGATTAACAGGATGGACATGGCTAATGCGTCAACATAATCCAGCGAAGGTATCTATTTACGGGTTGCTTATTCCTGTCTTTTCAGTGTTTTTTGGCTGGCTATGTTTGGGGGAAGTGCTAGATCACTTAACACTTTTGGCCTGTGGTGTTGTGTTTTTAGGTCTGGTGATTAACCAATGGCCAAAGAAAGTAAGCGCCAGCCCTATGGATGACCAATTATTCAGGAAGGTCGCGTAGAATATTAGTTAACAGAGGGCCGATATCAACTACTGTGAGCTTGTCGATTAGGCTTGTATGCTCGATGGTATTTGTAATCGTGACTTTTTTAATTTCTGATTCTTCAAGATTGGCTAAGGCTTTTTTAGAAAGTACAGCATGAGTTACCATAGCTTCCACAGATAAAGCACCGTGTTGCATCAGTAATTCAGCGGCTTTGCACAGGGTTTCTCCTGTATCGACAATATCATCAATTACTATACAATGCTTCCCAGTAACATCTCCGGTGAGTCCCTCTGTCTGGCATGTGTTGTGAGATTTCCTGAATTTGCTAATGACTGCCAAGTTAACTCCAAGCAGTTCACTTAATTTGCGTGCTCTAATTATGCCGCCATTATCTGGGGAAACAATTATGAGGTTTGGCCTATCTTGCAAGAGAGGCGCAAATAATGTGGTGGTTTCAATATTTTGTACATTAATTTTGAAAAACTTTTCAGTTCGTTGAGAATGCAAATCAACTGTAATTAAATGATCAATGCCTGCTGCTTCTATAAGGGTTGCAACGACGTGGGTCGATATAGGTCCAAAGGTATAAGAAAGATGGTCTTGGCGGCTGTACCCAAAATACGGCATCAATGCAATAATCCGGTGCGCCCCTGAGCGCTTTGCCGCATCGACCAATAGTAATATTTCTATTAAGTGATCATTTACAGGTTTTGATGTTGATTGCACAATAAGGACATCTTCTTTATTTACTCTCGCAGCTAGTTGTACTCGAAGTTCCCCATCTGCAAAGCATTCAACAAAAGCTTCAATCTGAGCAATGTTTAAATTCTCACTAAGCTGCTTTGCTAGGTTCTTACCATTGGTGCCCGCGATAATTTTTGTCATAGGCATAAATCCTTATTGAGGTGACTGCCATATTTATGCCTTATTGTGGCTATAATATACATTTAGGTATGGTTAAAAAATAGGGGCCCTTACAAACACCTCCTAATTTAAATTTCATAAGCATAACTTGTATTTACTTCCCTGCGCCCAATAATAAACAAAATTTCTGGAAAATAACAAAAAAATCGTATATTTTGTTTTAGCTCTCCAGTTAAATAGCGTTTTTAATTTTGGCTTTTTTAACATTACCAATTGCCGAGTTCATGACGATGTTCTGAAGGTATTAGAAGAAAATTATTGCGCTTCTCACTCTGGGGTAGATGCTTTGCCTATTGGAGAAATAATATGATGTCACAAGAGCTTAAAGCCTTTTTTGTTAAAATTACGGCTGATCCAGCTTTGCAGAAGAGATTATACGATACAAAAGAACTCGTGGATGTTGCTACCATCGCTAAGGAAATGGGCTTTAAAATTACAGGTGCTGATATACTTCGGGCTCAGGCTGGCCGAGTGTTGATATTGTCTCCTCAAGAATTGGAAGATGTGGCTGCAGGGAAGAAAGCAAAAACGGGTGCACAGTGGGGACGTTCAGGCAAAGGGTACTTAGACAGAGCAGGCTTTTGGGTGAATACGCTTCTTCAATGGGGCTATATGGATCTGGCTGTTGAACCTACGCTTGAGCTCTTTTTGGTTAAAATTAAAGAAGATGAAGCCCTGCAGGCGGAGCTCTTTCTTGCTGCAACCTATAACGAGGCTGCCATTATCGCAAATAAACATGGTTATGAAGTTTCAGGCAGTGTCTTACTTCGATACCAAGCCCTACAGATTTTGAAGCTCAGTAATGAAAAGGCAGAAAGAGTAGCTTGCGGAGCTGGTGAAATCTAATCTAGTGCGCGCGCCTGTGAAATGGCGGAGAGAGTGGGATTCGAACCCACGGTACGCGTAAGCGCACAACGATTTTCGAGACCGTCCCATTCAACCGCTCTGGCACCTCTCCACTGCTTGCCAATAAGCCATAATTTTATGACAAGTTCAAGGATAAGAGAAGAATAAGGGGGTGAACTTTCCTTGTGCTGCTCAAACTAAACTTTTGACTTCCTGCGTATCTCACCGTACCCTATTCTATAGAGAATTTCTGGGTTCATTAATTGTGCAACGCCCATCTGCTGTTATTATCTTATTTCCTTTTTTTTCTTTCATACTTTGTGCCTTCTTATTTTGGCCAGGATTAATGCGCCCAGACAGCCTTGTTCAAATGCAGCAGGGCATCGCTGGATCTTTTTCAGATCATCATCCTCCGATGATGAGTTTTGTTTTTGGACTATTTGATAAACTCTTTAGGGGCTCTGGTCCCATGTTTTTGTTCCATCTTGCCCTATATTGGGGGGCGGTTTCTTTGTTTGCCCGTGCTGAAATTCATAAGGCAAAATGGGTTTATTGGATAGCCTTTTTGCCCCCAGTTTTTGCATATCAATTGTTAGTGCTTAAAGATATATCATTTGTAAATGCGTATCTTTTTTGTGCGGCATGGTTGCATTTTTATAGTATGCGTGACCTTTCTCCATCGTTGCTATCTCTACTAGGTTGGCTTGTAATTGCCTTTTACGGCACCTGTTGTACTTACCAAGCGATTATTGCATTGCCATGGCTTTGTTTATGGTTTGCTAAATTTTATTCTTCAGACCGTTCAAAAAAATGGATGATTACAGGGCTGGTGATGTTTGGTGTGATTATGGCAGGGGCTGAGACATTTAACCGAACGATGAGTACCCCATCAAACAGAAGCCAACATACTAAGTTATATGACCTGACGGGAATTTCAGCTCAACTTAACGATCCCATTTTTCCGGAATATATCAAACAAAATACTACTTATGACTTTGAGCAGATTAAAGAATTATACAATGCTAACCGTGTTGATGATTTAACCTATCCAATGGCAACAAATGCACAAGATCAACTAGATGTACTTTACAGCACTTGGATACGTGCGGTATTTTTCCATCCAATTGCCTACCTTAAACACCGTTGGAGCCTTTTTTATCAACAGCTGACGGTGTCGCTCTTGAAAAAACCGTCTGATATCAAAGGTGAAGTGTCACCCCCAGTTCTTAAAATATTAGGTTGGGTAGAAAGCTCTGGGGTGTTTACACTAGCTTCATGGCTAATGGCATACATAGTCTATTTCTTTATACAGCTTGCTTATATCGCCAAAGGGTACAAACAGTTTAATGAACATCCGAAATACGTTAGTTTGTTTTTCCAAAACATTATGGGGATGTCATTGGTGCTTTCATTATTTTTTATTGCAGGCGCTGCCGAAGCAAGATATGCATACATTGCCATTGCCATGTTCCATTTTAGCCATCCGTTTTTATTACACGAGGCTAAGCCCAGCCGATTCACCGGTCGTCGTTTTGGATAAAATTTAAAATTATAAATAATAATAATATTCATTGAATTATTTTTATTAATCCCCATTTGTAAAGAAATGTGTAGAAGCGTATATAAAAAATCTTTATGAGAAAATATCTAATCCTCTGGTTTTTAAGCGCGATTCTGTCGCTACTGCGCTCGAAGCTTTGCCTGCTGCTGCAAAAGAATTAAAAGGACGAATATACCCTAGTAGACGTGCTCATCTTAAAATAAAAGTAGACCCAGCAGTAATTACCTTAATGCCAGGAAAGTTAGCGTTAGGTCCGCAGCGAGTAGACTTACCACCTCCACTGAAAATCCCCCCCCCAACAGGAAAAATATTTAAAGGGCTAACATATTCCCGTGAGATTGCAGACTACAAATCAAAGGCGGCGGCATTAGAGCGAAAGCAAGCATGCCAAGTAAAGCCACGCCTACTACCTCCACTACCAGCAGAGGAAAAAGTAGAAGGGACAACATATTTCAGTAAAAAAGTAGCAGTAATTACTTTGATGTCAGAAAAGTTGGCGTTAGGACCGCAGCGAGTATTAAGGCAGCAGCAATCACCCCGAAAAAAACCCGACTTGGTTCTATCATCGGTGGCGTCTGCACCTGCAGATTCAGCTTCAGCGCCTTCCTCTTTTTATTCCTTATCTGTGGAAGAATTCAATGAAGGTGGTGTTGGTGTGCTAGTTCAACGTTTAAAAAAAACGTTACCTGATGGAACTGTTTTTCAAAGGGTTGCGCCTACAGAACCAGTTGATGGTATGATTCATGCCATACAGGGGGCATTGCAAGGGGTGGGATTTGATGACGCGGGGGTAAGTTTTTTTATGATGCTGACGACACCTTATTTTTGGATGTTGTTGATGCAAATCCTACAGGGCTTATCATGCCTTACAGTCATGAATTGATTGAAACAAAATCTAAAATTGCGGTAGGTGAAGATACAACTGTCTATTATTCCATTTTTAAGCGAAAAGAGATTGATGGGCTGATGCCATAGGGGGTGGTGATTCTAAAAAAACCTTAGTCTATATTCCTGGTGGCCCTTGGAGTGTTTTTAGTGCTAACGGTTTTTTAACCCGACATAAGCCTTTCCTTGCAGATGGCTACACAGTTGTTGTTCCCCATCAACCCACCCGTGATGGGTTTGGATATAATTACCTTTTTGCTAAAAACCAATTAGGATGTCGTAATTTACGCCATATCATGAATGCTTTGGATGATGCTTGTGCCAAAGGCGTTAATCCTGAAATGATTTTAATGGGTGAAAGCTATGGAGGGTGGGTTGCATGCGCCCTTGCTGCTAAATGGAGGGACTTTTCTCCCACAGAATCTCCTATAGAACTACAAGGCTGTATTGCCCAGGCTGCTGACCTTAAATGTGGGTGAGTGGAAAAATAGGCATCACAAGATAGGAGAGTTAGGAGTTGTAGCAACATTTGCAGAGAATCTTCTTGATGTTGCAAGTATAACCGAACTTCAAGCGCCGCTACTTATCTGTCATGGTTTAGGAGATGTTCGTTGTCCTATTGAAAGCATTCAAGGTTGGGCTAAGGCGCTAAGAACGGCGGGCCAACCGGTTGCATTCTAAAGTGACCCCCAAAGTCAAGAACACTAAGCAGCTATTTTTGAGGAGAGATTCATCTCTTGTTTCACTTTCTTTTGCTGCTTAATTTCTTTTTTTTCTTTAACCATTAAAATATTTGTGGTGGTGGTTGGGCCTTGTGGATCTCGTG
>CANJXJ010000027.1 GCA_947478955.1 Alphaproteobacteria bacterium | reverse complement strand
GAATAGCTTCAATCGCCGCCTTGAATTTAAATTCTGCACTGTGCGGTTTCTTCTTCATGTTATTTTTCATTTAATTCATCCTGCTTTAATTATTTAGGGATGATTCTCTCCTCTGACAACTGTTCCATTTTATGGGGGTCATTATAGTTTTTTTCATAAAAGTTACTTTCTTTAATTAGGGTTAAACTTCTACTCTATTGTAACACAAAATTTAACACTTGTGGTAATTATTTAGTTATGAATTATGAAAATTTCAAATAGAAAATGATTGAAATCACAAGATGAAATAATACAGAAATATTTCTGTGGTTGATGAGTTTTTAGACAGCTGGTGTTTCGCCGGTGTTGCGGGCAATGAGCTGCGGTTGTGGTGTGGGCGCTTTGAGCCATGCTTTCGTGGCGGCGTGACTCATAAGCCACGGAGACTTTTGGAACTATCAAACCAGTGGTGGATATTGTTAGCTACTTGTATTATCTATGGGGTTTTATTTGCATCATCCATGACGCTGCTCGTAACACCCGCGGCGTTACTGTGGAGAGCTGAGTGGTTATTAGGCAAGAAACTTTCATAGTCCTTATTTCAAATTTTTTTTTAGAAACCTTTTCTAGTTAGATGCTTTTCTACGTTTACCCTTAATTAATAGATTCTTACCTAGAATGTAAGCAGGCCAATTGTGGTTGGTCATTTGTAACCAAGCTTTACAGTTCTAGGAGATCATATGTTAAAAATGTTATCACTAATAGGAATGCTTTGTGTTGGAAGCCTTTGTGCAGCTGCTGCTACAGCTGCTGCATTGCCACCTGCTGAAGATTTAGATACACAATTACGAAATGCACAGACAAGAGCTATTAATGCAACTACTTTTGAAATCATGGCGGCACAATCTGTGATGGCAGATGGGGATGTAGCAAGAGGTGTATTTAATGCTGATTTGCTTACAAAATTTAAAGCAATGGAGGATAAATTGGGGGCTAGTCCCTTATTTTCGTTAAAGACTATAGATACACAAGAAAATGCAAAAGAGGCGTGTCCCTATTACACCGGTGTTAAGAATCACTTCAGTTCACTTGTACAGACTTTAACAAAAAGTAGATAACGCCGAATAATTCTTGAAAAACTCAACTGATAATGACATCTGAAGTTCATTATCTATCAAGTACTACTTGCCCCGCTGGTAAAATTGCTACCCGTAGCATATTGCCAGAGGGGCAGGTAAATGCTGTGGTTTTATTATTGCACGGTGCTACCTTGCCCAGCATTATTTTTGATTTACCTGGTTCGCAAAATCAACCAACAATGATGTCTTATCTGGCAGCTAACAGGTATGCCGTCTATTCCCTCGATTTTAGAGGGAATGGCTTATCTTCAAAACCAGATGCAATGGATGATCCAACCATGGCTGGCTTACCGCTTATTACCCATCAAGATGCCGCGAATGATGTGTATGATGTGCTGCAATTTATTGCTCAACGACATCCCCATATGCCAATTTTATTAGTAGGGTTTTCCTGGGGTAGTAGTATTAGCGGGTATATTGCTACTCATTCAAATTGGGTTTCTAAACTTATTTTGTTGGGGCCAGTGTATAGCTATAAAAATCCCCAGTGGAAAGAATTAGCTGACCCTAATAATTCAACAAAGCTTAATCCAGGAATTAAAAGCTATCGTGTCGCTTCAAGAGAGCGGTGGTGTGGTTTATGGGATCGTGAGCTTAAAGTGAATAACGCAATTGGGTGGCGCGATCCCAAAACTTTAGAGACGTTGGTTGATCATATTGAAAATACTGATATAACATGGGCTAACACGCCTAATAATCGGGGATGTGTTCGTATCCCTACGGGCGTGTTGAGGGATGCCTTACAAACTTATAATCAAACCCCTCTTTACGATGCCTCAAAAATTACCTGCCCTACCTTAGTGTTACGGGGCGAACATGATACCGCTAGCTTAAGCGCTGATGCTGATGGATTAATGAATGCACTAACCTGTCAAAAACAACGCGTCGATATTCCTAATGCTACTCATTATGGAATTTTAGAACGCGGAGCAACACGTTTTTTTAAAGAAGTTGCAGATTTTGTAGGTGCGTGATTACCCCCTTTAAGTATGATAAGGAATTTTGCTACAATCCAATGGTAACCCTATAAATTTTGTCCTATGTTCCGCTATTGTCTTGCTATTTTATTCTTTACCGTTAACTTGCATGCTTTAAAGATTGAAATCACCAAAGGGGATGTTCGTCCTGACCCTATTGCCGTGGTTGATTTTCATAACCCCGATGGGGTCGAGAACCTCGGCGAAGACATTGCAAAGGTTCTCATCAATGACTTGGAAGCTTCAGGGCTATTTGTAGCGATTGGTAAGTCAGCATTTTTGCAAACCCCAGAATCCTTGGTAAATGGCGGACCTAACATGAATAACTGGCGTCCTCTAAAAGCGCGGTTTTTGGTGTATGGAGAAGTAAAACGCCTAAGCTCTGATAAAATCACTGTAAGTTTTCGGTTATTTGATGTGTTAACAGGTCAGCAAATGCAAGGACTATCATTCAATGGTGACAAAAAAAATTGGCGCCGTATGACCCATATTATTGCCGATAGTATTTATGGTCGTGCAACCGGTGAAACAGGCGTGTTTGATTCAAAAATTGTTTTTATTGAAGATATGAACAACGACCGTAAAAATCCAAAGAAACGCATGATGATTATGGATTGGGATGGGTTCAACCCTCAACCATTAACCGATGGGCAAAATTTAGTGCTTACATCACGGATTTCACCGGATGCGAAAAAAGTGGCATACCTTGCATATATCAAAGATCAACCACGGGTTTATATTATGGATTTGAAAAGTAAATCCACAAAAGAACTGGGGCATTTCCCTGGTATGACCTTTGCTCCTAGGTTTTCACCTGATAGTACTAAGGTGGTTTTATCTTATGAAAAAAATGGGGCAAGTGCTGTGTATGTTATGGACTTGGCTTCTGGAAAGTTGGACCAGTTAACGGAGCATCGCTCTATTGATACATGTCCTTGTTATTCACCGGATGGGAATCAGATTGTATTCATTTCTGATAGAGATAACGGTAAAGATCCTCAACTTTTTGTAATGGATACCAACGGAGGTAATGTTAAGCGTATTAGTTTTGGTAAAGGGAGAGCAAAGTATTTTCAGCCAACCTGGTCGCCCCGTGGTGATTTGATTGCTTTTACAAAGCAAGTTGAAGGCACTTTTTACATTGGAGTGATTGCGCCTGATGGAACAGGTGAACGTCTGATTGCTCAAGGATATTTGGTGGAAAGTCCGACTTGGTCACCTAATGGGCGCTACATTATGTATTCAAGAGAAGTTAGCCTTCGTGACAAAGCCCAGATTGATATGATTGACCTGACCGGTAGAAACCGCAGACGAATTGCTACACAAAAGGGTGCAACCGATGGCTCGTGGTCTCCGCTGTTAACGTCTATTGTGGCGAATGATTAGGCGTTACTATTCGAATTAACCATTGAAATTTTTCTTCTAACTATCGTGGGTGAGCTTACGGTTTTTTTTGATTCGCCTTTTGCCCCATGTTTGTACACAACAGAAACATACAAAGGTGAATCAGTAAGATCCGGGTATACTTTTCCGATAATAAATCGAAAAGACTCAAGAGGTTTTGCTACTGGTTCAAGAGGTTGACCCTTTAGCACCATTCGCACGCGTGCTGTAGTACTAAAATCTGGCTCTTGGGTTTCTTTATCATAAAGATACACAGGGCTAATATTGCCATCAATTGTAGATGAGAATTCCAGATACTTTTTAGCTGATTCCCTTAGGTATCCTTTGACCCTGTAAACCTTATCTAGTTCAATATCTAGGGTATGGGGGATAGTAAGCAAGTGCCCGCGAGCGCCTCCGTCATTCATAACGTCAATTTTTATATCATCTCTTAAATTAGAAGTTTTAAACTCATAACTGACTCGAACAACTTGATCATCGGAAGATAAATGATCATATGTATCATCGTGTGTAGCTGCGATCGACTTGGGACATAATATTCCTGTGAAAAAAAGGGTGCCAAGAAATAGATGAGTTATTTTAATCATTTTGAATCCTTATTTTTGATCTTCTCTAGATTCTATTCGTGATAGGTTAATAAAAAGTTATTGGACTATTTTTTTGACAAAAGGCCTTGTCTAAAATAGTTATTTCATGAAATCCTTAAGGTAAAGGAGTTTCTATGGAACAATTAATCCAATCTGAATCATTAACTTTTTGGACTGAAAATTTTGGTGATCCCAAAAATCCAGCGCTTATTTTAATTATGGGAGTAGCGGGACAGGGGATCATGTGGAGTGATTCGTTTTGCCAAGAGCTTTCGAAAGAGTACTTTGTCATCCGTTATGACCACCGTGATGTAGGCCAATCATCGCACATTAATTATATGGTTAATCCTTATGGTTTGCGTGATTTAGCTGATGATGTGATACGCATCCTTGATGGTTATAATGTACAACAAGCCCATTTGGTCGGTACCTCAATGGGAGGATATTTGGCGCAGCTTTGTATGCAACGATCTCCTGAGCGAATTTCAAGTGTTACTCTTATTATGAGCACAATTGATTTTTCTCCAATGGGCAAAGCGATGGTTGGAAATCTGGCTGCTAATGATTTGCCCCCGCCTGATAAGGAGATTTTGGAAGGATTAAAAGCAATTGGAGCAATTGACACTTCTGATTATGATTCTTGGCTATTTAAGAGCCTGAAGATTTTACGATTATTTAATGGTACTGAAGTGCCATTTGATGAAGCTGAATGGGTACCTGCATTGGAAAAAGCCTATTTGCGCCGCAATACTGATATGCCACCAAACATTATGCACAATCATGTAATGGCCTGTTCACAGGGCCCAATGTGTTACTATGATGTAAAGCCAGCTTGCCCTGTGCATGTTATTCACGGTAGTGCCGATTCAATGTTGCCCGTAGCTCATGCAAAAAGGACCGCAACCCATTACAACGCCACCCTTACGATTATAAAAGGCATGGGACATGCACGGCCAAAGGTGTTTGAGAATGAATTAGTGACTGCAATGCAGCAATTTTTTGGTCAACTCTTGCAAGCTTGTTAATGGAACCTTTACCTTGCTCCGCTATACTGGGATAATATTACCATGGCATGTTCAACCCTAATTTTATGAATAACTTTGAATTTAATAAAGTTTTTGCAAGTCTTTTGGTAGCACTACTATGTATGCAGGTATTTCATCTGATTGGTGAAGGGTTGGTTCATCCCGTATATTTAGCCCAAAATATTTTAGGTATTGATGGAGGAGCCCAAGTAGCTTCAAGTGGGGGAGCTGAAAAACCTCTTGAGCCAATAGGCCCTTTACTTGCTACAGCCAATGTGGCTAATGGTGAAAAAGTTGCTAAAAAATGTTTGCAATGCCACACCTTTGAAAAGGGCGGGTCGCACAAAACAGGTCCAAACTTGTGGGGTATATTGATGAACGTGGTAGCCCATGCGGCAGACTATGCCTATTCTACGGGCATGAAAGCACATGGTGGGAAGTGGGATTATGAGGCGCTTAATACCTACCTTTATAAACCACGTGAATATATTAAAGGTACAAAAATGTCATTTGTCGGCCTTTCAAGTGCCCAGGAACGCGCTGATTTAATTGCATATTTACGCACCCAAGCAGACAGTCCGGTGCCTTTGCCATAGGTTTATAATTGTATCAATATCTGAACTTATATTTCTTTTTTATCCGGTGCATACGTTGCATCGGTTTTTTATAAAAAGTTACATTTGTGTCTTTGCGAAAGATTATGTCATCCTTGATGAAATGAGATTAGAATTTTTAGGAGTGTAAAATATGAAGTTAGTAAAAGGTCTGTTGCTGGTAACGTTGACATTACCCGCCATGGTTTGTGCTATGGAGCAGGGTGACCTTGAAGCTTTTTTCAGAAAGCAACAAGATGCCACAGTTGACATGGGAAGTTCTGGGATTTTTCCTGGTTTACCTAGTACTACTGAGCCAGAATCTCCTTTGCCTGCAGCAAGCAGGTTACTTGGGTGGACAACAGTAACTGGCAGTAGTGCGAAAGATCTTGGGGCTTTACCTGGGGTAGAAACTGCTTCCCTGGTAGGAGGGGAAATAGGAAAACCTCTTTTTATAATAGCTAATTTACCGCAAGCTATTATTAATATTCTTATAGGCGAGGAAGATATTGTAATTGCCTTAAACGAACTTAAAGGCACACACCCAGTCCTTTCGGAGGCAATTGATTTAGTTGTGCAAGCTATAGAGGATTCAACGAGAGCCGTTGCTGCAGAAGTTGATGCGCTCTTACCGTTGACTCGTGCGCTGAGTGTTCAGCCAGAAGATACAGTACGTCATGTTATCGCGCCGTCTGCAACAACGGACAGAGGATCTACGACTCTTTTTTCAGAGGAATAAATAAAAAGATAGAGCAGGAATGTATAAAATATACCTATCTTTCAAAAACTGGTGCATACCTTGCGCCGGTTTTTTTATAAAAAGTTACATTTGTGTTTTTGTGGAAGATTATGTCAGCATGGATAAGATTAGAATTTTTAGGAATTTAAATATGAGATTGATAAAGGGTCTATTGCTAGCATTGGTATCAACAACGATGATATATGGAATGGACACTCTTACCGATGATGGAGTGTAGATAGGGCGGCTGTGCTAATGAAGGGAACTCCACGAGTAGTGCGACTTACTGATGATAGTACGCGATCAGATACACCATGTATAAGGGACGTTCTTTTTGGTGAAGAGATTTCTGGCATATTAACAAATTTGTTTTCAAGAATATCTGTGCACTCAAAAGGAGTAGTCAACATTGTTATATCAGGTTTAAATGCTGAAGGTGGAGTTTTAGATATATCTGTCGCTACCGAAATTAAGAGGCGGATAGCTGAATATGAAGTAAGCATAGCCGGTGATGTTTCTGGTCTTGAAAAAGATATCCAGACAGCTTTAGCGAGGTTAAGGACGATGTTGGATCCTGAATGAAGAAGAATTTAAGTATATTTCTTATTTGGTGATAACGCTTAAATTTTTGTATCAATTTAGAAAGTCGCATAAGCTCGGTCGGTTTTACTGATTGAGCTTTTGCTGTATTTTATATAGACTAAGTCAGTTTTTCAAATGCGTTAAAGCCTTTTCATGTCTAACAATTCACCGGTTCCTAATAATATATTTGAGGCGAAGTCATGGCCGTTTGAAGAGGCAAAACGAGTACTAGCACGCTTGCAAGGCAAAGCTCCTGAAAAAGGATATGTCCTTTTTGAAACAGGTTATGGGCCATCGGGGTTGCCGCATATTGGGACATTTGGTGAAGTGCTGCGTACTACCATGGTGCGTAAAGCCTTTCAAATGTTAAGTGATGTTCCAACTCGGTTGTTTTGTTTTTCTGATGATATGGATGGTTTGCGTAAAGTTCCTGATAACGTACCTAATAAAGAGATGTTATCTAAATATTTGAACTTGCCGTTGACTAAGGTGCCTGATCCTTATGAAAAATTTGAAAGTTTTGGTCACCATAATAATGCGATGCTTCAAGGGTTTTTAGATAGCTATGGTTTCGAATATGAATTTCAAAGCTCCACCGATTGGTATACTTCAGGGCGTTTTGACCCAACTTTGAGGTTGGTATTGCAGCATTATGATGAAATTATGGCGATTATGTTGCCAACGCTTAGGGAAGAGCGTCGCGCGACCTACAGTCCATTTTTGCCAATATGTCCAAGGACAGGCCATGTTTTACAAGTGCCCATGGTAGAAATGCACCCTGAGCGTGATTCAGTTGTTTATAAAGACCCTGAAACCAACCAACTGACTGAAGTGCAAATTACCGGTGGTAATTGTAAGTTACAATGGAAGGTTGACTGGGGCATGCGCTGGAAGGCGTTGGGTGTGGACTATGAAATGTCAGGTAAAGACCTCATTGATTCGGTGAAATTATCATCGCAAATTTGCAGGGTCATCGGAGGGCGCGCGCCAGAAAACTTGACGTATGAACTATTTTTAGATGAGGTTGGCCAAAAAATTAGTAAATCCAAAGGTAATGGCCTTAGCATGGATGAATGGCTAACTTATGCACCACAAGAAAGCTTAGCGTACTTTATGTATCAATCGCCAAAGAAAGCTAAGCGGTTGTACTTTGATGTGATCCCTAAAGCGGTTGATGAATACTTGCAACATGTTAGCAAGTTTGAGTCACAATTACCCCTTGAACAGCATGATAATCCAGCCTGGCATATTCATGGAGGGCAGCCGCATGCAGCGGAAGTATCGTTGAGCTTTAATATATTATTGAATCTGGCTTCGGTTGTGAATGCAGAAGAAGGTAGCATTTTGTGGGGCTTTGTAAAGCGATACGTTCCAGGAGCCGATGAAACTTCAATGCCATTTCTTGCAAAGATGATTACATATGCGGTTAAATATTATCAAGATTTTGTAAAGCCAACCAAGCAATATAAGGTGCCAAATCAAATGGAGCGAGATGCCTTGCAACGACTCCATGATGAATTAGCCGATATATCATTTGATAGTTCTGCCGAAGACTTACAGGCAATTGTGTTTGAGGTTGGTAAGCAGTTTGCGTTTACTGATTTGCGTCAATGGTTTGGAACCTTGTATGAAGTATTATTAGGGCAAACAGAAGGGCCACGCATGGGGTCATTCATTGCTTTATATGGTATTGCAGAAACACGAGCGCTTATAAGTGAGAAGCTTAATTGAAAAAAATTTTAACGACTATAGCGTTTGTGAATGTAATATTTGGGTGTGAAACGATTTGGAACAATGGACCAACTCAGCTGCTGAGAGACATTTTTAAAATTACTGAAACAAGTGGTGTTGAGCAACTTGAAACGGCAGTTGAACAAAGTAAATTTAAGTGGGTGAGGCCAAAAGAACTAGAGCTATGGCATGTTTATAGTGTTTTAAATAGGCCTCAGCGAATGGCGCTAACAAAAATAATAAAACACTCGGATTTAGCAAAGGAAAAATTACCACAGAAACAGCATTATGATGCGGTTGTTGTGTTAGGCGCTGCAACTTCAAGGGCAAGGGTGCGCGTTGAATTTCTAATCAAGTTATATAAAATGGGCATCACTTGGGATAAGGTTTACCTATTAGGTTCAACTCGTGATTTAAGAACGGGTAAGGGTACTGATCAACAAATGGCACAAACTTTAGGAAATAATGGAATTGCGCCTACAGAAATTGAAATGGTCAAATATACCTGGCAAGAAATACAAATGCCAGAATCCTTAAGAGACATTCCTGTCCAACCTATTCAAGCAGGTGAGAGAGCGGATGGAAACAGAGCTGAATTGGAGGATACCTTAGCCGAATTACTGAAAGTTGCTGGCGATATTCAAGGAAAAAACTTTTTGTTTATTGCGAATAACCCATACATTTGTTTTCTTGATGCAGAAGCCAAGCGTGTTTTGGAAAAGTCTGGGGTAAATGTGGAAACTGTTGGGGAAGAAATGAAAGCGGAGCCGATGGAAAATGTACTGGACGCTGTTGTAAAATGCTTAATCAATATGCAGCGGGCATAGGTATAGAGGGGAAACTGGCATGAAAAAATTTCTTGTAGTACTAGTCTTTATTGGGAGTGTATTTGGGTGCGAGGCGATTTGGAACAATGGGCCAACGGGTCTGTTGAAAGATATTTTTACAATTACTGAAACGGATGGGGTTAAAAACCTTGATACAGCTATAAAGCAAAGTAATTTTAGGTGGATTAGGCCTAAAGGGTTGGAGCGCTGGGATGTGTATAGCCTTTTTGATAGCACTGTGCGTAGCGCCTTAACTAAAAAAATAAAGCATTCAGCGATGGCAAAAGAGAAAATGCCGCTCAAAAAACACTATGACGCGGTAGTCGTTTATGGGGCGACGACTTCAAGAGTTAAGGGACGAATTGAGTTTTTGGTCCATCTTTATAACAAGGGTGTTACATGGGATAAAATTTACCTGCTTGGATCTACCCGTGATCTAAAAATCGGTAATGAAGCTGACCAAGAAATGTCTAAAGCATTGGAAAAAAAAGGTCTTGCCCCAACAGAAATGGTGATGATGAATGAGTTATGGCACCAAACAAAAATGCCGGAACAATTAAGGACAATTTCAGTTGTGTCAATTCAATCAGGTGAACGGCCCGATGGAACCCGAGCAAATACAGAAGACACCTTGGTTGATATGATAAAAGATGGGAATAATGTAGAAGGAAAGAGTTTCTTGTTCATTTCTAATAATCCATACATTTGCTATCAAGATGCAGTGGCGAAGCGAGCTTTAGACAAGTATAAAGTGATGGTTGAGACGGTTGGAGAGGCAATGGCCCCTAATGAGACAATGGAAAATGTCGTTGATACATTGGCTCGATGTTTGACGAATATAAAGCATCCTTAAGGTATGTTAAAGCAAATCAATAGCCATCAGGTGCTATGGCAAGATAAGATTTTGCCGTGCAGGGTAGGGCGTAATGGTTTTTCCACTGCCAAGCAAGAAGGAGATGGTTGTACACCTACTGGCACTTGGAAACTTCTGACTGTGTATTACCGCGCTGACAAAATATCAGCCCCAAAAACTGTTTTACCCAATGTTGAAATTACGCAAAAAATGGGTTGGTCAGATGATCCAAAAGATTCTGCTTACAACACCTGTATTACTCTACCTTATGAGTTTTCTCATGAGAAATTGTGGCGCGATGATAATTTATATGACCTATTCATAACGATTAACCATAATATAAATCCAATAATTTCAGGAAATGGCAGTGCAATTTTTATTCACCGCATGCGGGAAAGCATGGTGCCAACAGAAGGGTGCTTGGCGCTGAAATATGAGGATCTTTTGCATTTAGTTGAAACTGCGGCTTTGGATACTTGCTGGATTGTTGGTGAAGACCTTGCCTGAATTGCCCGAAGTTGAAACCGTATGTCGGGGGCTTCGCCCTTATATGGAAGGTAAGGTTTTGCAAAATGTTATGCAGTATCGTGCGAATTTAAGAAATCCTTTTCCACCACTATTTGCAGAACGACTTGAAGGGCAAATTGTCCGTAAAATTAATCGCCGGGGGAAGTATATCTTAGTTGAATTACCTGATTACACCTGGATGATGCATTTGGGGATGAGTGGGAGAATTCAGCGAAATTTTGCTACTGATTACATTCGTCAAAAACATGATCATGTAGTGTGGCAAGTGGAGAATGTGGTCTTTGCGTTTAATGATGCCCGTCGCTTTGGAGATATGGATCTTTTTCCAAGGGGGCAATTGAGTCGAACTGTAACAACTATGGCTTCTGAACCTTTTGAAATAAAAATAGATGATTTTTACAAAAATTTGCACCTCTCAAGTCGTCCCTTGAAGACGGCTCTACTTGATCAAACCATTATTGCAGGGCTTGGCAATATTTATGTGTGTGAAGCTCTTTGGCAAAGTAGCTTATCACCTTTTAAAGTATCGAATTCAATTACCCGTAAACAAATACAACTGTTGTTAAAAAATATTTGTGCAGTATTGGAAAGTGCTATTGAAGCAGGTGGTTCATCATTGCGTGATCACCGCACAATTGAAGGGAATCTCGGATACTTTCAACATCAATTTAAGGTATATAACCAAAAGGGTAAGCCTTGCTTAACTTTAAGATGTTCAGGCACAATTGAGCGTGAAGTTCAATCCGGCCGTTCAACCTATTATTGTCCAATATGTCAGAAAAATTAGTTACCTATTCCGTACAAGAAGATATTGCTCACATTGGTTTAAATGATCAACCGCGATTAAATGCCTTATCAAAGTCTCTGGTCGAACACCTAAACTCAGCCCTTGATGCTGCTGAAAATGATGTGAATGTTTCAGTGATTGTTATTTATGGTCAGGGACGGGCATTTTGTGTAGGTGGTGATTTAAAGGAATTTATAGGTGTTAAATCAAAACCTGAAAGTGATTTTGTAAAAGCCTGGGAACGTATTGAAGAATGCAAGCTTCCGGTTATTGCAGCTGTGCATGGATACGCAGTTGGTGGCGGTTGTGAGTTGATGCTGATGACTGATTACGTGATTGCTACCAAAACGGCATGGTTCAGTCAGCCTGAATTAAAACTTGGATTTATTCCAGGATGCGGAGCAACTCAGCGGCTTCCACGGCGCATTGGTTATGGAAGTGCTTTTGATTTGATGGCATCTGGTAAACAAATTTCAGCAGAAATGGCGTATTCTATAGGATTGGTAGATAAAGTCATCGAGGATGATACGTTGTTACTCAGCAGTGCCCATGAATGTGCCTTGATATGGGGCAAGCAAGGACGGTCTGAATTAATACAGCTTAAAATAGCAATGAAAAGCGATTATAGGCGTGAGCGGCAAATTTTTTATGAAATGGCTGCAGGTGAAAGGGCCCAACAGGGTATTCAACAGTTTTTGAATAGGAAATAGTATGACTATAACTGTAGCACCGTACCCCAATTTGCGGCTCAGGCGATTGCGTCAATCGGCATCTGTGCGGGAGCTATTTCAAGAAAATCATCTGCAACCAAGCGATCTTATTTTGCCAATATTTATACGAGGTGTTGAAAATGTAGCAGAAATTCCTTCAATGCCGAGGGTGCGCAGGCTTTTAGTTGACGAATTACCGAAAGAAGTGGAAGAAGCATATAAATTGGGTATTCGGGGCGTTATGCTTTTTCCAAAAACGCCAGAAGCATTAAAAACAGAAAATGGAGAAGAAGCGTTTAATCTTAATAATTTGATGTGCCAGGGTATCAAGAAAATTAAACAATGCCTTCCCAAAATGGTTGTATTTACTGATGTAGCGTTAGATCCGTATACATCCCATGGGCATGATGGTCTTTTGAAGAATGGCGATGTAGAAAATGACAGCACTATTGAGGTGTTAATTAAGCAAGCATTGAACCAGGTAGAGGCTGGAGCTGATGGTATTTGCCCCTCTGATATGATGGATGGCAGAATTCAAGCGATTCGTAATGCGTTAGAAGCCAAAAATTTTTCAAATGTTTTGTTGATAAGTTACGGAGTCAAATATGCTTCCTGCTTTTACGGGCCATTTCGCAGCGCTGTAGGGGCTAAGCTTCAAGGAGATAAAAAAGCCTATCAAGTAAATCCAGCTAATGCATTGGAAGCTCTTCGTGAAATCAAGCAAGATATTATGGAAGGGGCTGATGCGGTAATTATTAAGCCAGGATTGCCTTATTTAGATATTATTTCCCAGGCAAAAACTTATGGTATTCCACTTTGGGCTTACCAAGTTAGTGGTGAATATGCCATGATTGTAAATGCGGCATTAAATCATGCTCTTGATGAAGAGGCTGCATTTTATGAGACGTGTCTTAGTTTTAAGCGTGCGGGTGCAAGTAAAATTGTTACCTATGCAGCGAAAGAGGTTGCTAAATGCCTGATGAAGAGAATTTTGGCCTAACAAAATTTGAATATACAACTCTTTACCCAGCATGCTTAATGCTGGCGGGAGTGTTGATGATTTCTAGTATTGATATTTATTTGCCAGCGGGGCCACTTTTACGAAGTCACTTTGATACATCGGAGTGGATGATTCAATTTAGTATGATGCAAACGCCAATTGTTGCAGCCTTGGTTGGTCTTTTATATGGCCACTTGAGTGACACTAAAGGTCGAAGGCCTGCAATGATTTCATCATTGGGAATATTTTCTCTATGTTCTTTTCTGTGCAGCTTTTCTTGGAATATTGAATCATTTTTAGTATTTCGCTTTCTTCAGGCTTTTGGAGCTGGAGGCATATCAGTTGTTAGTATATCAGTTCTGGCTGACATGTTTAGCGGGGCATTGTATGCGCGTTATATGGCAACTTATAGTATGAGTTTTCCTATTATGTTTGCTGTGGCTCCTGTGGTGGGGTCGCATTTGCTAGAATGGTTCGGCTGGGAATCTACGTTTTGGTTTTTAGGAGGTCTCTCTGCTTCCTTATGGTTGGTGCTTTTTAAAAAAATGCCTGAAACTCACAAAAATAGCACCGATACCATGGGGTGGGGACATATTTTAGAAAATATGAAAACATTAACTTCTAACAGAAATTTTATGATATTTGCTGTTTGTCATGGTTTGCCGGTTGCTATTTCTGCGGTCTATTCTGCAAACAGTTCATTTATTTTTATAGATGGATTTAATTTTTTGCCTACAACATATGCTTATATGCAATTAATTCCCGTTTTTGTGAATTTAATGGGGTCAATTATCTATCGCCATCGCGTTTTGCAATGGGGTATTCCAAAGTGTATTCGTTATGGGATGTACCTAAGTATTGCATTTTTGGTGCTAACAATTTTAGGAATGATTTTTGGCGTTATGCAACTTCCTTGGCCTATAGTTATGACTATGTGTGTTTTAAATTTAAGCCTTTCGTCTATCATTGCCAGTAGCGGTACAAAAGCTGTTGAATGTGCACCTCATCATCGTGGTCTAGCCGTAGCTTACTTAGGATTACTTCGCAATGGTGTTGTTGCAGCTTTGGTATTGATTGTGGCTGCCTTTTTTAATGGAACTATCCTTCCTGTGTATATAGGCATGGCAATATTGACAACAGCACTTATTATACTGATCTGGCCTCATTCAAGAGATTCTTCTTAATACTTTTTTAAGAAAAGTTTTTTATCTTATTAAAAGGAAAATTTGTAAAAAGATAAAGGAGGAAAATGATGATCAAACAAATGTTGGGTTATGTATGGATCTCTTTTGCATGTGTATTTGGAGCAGCATCAGTTTCTCAGAAACAACCGGCAATTCCTTTATTTGATTCAGTAGCTTTAGCAAAATCAACCACTGTGGCGGTGGTAGATGTTTACGCCTATCGTGATAGGGATGATGAGGTTTTTTTGCCCTTTGAATTGGGCGATCTTGAATCAATGCTATTTGGAGCTAAGCGCTATGGAAATTCTAGCGGGACAGGATGTGTTATTAGTGCTGATGGATACATTGTGACTTGTGCTCATGTGGTGGAGCACGCTAATCACATTTACGTTGGTCTTAATGATGGTCGAAAAATGCAAGCCACAAAGGTTTTTTCAAACACAAAAGCTGATATTGCATTCTTAAAAATTGAAGCGAAAGATTTATCGTATCTGACACTTGCAACTTCTAAAACCCAGATTGATTTAGGAGAACCAGTGCTTGTTGCAGGTAATGCATTTGGTATGGGCAAAACGAGTATTTTTAGTGGACTTGTTTCCTTTATTAATCGCGTTGTCGATGGTAAAGTCGTGTTACAAAGCAGCGCCCAAATAGGAGTAGGCAATTCAGGAGGTCCAATGGTTAATTCCATGGGCGAAATGATAGGGATGGCTTTTGCGATTCCGCGCATGGGCGGGCTTTCCTTCTTTATTCCCGCCAGTATGGTTGGCTATTACTATAATAAAGAGATTTTAAAGAAAGATTCACCCTGGTGGGGAGTACATGTGCAAGTAATGAATTCTGATTTGCTTGAAAGCTGTGGTCTAAAAGATAAAAATATTTTTGGAGTCATCATCGTTTCTTTTGCTGATGGATCACCTGCAGGCACCGTTTTAAAGAAAGGGGATGTTGTCACTGAGGTAAATGGTCAAAAATTAAGCACACCTGAAGAGCTAGACTTTTTTCAAAAAACATCAATCTTGGGTGAGCCAACAAGTTTAAAAATATGGCGGGATAATAGCTTACAAAATATAAGTTTAACGCCGGTCAAAAAGCCCGTAGCAACTATAGCAACTGTTCAAGAAGCTAATAATAAGCTTCTAGGAAATGTACAATTTGAGGAAAACTCAGACAGAGTAATTGTGAAGCAGGCGAGCGATAATGGCTTATTTCAAGAAGGTGACGTAGTCATTGCTATCAATAAGAAAAAAATAAAAACGACAAAAGATATAGATGTAGCGTTGAAAAAAACCAACAAAGGCCTAAGCGTTACTGTTAATAGAAATGGCATGAAACTTTCTCAGTCATTTGCAGCGGGCGATGGGGGCAGTTTCTTTAGTCAAAGCATTATTGGGGGATAGCGTCCTTTTGTGCTTCAGGCGTTGCTGCTTTTGTCCATTCCAGTTCTAATACGGTTTCATTAATGCGTTGAATGTTGGGATATGGTGACATGTCAACACCAAAACGGTTAGCGTTATAAACCTGAGGGATAAGGCACATATCGGCAATCGACAAATGATTTTGTATACAAAATTTTCCAGAGTTTTCTTCTAGCTGTTTTTCGAGTGGTTTAAATCCTTCATGCACCCAGTGATGATACCAGGCGTTTTTTTGTTCTTCTGTAATATTTAAGGTAGTGGTTAGATACTGTAGAACTCTAAGGTTGTTTAAGGGATGGACATCGCAGCAAATACTTTGAGCAATTGCCATGGCTTGGGCTTGTTGAAATGGATCATTTAACCAAAGAGGGGGGGTTGGGTGAAAAGTTTCTAAGTATTCAATAATGGACAGTGATTGGAAAATAATTCCTTGTTTGGTGGTGAGCGCTGGCACTAAACCATACGGATTTATTTGCTTGTAGTCGTGGTGTTGCTCATTGGTGCGTAAGTTCACATAATGAGGGGTAGAAGAGATGCCTTTGTATGCCATTACCAACCGTACGCGATAACTGGCTGTTGAACGAAAGTAGGTGAATAGCTCCATGAGTATTTCCTAATTTTATATGAAATTTACTATAGCACTTTAGGATGATTTTTCGAATTTGACGAATCTTAATTTTGCTTGTTAGGCTCAAAACACGATTTGTAGAATACATTTGTGGTATTTTAGGCTTTCCAAGGTATTTAAAAAAGAAAGTGGATTTTTAATAAATAGCATCTACCTAGCCTATGCGTTCAAATATGCTTACAAAAAATCCATCAGTACCGTGGATATTTGGTGTAAATTGTGCAGTAGGCGTGGAAAATGGGCAGGGTGTCCCTATTGTTTCACGCCAAACTTCATTTATAGAAATAGGTTTGAGCTGGGGGTATTTATTCAATAACCAGGCAACCTGCTGATTATTTTCTGCTTCTAATACTGAGCAGGTTACATACATTAGCCGTCCGCCTGGTTTTACAAATTGTTGGGCTTGATCTAGTATTTTTTGCTGCAAGGAAGTTAATTCTTCAAGATCAATGGGTTGAAGGCGATTTTTTAAATCAGGGTTACGGCGCCAAGTTCCAGTGCCTGTGCAAGGCGCGTCAACTAATACCCGGTCAAAACGGTTATGTTGCCTTTTAAACCAGCTATTATCTTTCACAATATCTTTAAGCTGATAAGTTGTAACACCTGCACGACGCAAACGTTCCTTGGCTCTTTGTAAACGGTGAGGATGAATATCGCTTAAAATAAGGTTGCCTTTATTTTGCATGGTAGCAGCCAAGCTTAGGGATTTGCCCCCAGCACCTGCACAATAATCTAGAACTTGCATACCGGGCTTGGCATCACACAAAAGACTGACAATTTGAGATGCTTCGTCTTGTACTTCCAAAGTACCATCTTCCCAAAGCTCGTGGGTATTCATCGGTTGACGTTTACCAAAACGAACACCTAAGGGGCTCATAGGCGTAGCGGTAACTTCAAATCCTTCTAGCTTTAATAAAGTCAAAATTGCATCACGATTATTTTTCAAAGAATTGACGCGAATATCAACCGGTGCTTGATCGTGTAGGCTTTTGATAAGGGCTTGATCCTTCATATGTGCTTCAAGCCATTTCGGTATGGCAAAGGGATTATAGGGCTTAAGGTCACTTAAAATCTGTTGTTCCTCATTGGAAAGAGGAGGAGGGCCATAACCTTCGCCGCATAAGTATTGAAGCTCACCAAGGGTATCATGTTTATCTAAAATGCAATGAGCAAAAACCAAAAGTCGTGGCGTGGTTATTGCAAGCGCGGCTTGAAGCCCTTGGGTATTTCTAAGTACGCTATAAACGCTGTCTCCAATTGAACGTCGATCAGAACTACCGATATAACGACGATTGCGAAAATAGCTTTGCATAACCGCATCTGCTGGCTTTTTAGATAAGGATAAAATGGTTTCTACTAACTCGATAACGCTTTGTAACTGGCCTGCTGGTGTCATAAATTTAGCTTTCAATCATTTCTGGTAAAGGGGATGTATACCCCAAGGGGTCTAAGTGAATGAGGATTTCAGAGCTTGGATAAGATTTTTTTAAATCAGCTTCGACTTCGTCACTAATAATATGGGCATCTTTTAGGGAAAGGGTAGGGTCAAGCGTAACATGAACTTGAATAAAATCTTGATGGCCGGTGCTGCGAGTGCGCAAATCATGAGCTTCAATAACCTTGGGATGGGATTGGATGCTTTTTAAAATGTCTTGTCTCATTGGGGCTGTCAGTTCTTTGTCCATCAGAATATTTGAGCTTTGCTTTAAAATGCTCCAACTACCAACAAGTAAGAAGAGAGCAATTCCCACACCAAAGGCGGTATCAATCCAACCGATGCCAAACCAGGACAACGCCATTAGAGCCACTATAGCAGCGATGTTGGAAAGAATATCAGCTTGATAATGCAAAAAGTCAGCTTTAACCGCAATTGAGTTGGTGTGTTTGATTGTATAAACCTGAAATAGAACTAACCCCACGGTAAGTACGGTTGAGAATATCATTACCCATAGGGCCAATGAGTGATGGGTAATATTTTGAATCATTTCATGGTGTTGCCAGGCATGCCACACGATCCAAGCGGTGCTTGCTATAATAAGAATTGATTGAACAAACCCAGCCAATGCCTCGGCTTTTCCATGGCCAAAGCGATAGTTATCGTCAGCTGGTTTTCTGGAATAGCGCACCGCAAAAAAATTAATCATTGAGCTGAAGAAATCAGAAAATGAATCAAGCAATGAAGCTTGAATTGTGAGGGATCCGCTAACCCACCAGGCAAACGTCTTGGTTACTACCAATATAGACGCAACCGCAATAGCGGCCCAGGTAGCTTGAAAGACAAGGTGCCCGTGATGGTGGTGTGAATAATGCATGGTAGCGGGTTTTCAAATAATGCATCACCATATCATGATCAGCGTTTAGATGACAGATATCAAAATTCCTAATTCCATCCATCTTGGTTGGCACGCTTTTTGCATAATCTTGTAAAAGGAGGTGACATGATTAAGTGTTTAATAATAGTAGCTTGGTGCTTTTTTGGGTTAGTAGCAAATCCACAATACCATTCGTTTATGGCGAGCCAGGAAAATGCCCAAGGAATTCCTGCATCTTTGTTGCGGGCGGTATCTAATGTCGAATCGGGTCGATATATGAATGGAGCTATTGATGCATGGCCATGGACAATTAACGTTGAAGGAAAGGGCTACATATTTAAAACAAAACTTGAGGCTATACAAGCGGTTGAAAAATTTCAGCGCCTTGGTGCTAAAAGCATTGATGTAGGTATTATGCAAATTAACCTACGTCACCATCCAAACGCTTTTCGCAACCTGGAAGAGGCGTTTGATCCTCAGTTAAATATTGCGTATGGGGCGAAGTTCTTAAAGCAATTGTTTTTGCAACATAAAAGTTGGAATTTAGCGATTGGTCACTATCATTCGGCAACTCCAAAATTTCACAATGCATACAAGCAGCGCGTTATAAGCCAATGGATGAAACTTACCAAGGCAGGAGGAGGCACGCAAACAGCAGGGCCTCAGCTAGCACAAACAGTTTTAAAATTTGATGATATCTCTGATATAAAAAATGAACAGACAGCTAAACCAGCACCTTCTCAAGAAGTTAGTCCATATGCAAGGGTGAAGAAAGTTTACTATTCTCTTGATGGTAGTACGCCATCTAGTCCTCTCAATTCTGCAAAAGCAAGTTATGCCTTGGAAAATACAGCAAGCCGGCAGTATTATTCCCTGGATTAGCTAATGATTTCATTCTGCTTTAACTTCCATCTCCGTCTTTCCCGTTTAAAATTTTAAATTTAATGTTTTATTAAGATATATAAAATACACTTAAATAAAAGGTTCTAATGTATGTGCCCTATGCGTATAATTTTTATGATTGCACTTTGCGGTATATTGTCTGCGAATGTTTGCCAAAATGTTACTCTGGATTTGTATGATGCCGCAGTTGCATATGAGCGAGATATGAATGTGTTTGGTAGTGTACTCCCAGCAGGGTCATCCAAGCCAGATACTGTAAAAGTAGAAGAAGCGCTAAGAATAGTAAAAAGTATGAGAGCTAAGTGTACAAATATGATAGATCATAAGGATCCATCAATTGCAGATGCTAAAAAAGCTTTGGAAATTGTCACAGCAAATGACGCAATTTTGCAAAAGAGTGGTTCTTTTGCAGAACCAGGTTTAGTTACAGCTCAGAAAAAAGCCGTTGATGCGTCAACAAAATTAATGGCATTGCTTGCAGAATTTCCCCAACCAATAGCAGCTAAAGCTTCTCCAGCTCCAGCTTCTCCTAAAAATAATGACGAAGACGAAGATGGCAATGATGAAGATGATAGTGAAAACGGGGATGATGAAGACGAGGACGACGAGGATGAGGATGAGGAAGATGAAGACGGGGATGATGAAGACGAGGACGAGGACGAGGAAGCATAAGGTTTTTTAAAATCTTATGCAGTTTTCTAGAACTGCCAACAGGGATGGGGAAACAAGTGCTTGGTATATTAAGATTATAAAATTAAGGTACGATCACTGATTCGCAAAAATATTTTTCAATTGTTTTAAAACAGAATCAGGCAGGGGTGAACTCGTACATATTGTTATTGCAGATCCATAGCTTATTTTTTGCAGTAATAACTCTAAAATAGATAAAACCTTTATAGTGACTTCTTTACATGTAATGTGCACCGGTTCAAACCCTTTTAAGGTTTCTACAATTTTAGCACATGGCCTAGCATGCAAGCCTTCAGGAATAAGCACCTCAAAGGAGTACGTTGTCATGAGTTTGCTGCCACAGGTGACAAAAGGGTTGAAGCAATTTGAATATACTTTCTTCCTGCTTCAAAGGCTTTTTGAGTGGCTTCAGGTAATACAGAATTTTTTCTGTTTTCTACAAATTTAATAAGCATAGGTAAATTTACCCCTGCAATAACTTCTATGGGTTTTACGCCTAGGGCTGACATCGCTAAGTTTGAGGGGGTCCCTCCGAACATATCAGTTAAAATCACTACCCCTTTGCCGGTATTAAGCATATCGATAGCTTTATAAAGATCTTTTCGTTTTAGTTCTGCGTCATCATTTGGGTGAAAAGCTATACATAAAACTTGTTCTTGAGGGCCCATAATAGCTTCAAGGGTTTCTACTAGCGCATGCCCCAATGGGCCATGGGTTAAAAGTAAAATACCAATCATATAATTTCCGTCCTCAAATCACGATGCTCAATAAGGCAATCATAATCTAATTTACAAAGAATGTGATGAAAAAATTCAGTGACAAAAACACTGCGATGTTGTCCGCCCGTGCATCCAAAAGCAATATTTAGGTAAAAACGTCCTTGTTCCCTGTATCCATGGATGGCATTGATTAAAAATTCTTTAAAGTGATAGTCCACAATCATCCAACGAACGTCTTGTTTTATATAGGTTTGGACCTCTTGGTTTTTTCCAGATAAGGGGCGCAAATGCATATCATAGAATGGGTTACTTAAAAAACGCATATCAAGTACCAGGTCGGCAACTTTAGGAATTCCATGTTTATAGGAAAAGGAAATCAATTGAATTTTAAGGTTCTGCTCTTGTTGCTCAAAAAAATAATGTTGCAAAATTTGCCGTAGGTGACGAACAGTTAGATCACTGGTATCAAGCCTCATTTCAGCATGTTTTTTTAACGGTGAAAGCTGTAGTTTTTCGATGGTGATCGCGGTGGATAAGTGTTGCGCCTCAATGGGATGAGGGCGCCGTGATTCATTGTAGCGTTGTAAAATTTGCTCTTCGTTGCATTCCAAATAGATGATGCGTAAATGAATTGCTGGATTACCTTGAAGATTTTTTAAAAGCATTTCAGCTTGAGGAATGGAAAAATCTATAGTTTTAAGGCCCACGGCAACAGGCGCTTGAGGTTTTATTTCCAAAATATGATCAATAAAAGAAGGCACCATTAGCAAGGGCAGGTTATCAACGGTCTGGTATCCTTGGTCTTCCAAGGCTTTTAGTGCGGTCGTTCTTCCAGCACCCGAAAGGCCCGTAATAATTATCAGCGGTAACGCCATTGCATACCATAACTAAAGGTCATATGTTCATTATAGTGATTTTAATTCAAACATGACTATGCGTTATTGGGTATTTTTTTTATTGGTTCTTCCTGTACTTTTTGCAAGTGATCAAATTAGGATAAAAGACTTAGAATTGAAGATTTTAAATGGGCCTAGAAATGGGGCTGCATACGTGAGCATTTATAACGGCCATGCGTATGCAGTTACTTTATACAAGGTTGAAGTTGAACCTGATGTTTTTGATAGGGTTGAATTGCATGACCACGTTTCCCGCAAAGATGAAAACTGCACAGAATTCATGGAAATGATTGAAATTCCTGAAATGGAAATTGCACCGGGCGCTACGCTTTTTCTACAGCCTGGGGGTAAGCATCTTATGCTAATGGGGATAAAATCAGCTTTATGTCAGTTTAAAAAACTGAAATTCCAATTTTTGTTTAAGGGCAAAGATAGTAAGTTTCAACAAGCGATTGAGGTTGATATTCCAAAAAGCCCACGATGCACAACATAGAAATTTATTTGATGATTTTGCATAGCAGGAATATAAATAAAATATATTTCATTCTAAAATTTCTTAGGTCACCCTTTTGGTTACGGGTATTCCGTAAAGTAGAGTTTCTTTTTTTTTAGGAGTTTAAAAATATGAAGTTACTAAAAAGCTTGGCACTAATGATGCTAGCATCGACCGCAGTAGTTTTTTCAATGGATGCAGCTGATGCTGATGCTGATGCATTACCATCACACTCACCACATCGAAGGAATGCTAGCATCACAGCTGCATTCGATCTGCCAGCTCAGGATCGCTCAGCGGTTCGATCAGCATTAACAGTCCTATTGGCTTCCCTAACTGATGAAGCCAACCAAGAAGAACTCCAGGGTATTCTTTCTTCATTCGATAGTGATGATACGGGCATGGTGTCTATTAAATTAGGTGCCCTTCTAAGCAAAATTACAGATAAGGTAGAGCAAGATACTTTGTTGGCCATTTTAAAGGATTTAACAGCGACAGCCACACCAACCGTAGGTGTTACAGGTATTTTTGGTGATGATAATTCAGTGCCTTGCCTAGGAGGAGTTCCAACCAATTTAGCAGCTTCTGCGATGTTCAACAAACCCGATGATGACACAGCAAGAACAGGGGCTGATGACGCGGATGATGCCGTAAAAACTACAGCTATGATGATAGCTTTAGGACTGGATGGTGATGAACCACCAGCAGCCTCTGATGATGATGTTCGTGATGATACCGGAGGATTACCGCTAGCTCATGTTGTTGCTGATGATCACGCGGGTGATGCTCGTGATGACGCCGGAGATACACCACCAGTTCATGTTGTTGCCCAAGGTACGGGTAATACTGTTGTGCCTAATGCAATAGCTGAAGGTGATGAAGAAGATGGTGATGAAGGCGGAGAGGAGTCAGATGGAGCAGTGGCAGATGGTGCCTCTAGATTTTCACCTCCCACAACAAATGAGTAACTAGAGTTATTAGGAACTGTTAATAAACTAGGTTTTTGATCAAGGCAAGAGCTATGAAAGAATTGAAAGTAACATCAAGCTTATCAACACGTAACGCAATCCTTCTATTTTCTTTGATTTTTCCGAAGAAGGCCTCAACTCTCCAGCGCCATTTGTAAATTGAATTATCATAG
>CANJXJ010000026.1 GCA_947478955.1 Alphaproteobacteria bacterium | reverse complement strand
GATTCTACTGATTCAAAATGCCCTGTAACTGCTTCAAAACCGCAAAGCAAAATTTCAAACGCAGATCAGTGTTTAGGCCATCTCGTAAAAAGCTAATTTTCTGATCAGGGCGTAGCTTAACATCAGCTAATTTCCGAGCATCTGGCGAATGAATATACGTTAATAATGCCTCTGGCTTTGCAAATTCATTTTTATAAAAACCAATGACAACACCTTTTGGCCCTGCATCAATTTTTTCAATATTTAAACTTTTGCAAGCAATTTTAAGTTCAATAACTTTTAACAAGTTTTCACATTCATTTGGAATCTTGCCAAAACGATCAACCAGTTCTGCAGCAAACCCATGCACCTCGTTGAATGATTCTAAGGTTGCCAGGCGCCTGTATAAACTTAAGCGCAAAGCCAAATCAGCAATATAAGATTCTGGTATAAGTAATGAAAGCCCCAAGTTTAATTGAGGAGTCCAATCGGCTGTTTGCACAACGATGTGCTCTTGTTCGGCCCGTACTTGTAAAATAGCTTCTTGTAATAGGGTTTGGTAAAGTTCAACGCCTACTTCTTTTATATGGCCTGATTGTTCTTCACCAACAAGATTACCGGCTCCTCGAATATCCATATCATAACTTGCTAGTTTAAAGCCTGCGCCTAGCTGATCAAGACTTTGCATAACCTCTAATCGCTTTTTAGCTGTATCGCTAATGATTACATCAGGAGGTAAGGTGAGGTAAGCGTAAGATTGCACTTTTGTACGGCCTACACGCCCGCGCAATTGGTAGAGCTGGGCTAATCCAAAGCGGTCAGCGCGGTGTATAATAATGGTATTTACCCAAGGCATATCAATGCCAGATTCTATAATATTCGTGGCAAGCAGCACTTCGTATTTTCTATCGCAAAAGTCGGAAATAATATCTTCCAATTCTGTAGCTGGTAATTGACCATGGGCGGTGGCAATACGAAAATCAGGCAATAGGGTTTCAAGAATTTCCTTAGATTTTTTAATATCTTCAATGCGGGGCACTACGAAAAAACTTTGTCCTCCGCGGTGATATTCACGCATCAAGGCTTCTTTGATAACTACCCCATCAAATGGCATGGTAAAGGTGCGAATACTCAAACGATCAATCGGCGGAGTCGCAATTAAGCTTAGCTCACGAACACCGGTTAATGCTAACTGTAAAGTGCGTGGAATTGGCGTGGCGGTAAGGGTTAGAATGTGGATATTCGGCTTTAACGTTTTTAATTTTTCTTTTTGCTTAACGCCGAAATGTTGTTCTTCATCAATGATCAGCAATCCTAAATCATGAAATTGAGTTTTGTTAGATAAAACCGCATGGGTAGCAATAATGATTTTTGCATCACCACTGCTGATTTCCGTTCGGATGCGTTTCATGTCACTAGCTTTGACCAATCGCGATAGCTGAACCACACGAATACCAAAACCATGAAAACGATTTAAAAAATTCTGAAAATGTTGACGACAGAGCAACGTAGTTGGAGTAACTATTGCAACTTGTTTGCCAGTAGCTGCAACTGCAAAGGCAGCACGCAAAGCAATTTCAGTTTTACCAAAGCCTACATCGCCGCATACTAACCTATCCATAGGCTTACCTGATGCAAGATCACCCAATACTTCTTCAATAGCCCGTAATTGATCATCGGTTTCAGGGTAGGGGAATCGTGAACAAAATTCGTCATAGAGTTTTGGAGTTAGAAACGTTTCGCCTTCTTGTAATGATCGTTGCGCTGCTAATTTAATGAGATATTCAGCAATAATTAACAGTCGCTTTTTGACTTTTGCTTTTCGGTTTTGCCAGTTAGCCGTACCTAGGCGGTCAAGCTCAACCACCATGTCATCGGAGCCATAGCGACTTAAAAGTTCTAAGTTTTCAACGGGTAGGAATAGTTTGTTTTTATCTGCATATTCTAAAAGCAAACAGTCATGGGGCTGACCTCCAACATCAACAGTTTGTAACCCTTGATATTTCGCTACCCCATGTTCGCGGTGCACTACATAATCGCCTATGTTTAATTCGCTTAGGTCTTTGAATATATTTGCATTTTTACGTGGACGTTGAATTTTACGAGAAATGCGTTCACCCAAAATATCTTGTTCGGTAAGCACAAACTGATCATGGGTAACAAAGCCTTCATCTTGTGGAAAAGTCAGGGAATATATCGGTTTGCGCGATGCATTGCTTGGGGGCCAATCAGCTAGGGGTAGAACTTGTACACCGGTATGTTCTTTTAACATCGCCTCAAGACGAGTTCTTGAGCCATCTGTTTGAGCGGTAACAATAAATTGTTTATCGCAGTGGGTGTTTTTTAAAGTCAGTAGGTGTTCAAATAATTGCCCCTGTTGCCTCGCTTGCTGAAAGCTAGGAGGATTTTGAACCGATAATTGAGTTGCCCCTTCTGTGTGAAGCGGCGATATAATCGTATGAGGATTTTTAATAAATTCATTCCAAACGTTTTCGCTCCAATACACAATTTCAGGCGGTAAGGGCTGATAGGTACGGTCCCCAAAAACCGGAGATACTCGCGCCTGATAATATTCATTTAAAAGTGCATGCTGTTCCGCAAAAGTTTGTAACGCATCAGATTCTAGAATAATTTTATGAGGAGTCATGTAATCAAGCAAGGTTTCTGTGGTTTCAAAATACAAAGGAAGCCAATGCTCATAACCTGCATATAAATGCCCCTCGCTAATATGCTGGTATAAAGAATCTTGAGTATAATTTTCAGGAAAATGTTGTCGATAGCCTTCTTTGAAACGCTGTACAGATTGATTGGTTAGAGTAACTTCACGAGCTGGTTTAATGAGAACTTCACCCAATTCATTTAAGGTTGATTGGCTAGCCGCATCAAATTGGCGGATACGTTCAATGTCACTTCCAAAAAAATCTATTCGGTAGGGGTTTTCGTGCCCAATGGGGAAAAAATCAATAATATCTCCCCGCACTGCATAATCACCAGGTTCATAAACTACACCTACCCGGTTAAACCCTTTTTCTGCCAAATACGTGCTAAGTTTTAAAAACGAATAGGATTGGTTTTTTTGTAAATAGAGCGATTCCCCTAAAAAGCTTAATCGGGGGGGCAAGTATTGCGATAAGGCAGCAACTGATGTTACCAAAATTTGAGTGGGTTCTTCAGCTAAAGTAGTTAAGGTATTCACGCGCTGACTGATGCAATCAAGTGAGGGTGATACCCGGTCATAGGGTAAACAATCCCAAGCAGGAAAGCTTAAGATTTTTCTTTTTAATAAGCGTTCAAGTTGCGCTGTAAACTGAGGGATATCACTATCTCGGTTTAACACAATAAGTGCTGAATTTATTTTTTCAAGTAATCCCGCAACAGCAAAGGCACGATAGCTTTTAAGTACTTGAGAAAGAATTTCCATTTTAATGACTAGATGCTTTGTTAATGTCGCTCACTGGATTACCATGGCCACTTCGTGGTCTAGTGGTGGCAGCAAAGCTGTCTTTGCGAGGAGCAACGCGATGCCGCAGTTTAGTAAATATATTCAAATGGTGTTGCAAACTGTATTAGGCATTCAAATTATTCGTCCAAGCTACCACACAAAGAGGAGTGTTAAAAGTCAGTGTTTTATAAAGATGACAATATGGAATTTTTTATTTTTTTCTTGCAACTGTTAGAATACTTAAACTTTTATCTTCCAGAAAGTCTAAACCTTTCATATCGTATTGGTTCAATATTTCAAAGCCATTACGATTGAGCACCTCTTTGATTTCTTTTGATGTGTATATTTGCAATGTAAAATTATCATTAATTATTGTGGGAGGTTTTGCCTTTTGCTGAATCATGCAAACATCATACGAAGTGAGTAAACCATTCTCTCGATCAATTGAGGAACATTGAGCAGTATATATTTGAAGTTCAGCTTTTTTTAGATTTCTAAACATTGCAAGCTCAGCTACCGTTTTATCATTCATGGCTTGCAGATTAAAAATATCAAAAATATAAATGCCGCCCTTTACTAAATTAGCATTGATATTTCTTAGAGCTTTTTCAAAGCCTTTTTTCGTAAGATGGCCTACTGCGCTTGCAATAGTAATTACGGCGTCAAACTGCGCCACTTTGAGGGTGCGCATATCACCATCAATAAACTGTATGTCTAGTTTTTCTTTAGATGCCTTAGCACGAGCTATATTAACTAGATCTTGGCTAAAATCTGCTCCCGTAACTTTATAGCCGTGTTGTGTCAGAAAAAACACTTGAGCTCCAGTACCACAGGCATGATCTAAAACCGTTTTGACCCCTTGCTGCCTAAGTAATTTTTCAACAACCGCATTTTTTTCATTTATATCATCGGGTGCATCGAAATCGTCAAAAAGCTCAGGGCATTTTTGGTAGGTATAAGGAAGTCCTAGCTTAGTTTTTTTCATGACAATTACTCCAAATAGTTGGTATGTACATCACATAGCTATGCTATGAGGTATATCCAAAAACGCAGTGTGCAAGTTTTCCTTGCTAAGTCCTGATATTCATCGATCCTCTGGTCACGCCAGAGGAAAACTAGAGAGAGCTTCTCCCGCAATTTCCCTACGACTTGATCGTAGGGTCCATATCAATATAAAAAGCTTTTGTCTCGGACTTGATCCGCGGATCAGCACACTCGTTCGAAAATACTTTGCGAATTATATTACGTACACAAGCATTCGGCCAAAACTACCACACAATTATGAATGCTAAAAGTTAGTGTTTTTTCTTATTCAGGTGTAATCAGGTGTATTTGCGGGTGGACAATCTGGTGGCCATATGGATGTAGGGTATTTTACCCCGCCATATATTCTTTGAATTTCAGTAATCCAGTTGCCCATGCAGCAACGAAATATGCCAGCAAACTTGAGCCAACCAGCACACCTAGAGCAATTGCGCGAATATGAATGCCATCGTTTGATTGAAGATATGGAGCAGCAATAGGTTTCATGAGCAACAATACTAAAAATATTAAGCTACAGGGAATAAGAATTTTGCCCAAGAATTTCCAAAGCGCAGCATCAAAACTAATGAAATTACGTTTTTTCAAAAGGTAAACCAAAATGGCTGCGTTAAACCAAGAAGCACTTGAGGTTGCTATGGCAATTCCTAGATGTTTGTATTTATAAATTAGTGCAAAGTTTAAAACAACATTTACAACCATTCCCGCAAGGGCAACTTTTATAGGGGTGACTGTGTCTTGACGAGCGAAAAAACTAGTATTGAAAATTTTGATTAGAATATAGGCTGGCAATCCACTGGCAAATCCTGCAAGCGTTTCAGCAGTTGCAATGGTAGAAGCATGATCAAAAGCGCCTCGTTCAAAAATAACCATAACAAGGGGATATGAGAGATAGATCAATCCCACCATTGCGGGCAGAGTAATCAGCATTGCAAATTCAATAGCTCTATTTTGGTTGTGCATAGCACCTTTGACGTTATTTTCTCTCCATTGCCGTGACAGCATGGGCAATAAAACAGTTCCTAAAGCTGTTCCCGTAATACTAATTGGTAAATTGTAAAGCCTATCGGCATAGTATAGGTATGATATGGTACCCATTGGCAGTAAGGATGCAATGATTGTATCAATAAACAAATTGATTTGCAGAACTCCTGAACCAACAGCTGCTGGAATCATCCGTTTTCCAAAATTCTGCATTGCTTTATTTTTTCTGGGCTTCCTAAGAGAAGGCCTTATACCCATGAGGTGACAAGGAATATACACCCATAACAACTGCACAAAGCCTGATCCCATTATTGCCGTTGCTACGATACTACCATTGCCGAGCATAGATGGATCAACAATTTTCATAATAAAAACAATGAAAAGATTACCTGCAATTTGCGAAGATGCCGCCGCTCCAAAGCGATCATGGGTATTTAAAACGCCGCTGAATAAAGCTGTTAATGAAATGAGCAGTATGAACGGAAATGTAATGCGCGAAAAAGACACAGCCAATGAAAACACTTCTTCGCTAACGCCTGGCACCATAACGGTAATCACAAAGGGCATAACTAATTCAAAGGCTAAAATTAGGACAACTAAAATGCCAGTCATTAAGGAAAGAACATCCTTAATAAATTCCTTGGCTTCATGTTCTTGGACAACATGCATTGCTGAATAAATAGGCACAAAAGAAGAATTGAATGCGCCTTCGGCAAAAATACGCCTTAGGAAACTAGGGATTTTAATAGCGATAACAAGAGCATCCATTACAAAACTTGTGCCAATGTATTGTGCCATTAAAATGTCACGAAGAAATCCCGTTACACGACTAAGGATTGTAAAGAAAGCAACGTTAAGTGCCGAAGAAACTAATCGCATATTATTTAGCGTGGTGAAGTTTTGGTGGGATATTACTCACTTGGTTATCCACAAAAATACCAAAGCAGGGCAATTGCAAAGCTAACCGCTAATAGACTATCTAATCTATCTAAAAGCCCGCCGTGACCAGGCAAGAAAGTGCCCGAATCTTTCACCTTAAAATACCGCTTACACCATGATTCAAGAAGGTCTCCACCATGAGCAAGAAAAACCGCGGCGGTGCTGAAAACCCAAAAGGAAGTGCTGACTGTAAGACCCATTACACGAATTAAAAGCCATACGCCTGCTAAGCCAAAAAACACACCCCCGAAAAAACCTGCCCATGTTTTATTGGGGCTAATTGTTGGCGCTAATTTTGGCCCGCCTATTGCTTTACCACTTAAAAAGGCACCTATGTCTACACACCACACAAGTGCTAATACTAACAAAATAAAATATGTTCCGCCAATTTCAGGCATAATGTGGATAATAATTCCCATTGCAAGGCTAATATATATATAGCCACTACTAATAATTGCAAATTTCTTCAGCTCAAGAATATCTAGATAATATAACCAACCACATCCCGCTAATACAATTGCGGCGGAGCCCACATAAAAAACGGGCATAAAAGCAGTAATAATTGCAAATAAACATAGGCTGTTCATCCAATGGTGATTTTCTCCAAAGCTTAAACGGGACCATTCCCTAAATAAACCGTATGCCACAAGGAGACTTATCATTTTAAAATAAATAGGGTCTTGAAAAATTAGAAAAATGACCGTGGGAATCGCTACCAACATTGTAAGGATTCGAGGAAATAAATCCCCTTTAGGCAGCCACACTGTATAAGCCATATCGACGATGCCTTTTTGAATATTGTTCAATTGCTAAGTCTAATTGTTTTGCCCCAAAATCAGGCCAAAAGCAATCAACAAAAACATATTCGGTGTAAGCCATTTGCCACAGTAGGAAGTTGCTGACCCGTAATTCACCAGAGGTTCTAATAAGCAAATCAGGATCAGGGAAAAGTTTGGTATCAAGACTTTGACTAATTAAATCTTCGGTAATGTCTTCTGCGTGCAGGGTGCCATTTTGAACATCTGTTACAATTTTTTGAGTTGCCCTTCGAATATCATCTCGCCCACCATAGCTTAGGGCCAAAATAGTTGTGATGCCTGTGTTGTCTTGGGTGCGCAGCTCAACATCATTGATCATATCTTGCAAATCTTTTGCAAATGCAGTGCGGTCACCAATAACTTTCACACGCACATTATTTTTCATTAATTTGTCAATTGAGTGTTGGAGGTACCAACGAAGCAACCCCATAAGCTCTTCGACCCACTCTTGTTCACGCTTCCAGTTTTCAGAAGAAAATGCCCAAAGAGTTACATACTCTATACCAAGTTTAGCTGCATGCCCTACAATTTCCTCCGCAGCCTTTACGCCGGCTCGGTGACCTGCGATAGCTGGAAGTGAACGGGCCTTAGCCCATCGTCCATTGCCATCCATTATGATCGCTATGTGTTTTGGAATATTTAAGTTTAACATCATAATTGGTACCACCACCTTGCTATTAAGTTTATAACTTATCCCAGGCCCTTTTGGCCAATGCTCAAAAATTTATTCCGGCGCATTTGTTTTAATTGTGGTCCACTATGGTGCATTAAATCGCTGAGAGTTTTTTCCACATGACGTTTAACAGACTCAATAACTTGCGTTGGGTAGCGTTGTGCCCCCCCAATGGGCTCAGGAATGATTGCATCAATAACCCCAAGGGTCAATAAATCTTGAGCTGTTAACTTCTGAGCTTCAGCGGCTTCTGATGCTTTTGCAGAACTTCGCCACAAAATTGATGCACATCCTTCGGGGGAAATAACGGCATAAATAGCATGCTCAAGCATAAGTACTGAATTTGCCGTGGCAATAGCAATTGCGCCACCGGAACTTCCTTCGCCAATAACAATGGTGATTAAGGGAACTTCAATAGACAGGCATTTCTCAATGCTTTTAGCGATAGCTTCAGCTTGGCCACGTTCTTCCGCATCAATCCCCGGATAAGCACCTGGTGTGTCAATAAATGTGATTACAGGCAACTTAAAGCGATTTGCCATATCCATTAGACGCTGAGCCTTACGGTATCCTTCAGGCTTTGGCATTCCAAAGTTATGTTTTACACGTGATTCAGTATCATTGCCTTTTTCCTGGCCGATAATCATGACTGATTGACCATTTAAGGTTGCCAATCCACCCACAATACTTTGATCATCTGCAAATAGCCGATCACCAGCTAAGGGCACAAAATCAGTAAATATCGCACTAACATAAGCCAAAAATTTTGGTCTATCTGGGTGTCTTGCCACTTGAACTTTTTGCCATGGTGACAATTGAGCATAAGTTTGCCGCATCATCTTGTCAGCCTTTGACTGCAGCTTTGAAACTTCGTCGGCAATATTAAGGTCTTTATTATTAGCTAAATGCTTAAGTTCCTCAATTTTACCAACAAGCTCAGCAATGGGCTTTTCAAAATCTAAAAATTTATTCACAAGGTTTTAGGCATAGATCTATAGGTAGGGTATAGGATGTTTTTAGAAAACTTTCAAGTTTTTAAGAGCATTGGCGAAAAATATCAGCAGTTTACCTACCTATAAAATTTAGAAATCCATTCAAAAACCTTAGCTGATTCCGGAAACAACCCTGGAAGTTGGACGAACCCATGAATCACTCCTGGTACTTCTAAATACCCCTTCAATGCTCCTTTTTGGCCAAGCATATCCTTAGCAATTCTTGCATCATCTCGAAGGGGGTCATATTCCGCAGCAATAATTAACGTTGGAGGAAAATCTACGTTGTCCATTTGCCACAAGGGTGAAACTTCTGGGAGATTTTCTAATGCTGAATCTACACCTAGATAATTACGAATATAATATTCTATCGACTGCTTAGTAAGCATGTATCCTTCGGCAAACTCTTTTAATGAATCTAACTTTTGTGTCAAGTCAAAGGACGGATAAAAAAAGATGCACTCTTTAGGCAACGTAAATTTCTGAGCATTTAGCCTTATTATAAGCCCAGCCATTAGATTCGCCCCTGCACTATCACCGGCAACACTTACTGACATATCTTGCTGAAACGCCCATTTATACACAGCTTCAATTTCATTCAAAGCAGTTGGGTATATATTTTCAGGTGACAGAGAGTAATCAACAGCAATCACCCTGCTGTTAGTTGCTTGAACTAGGCTCTGGCACATGACATGATGGGTGTTTAGACTACCACCAGTCCACCCTCCCCCATGAGCGTACAAAATCACTTCTTTGGGATTTTCAACTTCAAAAGAGCGAATCGCAATTGGCTTATCAAGATTATCTAATGTCAGATCACTGTCATGAGATTCAATTGTTTCAAGCCGACTGCCCCCATATAACACAGACCCGGTTTCAAATTGATCACGCAAAAGCTCAATAGGAATTTGATCCTTAGGAGGTAAGTTTAATGTTTTTAGATTATCTAAAAATAGCTGTGTTTCGGGTGTTAACATGTTGCTCAACCTTTAAATCTGAATTAAAAAAGAATTTTAAAAAAATTGTAGACATGTTTTAGTTTTTGATCAAAGAATATATCAGTATTTTAGATAATTAAGGTACGTTATGCCTAATGTTGTTTCTTTTTCAAAAATTCTGGTACTCATAATTTTTTTTCAATGGGGGATGTTTCTTAGCGCTCAAGAGGGTGGTGTGATTGTCCCTCTGGCGTCTATGGATGAACCAAGGGGGGCAGCAGGTCAACCTTTATTATCATGTGGCGCGGAATTTGCTAGATTTGGAGAACAAAGGTCTTTATCTCGTGAAGATGCAAGTGAGTTTGTTCCTCCTCTTCTACCAACTTCATTGGGGAGAGCCTCAAGTCCAGCAATTGATTCAAGGGATATTCGCCCTATGCGAAAGAGCAGTTCATTTCAGCGGGAAATGTATACGCTAGAAAGTCGAGCAGGGGCAGTAGTAGCTATCGCTGTTTTTAGCGATTCTGATAGTTTGCCGGTAGCGCCCGTGGTCGGACACGTTGGTCTGACTCCGTGCGCTCTTACGTTGCCAAATGAAGTTGGGGCTGAAGACGCATTACCTGCTGCCTCGCCTATAACTCGAGCAGCTCACCAGCTTTCTAGTTTCGCAACGACGACCTTAATGACTTTTCCCGATAAATTTACCCCAGAAGACTTTGATCGTTTTCAGGAGATGATTGGACCAATGGTGACTGCGTTTCTTGGTACTATAATGAAAGGGGAGCGTGATTCAGTTGAGGCAGTGGGAAAGAGAATTACAGCGTTAGAAGCACAAATATGGAGAATTTTTCATGATGCATTAGATGAAAATAGAGTATTCAAGTGGGGTACCATTCCTGCGTATAGCGCAATAAGAAAGCCGGCCTGTCCCTATTTAACAGGGCTCGCAGCAGACGAGTTCTACTTAGTAAGAAGTGTGCTAGAAAAGTTTAGTGATCCGAAAGAAGATCTTGATCTGTATATGAGAGATACCATAACTAGGGAAGCCTTCAAAGATCGATTGGAGAAGGCGATGGTGGAAAGTGAAAGGCTATTGACGAAACTTGAAAGCGAACATGCATTATTAAAAAGGGTAGCAATCGTGACTAAGCCCATAATACCTCAGTACTATGGGGATGGGGAATGCTAATCTCTATTACAAAGCTCATCCCGCACCACAGTGAAGAACGAGCGTCTTTAACGTTTAGTCTATTTCTGACGGAAAGTAATGCGTCCCTTAGTGAGATCATAGGGCGTCATTTCAACGGTGACTTTATCACCTAGTAACACACGGATTCTATTTTTCCTCATCTTGCCAGATGTATGTGCAAGGATGATGTGTTCATTGTCTAGCTTTACGCGGAATGTTGCATTAGGGAGTAGTTCGGTAACAACTCCTGTGAATTCGATAAGATCTTCTTTTGCCATAGTATAAATTTTAAAAATAATACTTATAATTACTACATGTAGCACAAAAATCAACAACTTAATGTGATTGCATGCTAAATAACTCAGGAAATTTGCGGCACTGTTGTATTTTTTAAATAGGGACGCGCTATCTTGCAGGGCATTTAAACAGGCTATAGGATGAGCGTACGCTCAATAGCTATATTTACCTTATGATCCAACGCCTACAATTACAGTCTTTTCGAAGTTACGATCAATTGATTATTGATATCGATAAACCATTTGTGGTTTTTTCAGGTGCTAATGGCGCTGGTAAAACAAATATTTTAGAGGCTATATCTTTATTTACTCCTGGTCGTGGCTTACGCAAAGCAGAGATGCTGGAGTTGCAGCAACACGATTCTTCTAGCCCTTGGGCTGCCTCAATTGCGATAAATGGGTATACCCTTGGAACTGGTGTTAGTGAGGTGGGTATAAAAAAGCGCCTCTGGCATTTGAACCAAGAGCCCTTGAAAAGTCAAAAAATCTTAAATGATATCCTTAGGCTCTTTTGGCTAACCCCGGAAACGGACAGTTTGTTTTTAGATACTCCATCGGTCCGCCGTCAGTTTATTGATCGAATGATTTTTGTGCTTTGGCCCGAACACGCAGTGGTATTAAAAGCTTATGAACATGCCACAAAAGAACGGTTGCGATTGCTAGAATTAAATTCTGATGCAACGTGGATCAGCACTGTTGAAGAGCATGTTGCCAATGCTGGCATACAAATGCAAAAGAATCGCAGCAGCTTTTTAAAACTTTTGCCGCTGGATGAATCATTGAGAGCATCTATGTGTGGTAATGCTGAGGTTTTAGAAACGGAAGAGGATGCGAAAGGTTATTATGTAAAGCAGCTCTTGCAAAATCGTCTTCGTGATGGACACGCTGGAATGACCACATTCGGCCCCCATCGAAGTGATTTAGAAGTTTTTTATACCCTTAAAAATCAATTGGCCGAAAAATGTTCAACTGGCGAGCAAAAGATGCTTCTCTCTAAATTCTTAATGGGTTTTTTAAAATATCTGCTAGAAAATATAAGCACTCCTGTGATTTTATTATTTGATGATGTTATTTCACATTTAGATTTTACGAATCGTGTGCTATTGTTTGAACAACTTATAGGGTTGCAGCAGCAAACAAGTAATAAAGGCTTATTACAGGTATTTTTCACTGGAACACATTTGAATGCGTTTGAAGCTATATCCCCATATGCACAGAATTTTGAAGTTGATCATAGTCAGGTAAGGACCGTTTAATGACCGCACCAAATACGAAACTAAACGAAGAATACACCGCAGATTCGATTAAGGTTTTAAAAGGGTTGGATGCAGTTCGCAAACGCCCTGGTATGTACATTGGCGATACAGATGATGGCACCGGTTTGCATCATATGGTTTATGAAGTCGTCGATAACGCAGTTGACGAAGCCTTAGCTGGTCATTGTGATCGCATAACCATTACTATTGAAGCCGATGGATCAGTGAGTGTTACTGACAATGGTCGTGGTATTCCTGTTGATATTCATGAAGAAATGGGCGTTTCTGCAGCAGAAGTTATTATGACGCAGCTCCATGCTGGTGGTAAATTTGACCAGAATTCGTATAAAATTTCTGGTGGTTTACACGGTGTTGGTGTTTCTGTTGTTAACGCCTTGTCAGAATTTTTGGATTTAACAATTTATCGCGATGGTAACAAGTATTTCCTGCGTTTCAAGCATGGTGTTCCAGAAGGATCATTAGAACTTGTAGGGTCCGCTGAAGGTAAAAAGGGTACGAAAGTTCGTTTTCTTCCTTCATTGGAAACATTTTCAGCGATTGTATTTGACAGGCCTACTATTGAACATCGGCTGCGTGAATTAGCATTTTTAAATTCTGGTGTGCATATTACATTGCGTGACGAGCGTCCGGATCATTTTTATGAAATTGTGCTTTACTACGAGGGTGGCTTAATCGAGTTCGTGAAATATCTTGATAAAGCTAAAAACGTACTCCATGACAAACCTTTGTATTGCAGTCAAACAGTTGATGCAATGACTGTTGAAGTAGCTATGGAGTGGACTGATAGCTATCATGAAAACACTCTTTGCTTTACAAATAATATTCCACAACGAGATGGCGGCACCCATTTAGCTGGATTCCGTGGTGCTTTAACCAGGGTTGTAGGCAATTATATTGCAGCTACTCCTCAAGGGAAAAAAGATTCTAAATTATCTATCACTGGTGACGACATTCGTGAAGGATTAAGTGCTGTTTTATCAGTGAAAGTGCCGGATCCGAAATTTTCATCACAAACCAAAGATAAACTTATTTCATCAGAAGTTCGTCCAGTTGTTGAATCAATTGTTGGCCAAGCACTTGAACAATGGTTTGAAGAAAATCCAGCCCATGCAAAAAATATTGTCGGTAAAGTTATTGAGGCCTCTGCAGCACGTGAAGCGGCTCGTAAAGCTCGTGAACTTACTCGCCGTAAAGGTGCGCTTGATATTGCCTCTCTTCCCGGAAAACTGGCTGATTGCCAAGAACGTGATCCATCTAAATGCGAACTGTTCATTGTTGAGGGAGACTCGGCGGGTGGTACGGCAAAAGGTGGGCGTAACAGAAAATATCAGGCAATTTTGCCAATTCGTGGAAAAATTCTAAACGTAGAGCGGGCGCGTTTTGATAAAATTATTGGTTATGATCAAATCGGCAATATCATTACTGCTTTGGGCACCAGTATTGGACAGGAAGATTTTAACCCTGAAAAATTACGCTATCACAAGATTGTAATCATGACCGATGCGGACGTCGATGGTAGTCACATTCGCACCTTATTGTTAACATTTTTCTATAGACAAATGCCTGAACTTCTAAAAAGAGGGCACCTATATATTGCACAGCCTCCTCTTTATACAGTGAAGCGTGGACAGTCAGTTGTTTATTTGAAAGACCAATCGGCTCTTGATAATTATTTGCTTGATGCAGCTTGTAAGGATTCTTTCCTCGCATTGCCAAACGGTGAACAGATTATGGGTGCTGACTGGCGTCAACTAGCAAGCTTAATTTTAAAAACAGATAGCACCTTTAAACCTTTAGCTAGACGCATTTCGAATCGTTTATTATTAGAGGGTCTTTTGGTGTTCAACTACTTTGAAGAAACATTGCCAGACCAAGACACAACCCTTGTTGCACACTTAAATGCAAGTGATAACCCAAATGCTGTGTGGCGTGCCGAACGTGGGTTAGAAAATACAGTGATTTTCATTCGTAGTTGGGGCGGAGTAGATGAGAAATGGGTGCTTGATGAATCATTACGGGCAACACCGGAAGCGAAAGCCTTGCTGACTATGCGTCTTCAGTTGGTCGATGTGCTTGGTAAGTCGTTAACTTTCCACGTTACAGCACGCGAAGGAAAACAAGAAACATTTTCAAACATTGGATTGCTTACAAAAGCGTTGATGGATCAAGGCAGCAAAGGCGTTAGCTATCGCCGAAATAAAGGTCTTGGTGAAATGGGTGACGAAGAATTATGGCAAACGACAATGGATCCAGAATCACGTACGTTATTGCAAGTTAGGATGCACCACGCAGAAGAAGCTGAAGAAATTTTTTCAACCCTTATGGGTGATGTTGTTGAGCCCCGACGTGACTTCATTACAGCCAATGCATTGAAAGTTATTAATTTGGATATATAGAGGTAATGGTTTTGCGTTGCATCATTGTCATCCCCGCGCAAGCGGGGATTCAGAATCATTATTCATTATGGATTCCCGTTTGCGCGGGTATGACAAGTTAGAGTATAGGCTCCTCCAGTGGCATCCAAGAAACCTCAAAAACCCAAAATTAAGTCTAAAAAAGTTAAAAGATCATTCTTGGGGCTTGTGGGTCGCTTTTTTTTACTAGCAAGTATTTGGGGGACAATTCTTCTTGGGCTTATTCTTTTATGGTTTGGTCAAGATTTACCTGATCTAAATCGTTTGCAAACCCACGTACGCACCCCAAGCATCACTATCCAAACTCTAGATGGTACTGTTATTAGTACGTACGGGGATGTTTTTGATGAAATGGTTCGTGTTCAAGATTTACCAAAACATGTGCCTCAAGCCCTTATGGCGGTAGAAGATCGCCGCTTTTATTACCACTTTGGTGTTGATTTTATTGGTCTTGTGCGCGCGGCCTATGAAAATTACCGCGCAAAACGCGTAGTGCAAGGTGGCTCTACTTTAACGCAGCAGTTGGCAAAAAATTTACTTTTCACCGAAGGTTCTTTTGCCGTAAGTGACAGATCATTTAAACGAAAAATTCTAGAGGTATTATTAGCGGTTTGGTTGGAATGGAAGTTTACTAAAGACGATATTTTGACCATGTACCTGAATCGTGTGTATTTAGGAGGGGGCACTTTCGGTATTGAAGCTGCAGCTCAACGATATTTTAACAAATCATCACGGGAATTAAGTGTGTTTGAAGCCGCAGTTATTGCTGGATTACTCAAAGCCCCGTCGCGATATTCACCTTCATCCAACCCTGAAAAAGCCAAAGAACGCGCAAAAACTGTTCTGCAACTTATGCAAGAAGCAGGGTTTATTGATAATGCGCAAGCCTATTTCAATGAAGGCATACATGTGCTTGAAAGTAACAAACAAGAAAGCGGCTTTAAGTATTTTTGTGATTGGATTATGGAGCTTATTCCTAATCTTGTTAATGGAATGGATCGTGATTTGATTGTGGTAACAACTTTAGACCCTGCAATGCAACGCCATGCGGACCATGTTTGCATCGATTACATTGCCGATATGGGAGCAAAACTTAAGACATCTCAGCTCGGTCTGCTTGCAATGACCCCAGATGGTGCAGTACGGGCAATGGTTGGAGGGGTTGATTATAAAAAAAGCCAATTCAATCGTGTGCTAGCCCATCGTCAGCCAGGATCGGCTTTTAAAATGTTTACCTATCTTGCTGCTATGGAAGAAGGCATGAACCCCGAGGATATGGTGGAAGATAGCCCTGTTGTTATTGGAAATTGGCACCCAAGTAACTTTACTTGGAAAACCCGTGGTGAAGTGAGTATACGTGAAGCGTTTGCCCGTTCTGTTAACAGCGTAGCTATTCGACTAATGGTGAAGGCGACTCCTCGTAAAGTTATTGATGTAGCGCACCGTCTAGGGATTACCAGCCCTATGGAAGAACACATTTCTTTGTCATTAGGGGCAATTGAGACAACCCTTTTAGATTTAACTGCAGCATTTGCTACTTATGCAAATCAAGGGCGTGCGGTTTGGCCCTATGGCATTTTGGAAATTCGAGATAAGCAAGGAAATATTCTCTACAGACGCGAAGAACAACCAACTCAGATGATTCTCAAAGCGGAGGTGCTGACTAAAATGCGCGTCCTTTTAAGAGCTTGCGTTGGTGAAGGAAGTGGCGGAGCAGCTAATGTATCACCAACAGTAATGGGCAAAACTGGCAGTAATGGCGACAGAGATGCTTGGTTTATTAGTATGCGTGAGCCTTTAGAAAATGATATTGGGTTCCAAAATTTGGTTCTTGGTATTTGGACTGGGAATGATAATAATAAACCCATGGCAAAAGAATCCACAGGTTCTAGGTTGCCAACCCGAGTTGCGGCAGCTTTTTATCGTGGTCCTGAGCTTTATAATGGGCCTAATCAACCCCCTAAAAAAACATCCGCTCCAAAAACTAAAACAGAATCTGTAGCTAAAGATAAAAAGGCCCCTTCTAAAAAAGATGCGGTCGAAGAGTTAATGGATGATTTTGGTTAAATTAAGTACTTTTTTGCAACAGAGGATTGTCTACTTTTGGGGAACGTTAAAAAAAGAAGAAAATTTTAGGAAATTTTGTTAATATCAACAAGAGTTTAGAATTAGGAGTTAGTTGTTATGAAATTAAGATATTTGTTAATAGGTCTCGCTTTAACTACAGTTGGGTTACACGCTGACGTTGCTGACAAAAAAAATGCCCCTAAAATTGAGGCAAAATCGGATGCAAAATCTTTGTCTGTAAGCGATACCCAGGTAACATACATGCGCGAAATCATGGAAAGAATTGTGCATGGTGGAAAAGTAAGCGGTCTCGAAGAGCTTTTTAAAATAATTAATGGGCAAACTCAAACAACTGATCGTGAGTTACCAGTTCAAGCCGCAATTACTGAAGCAACTGAAAAAGACTTACGGATAATGTGTTACCAAGAAGGAAGTGAAACAGTGGTTGCTTCAACAGACCCTTCGTTACTTGGTAAGCCAGCCTCAGACTTTAAAACTGCTGAAGGAAAAGTTGTTCGTGATTTAGCGATTGAAGAACTTAGAAAAAGTGAGAATAGCGAAGCAATATTTACGTATGTTGTTCAACCAAAGGGTGATGAGCCCTTGGTTAATGGAAAGCCAGTGACACGTGGCCGTATTATTGTTGCGAAAGGAAGGCAAGCATTTCCTTTCCTCTCAGATAAGAGGTTCTTGTGTACTGCCGGAGCAAAAATATCTGCAGGGTAATTACTTTTTGATTGCCTGAATTGCACCGTAAAGGGTGCGAATCTCTTGTTCAGTGGGCTGCATTCTTAAAAATGCAGCCCTTATATTTTGCCACATTTTTTCTTTTTTATGAGGCACTCTCCAAAAATTCACCTCATCTAGCTCTATCTCTAGTGATTTGAAAAAATACTGTAGTTCTTTTTGATTAACTGGTTTTGTATCACCCAAATGTAACCACGATTCTTGGGGTACGTGAGACTGATACCATTCATACAAAATAATGACAACCGCTTGAGCAATGTTTAATGACGAAAAATCAGGATTAACCGGAATAGTAATAATGTGATTTGCTACTGATAAATCTTCATTACTAAGGCCAGTGCGTTCAGGGCCAAATAGTAACCCAACTTTTTTTCCATTCATTAGGGGTGTTGCTGCTCTTGGGGTGTGGTATTCCTTAATTAACTCACGTTCTACAGCGGTGGTTGCAAAAACTAATTCTAAGTCACCAACTGCATGCTCTAAGCTTTGATAAATGCTTGCTGTTTCTAATACGCTTTCATTACCAACCGCCATAGCAATTGCTTTAGGATCGTCTGGGTCACATTTAGGTTGAATTAATCGTAAATTCTTTATGCCAAAGTTTCCCATTGCACGAGCAACGGCCCCCAGATTTTCAGCGAGCTGAACCTGATGCAAAAGAATAATAGGATTGATCATTTATGCACGGCGCCAAATTGTTCCATCCGGGCCATCTTCAAGGGTTATCCCTTGTCCGATAAGTAATGCACGAATTCTGTCAGCTTCAGCAAAATCCTTTGCTATTTTAGCTTGATGGCGCGCAGTCACTAATTGGTCTATGCCCTGATTATCGGTTTGGCCTTGAAACCAAATTTGGGGGGTCTGAGTAAGCAGACCTAAAAATTTTCCGCACGCTTTTAATGTATTAGCCGCCTGAATTTGGGTATTATCTGTTGTCGTAAATACGGTATTAGCAAGTTCATGCAAATGACTAATCGCTAAGGGTGTATTTAAATCATCTTCTAGGGCGGTAACCACAAGATTTGCACTTGCATTATCTTCGGTAGAGAATTCAATGGCTCTATAAAATCTATCTAGTGTGGTTTTTGCATTTTTTGGAGTTTCATCCGTCCAATCAAGAGGCTGCCGATAATGAGTACTCAAAAAAGCAAATCGAATAGCTTCCCCGGGGTAATCTTTCAGTACATCACGCACTGTGAAAAAATTCCCGAGGGATTTTGACATTTTCTCTCCATTAACTAACAGATGTCCGTTATGCATCCAAACCATCGCCATACGGTCAGTGTCATGAGCGCAGCAACTTTGAGCAATTTCGTTTTCGTGATGCGGAAACACAAGGTCAATACCGCCGCCATGGATATCAAATGTATTTCCAAGGAAGGCTTTGCTCATTGCGGAACATTCAACGTGCCACCCCGGCCTGCCGCGTCCCCATGGACTGTCCCATCCGGGAAGTTCAGCCGTTGAGGGTTTCCACAATACAAAATCGCCTGCATGTTCTTTATAGGGGGCAATTTCAACGCGAGCTCCAGCTAGTAATTCATCTTGATTTCGCCTTGAAAGGTGTCCGTACTCTTTATACTTTTGCACCCTAAACAAAACATGACCTTCATTGGCATAGGCATACCCACGGCTTATTAATGATTCAATTATTGTAATCATCTCATTAATATGATCGGTAGCCCGCGGCTCATGGGTTGGAGGCAATGCACTTAAGGCATCCATATCTTCATCATAAGCTTTTGCTGTACGCGTTGTTAAATCACGGATATCTTCCCCATTAGCATGTGCCGCTGCATTGATTTTATCATCAACATCTGTAATGTTGCGCACGTATGTTACTTTAGGGTATCGCTTTTGCAAAAGCCGAAATAGCACATCAAAAACAACAACTGGCCTAGCATTACCTAAATGAGCCAGATCATAAACTGTAGGCCCGCATACATACATGCCAACATTACTAGCATCAATCGGTTTAAAAACCTCTTTTTGTTTGCTTAAGGTGTTGAACAGCTGCAGCATTAGGCAGCTTTGGCTTCTGCTTCAACCTGCATGCCTAACGCATGGGTATACACGTCAAGAAGTTCTTGCTGCTCAATCAGTTCTTCTTTTTTCATTTTACGCATGCGAATAACTTGGCGCATGATTTTTGTGTCAAATCCTTGGGCCTTAGCTTCGGTAAGTATATCTTTAATGTGATTTTGAATTTCAGCCTTATCTTCTTCAAGACGCTCAATTTTTTCAATAAATTGGCGCAATTCAGCAGCGCTTACGGAGGAATTTATAGACATAATCAGGTATCCTTGTTAAATTTCTAATGTTACGTATTGAAACAAATGTGTTTTCAAAATATCTTGAATACTTACAAACTGCAATCATCAATTGAGGAATATATGCATATTTGGCAAGTTAATGCTTTTACAAACGAACCTTTTAAAGGAAATCCAGCGGGTGTATGCATTGTTTCAGAATTTCCAAGCGATGATCTTGCCCAAAAAATTGCAGCTGAAGTGAATTACTCCGAAACCACATATTTGAAAAAAATCACAAGCAATCACTATCATATCCGGTGGTTTTCTCCGAAAGATGAATGTGGATTGTGTGGACATGCCACCCTTGCTGCAGCGCATTTATTGTGGGAACAAGGGCATGTGAAGGATGATATTATCACTTTTGATTCAATGGGTGGTCCCTTAACTGCGCAACGCAATGGTAGTTGGATAACGCTGAATTTTCCAAGCTTTGTAATTGAACCTGCACCGATGCCAGAATTGTTAAACAAAGCCCTTGGTTTTGTACCGGTTACATCGGTTTATAAAGATGACATCATGTACGTTGTCGTCTTGCCTTCTGTGCAGGCGGTGCGTGATTTGAAGCCTAATTTTGCAAAGATTGCTCAATTACCTTGCAGGTCGGTAACGGTTACCGCCTTAAATGAAGGGGAAATTGATTCAGATATTGATTTTGTTTCCAGGTACTTTGCTCCAAAAGTAGGCATCCCAGAAGATCCTGTCTGTGGTTCTGCCCATTGTCGTCTCACACCGTTATGGGCCGAAAAACTAAATAAAACATCAATGAATGCGCTGCAAGTTTCTGATCGCACTGGGTTTATTAAAGTGACGTTGGAAAACAATCGGGTCACTTTAACTGCTCAGGCAATTACAGTGATGGAAGGCAATTTGCTGGCGGCTGCGTAAACCTGTTAGCAATATAGTTGCAAGGGAAAACTCACTTTTTGAAGGGCAAATTACGCAGATTCTAGAAGTATTTTTCACATGCTTTTCATCGGCGCTTAAATGAGGTTACAATAGTTTTATAATCTTTTTAAGGTTTTCCTCATGGTTCTTCACAAGAATATTATAAAGCTATATGAATTCATGGAATCCAAAGCTGGACATTTTTTTATTGGATCAGTCGTTATCCTGAATTCCCTTATCATTGGCATACAAACATTTGAACACATTCCTGAAAATATTTTGGGTATTTTTCACCACGCAGACAAATTCATTTTATGCATATTTGTTATCGAATTAACCATCAAATTACTAGCTGGAGGAGTCTCATTTTTTAGAAGTGGATGGAACATTTTTGATTTAATTATTGTTGTGGGCTCTCTATTACCCAACCAAGGATTCTTACCGGTAATTAGAGCGTTTCGCTTACTACATTTAATGTCAATGATCGACGCATTTCCAAAAATGCGACGTCTTATTAAAGGGTTTTGGAAAGCTGTTCCCGGTATTTCTCATGTTTTGTTTATACTATTAGTATTCTTTTATATTTTCTCCGTTCTTGGTGTATTTTTATTTCGCGACTTCGGCGCTGAGCACTTTCAGCATATTGGCGTAGCCATGAAAACGATGTTTCAAGTTTTAAGCGGAGATGATTGGGCAAATGTGATGCGAGAAACTGAAAAAGCATGCTCATACGCAGGCATATATTTTATATCTTTTTATGTGCTGATGTCTTTCATTGTCTTAAATTTATTTATCGGCGTTGTGGTTGATGCACTGCAATCAATTGAAGAAGAAGTCTTTGATTCAAATGATAGTCAAAACCAAACAGATGATAAGCAGGTGCTTCTTGAGAGCTTGAAAAAGCAGATAGATCGATTGGAAAAAAAATTAGATAATTTAAAATCGTGAGCTTAAATACGAGCTGCACTCCAAAATTTTACTAACATAATTAAGAGATAGGTTGGAATGAAATTATCCTAAATAGCCAGTGAGGCAAGAGAGCGGGGGCATTTGCGTAATGTCTTTTAAACTCTAATTGAGGTTGCTTACTTGCCAAAACCACAGAAAATGGTTAGATATATCATAAGGTCCCCATCGTCTAGAGGCCTAGGACATCGCCCTCTCAAGGCGGCAACACGGGTTCGAATCCCGTTGGGGACGCCAAATTACGGTTATCATTCCAGATAGTCATTATCTTTCTGCTGCCTCTACGAAAAAGAGAATTTAGGAATTAATTTCATCATTAAAATGAGAGGAGGGTATTTATATTCAACAAATACTCTGTTACCATTTTTTAAATTGATATATCGTTATTCTATCTGTAAGGTGCTGCTTGTAATGAGTTATTGGACTTGCTAGAGTGCGATGCTAAAGAGCAAGTTACTTAAAAAATTTAAAAAGCAGAGGTTTTCTTGACACACAGTGTCGTTATTGTAGAGTCGCCATCGAAAGCAAAGACTATCAACAAATATCTAGGTGCTGACTTTAAAGTTGTTGCTAGCTATGGGCATATACGTGATTTGCCATCAAAAAATGGATCAGTGAATCCAAACGATAACTTTGCCATGATTTGGGAAGTTGATGAACAAGGCAAAAAGCGCATTAAAGATATTGTGACCGTTGCTAAGGGCGCTAAAAATTTATTTCTCGCAACCGACCCGGATCGTGAAGGAGAAGCAATCTCTTGGCATATCCAGCAAGTTTTAGAAGAAATGAAAGCAACCAAGGGCATGAATGTGCAACGGATTGTTTTTAATGAAATTACTAAGCGTGCGGTACAAGAATCTCTAAAAGAGCCAAGGCAAGTTGATAAGGGGTTGGTCGATGCATATTTGGCACGTCGAGCGCTTGATTATTTGGTTGGTTTTACTTTATCACCTATTTTGTGGAGAAAATTACCTGGTGCTCGTTCTGCTGGCCGGGTGCAATCTGTAGCGTTGCGTTTAATTGTTGAACGTGAACAAGAAATAGAAGCATTCAAAACGCAGGAATATTGGTCAGTTGAAACCCAATGCATGAATAGCGCAAGCGTTAATTTCATGGCCAGACTTAATTATCTTCATGGCAAAAAGCTAGAGAAATTTGGGTTGCCAGATGAAGAAGCAGCCAAAGCAGCAGCACAAATTATAGAAAAATCAACATTTACTGTTGGTGAAATTGAAAAAAAACAGGTTCGTCGTAATCCTGCAGCGCCCTTTACAACGTCAACCTTACAGCAAGAAGCTTCACGAAAACTTGGTTTTAGCCCAAAAAAGACAATGCAACTAGCGCAGCGTTTATACGAAGGTGTTGATATCGGGGGAGAAACTATCGGTTTGGTAACGTATATGCGTACCGACAGCGTTAATCTTTCAAATGATGCCTTAACGGCGGCTCGGGAATTTATTGAAAGAGATTTTGGAAAACAATATTTACCTGCAGCACCTAGGCTTTACAAAAGCAAAGTAAAAAATGCACAAGAGGCTCATGAAGCCATTCGACCCACAGATGTGGTGCGCACTCCAAAAGCAATGTCTTCTTATCTTGATGATGCTCAGTTGAAGCTTTACGAACTTATTTGGAAGCGTACGCTCGCTAGTCAAATGGAAAATGCATTGTTTGATCAAGTAGGGGTGGATATCGTATCTCACGACAAGCAAACAATTTTGCGTGCAACCGGCTCAACACTTATTTTTGATGGCTTCTTAAAGTTGTACCAAGAAGGCAAAGACCAAGAAAATAAAGATGAGAAAGCTGGTGAGGATGATGATCGTATACTGCCTCCGCTCAGTGTAGGCGAGGCCATCGCAATTAATACTATCGTCCCCGAACAGCATTTCACCCAACCTCCTCCTCGCTATACAGAAGCAAGTCTTGTGAAAAAGCTTGAAGAATTGGGCATTGGCCGTCCTTCAACCTATGTTTCATTAATTCAGACATTGCAGGATCGTGACTATGTGCGTATTGAAAAACGCCAATTCCATCCTGATCAACGCGGCAGGCTGGTAACTTCATTTTTAAGCCACTATTTCCCGAAATATATACAGTATGATTTTACTGCTGATCTTGAAGAACAGCTTGATGATATTTCAGATGGTAAGCGTGGATGGATTGATGTAATGAATGCCTTTTGGGCACCGTTTCATGACACAGTTAAACAGGCTGAACCTTTAAAAATAAGCCAGGTTTTGGATGATGTGCAAAAAGATCTTGAGGCTTCTTTGTTCGATATGACCAAGGAAAACCCAAAAGCTTGCCCAACCTGTACCGAAGGCCAACTTTCCCTAAAACTTAGTAAATTTGGCCCATTTCTTGGATGTAATCGTTATCCTGATTGCAAGTATACAAAATCACTGAATGGTTCTGTCCAGTCAGAAGATGGATTACAAGAAGCTAATGACATTATTGTCATTGGTCAAGACCCTAATCTGGGGGTCGATATCACTGTTCGCAAAGGTCCTTATGGTCCATACTTACAATGGGAACAAAAGGATGTCAAAAAACCAAAACGGGTAAGTATACCCCCTGGATTTGACCCCTATGCAATGCCATTGGAGCAAGCGCTTAAATTAGCTTCGTTGCCAGCGTCTATTGGGAAGTTCCCCGATACACAGGACGATATTCTTGTAGGTATTGGACGTTTTGGACCTTATTTAAAATACGATGGCTCTTTTACTTCAATTCCTAAGGCTTATAATTTTATGGAAATTACTTTGGAAGAAGCATTGGCAATTTTAGAAAAAAAACGTAATGCTCCGCCTAAAGCTGGCTTTAAACCAAAAGCCAGCCTTGCGCCAAAAACAAAAACTGCAGCAAAAGCAAAGAAATAAAATGCTAACAGATGAATTCTGTTTAAGAATTCATCTTTTTCTTCTCTTTTGTCTCTTTGCCTGTCTCCTTGCTTCAATCCATTCTTGAAGTGGTCCTAATATTAAATGGAACCCTCTGCAAAATTTGAGACTAGGGGAAGATTTTAGTTTATTTGAGGAATACGCGGGGGATTTGAGAGAGAAAGAGTGGCATTTAACGAATTGTTTTCGTTATTAACCACCTTATTTGCTTAATTTTTAAGCGCCTTTAGTTCTTC
>CANJXJ010000025.1 GCA_947478955.1 Alphaproteobacteria bacterium | reverse complement strand
TTGTTAAAAAATCAGCGGTGCAAATTTTTGCCCAAGCTGCTTCGCGCTTAGGGGAAAGGGCAGGGATGCTGTCGTGGTCATAAGCTAAGCGCAAGCTTTTCCCAAAAAAGGGGGCTAACCACAAATTCAACTCTGCTACCAAATGGTCTAACAGGGGCAAAATCGTATCTTCCCACAAATGAAACCGCGCTTCCCGGTAGTTTGCAAAGGTTGCATCCCCAGAAATGCCCGCCAACATAGGGGGTACGCCAAACGCTTGGCAAATTTCCCGGGCAGAAACACTTTTGCCGGGTATAAAATCCAAATCCTTTGGGCTAAGCCCTAAGTCTTGCCAGGAAAAATCCCCTTCCATCATCATTACACGACCGGCATTCTTGGCTCCTTCATACAAATGTTGAATATCTTCACGAAGTTGAACACGTTGCTGTTCACTTAAAGGCACCCCATTGGTATTGGGCTTTACAATAAACGCCCCCGATGGCCGGCCACCATTTTGCAAAAGTGCCAAGTTATGATTAGACACCGCATTGTGCTGATCAATACTACACGCCGCTGCTTCAATTGGGCTTAGGCCATACCAATCATGAAGCGGGTGAAACAGTTTTATATGCAAAATTACGCCTTTGCCATTGGCATCAACCCCGTACAATTTCTTATGGGTGCCAACTGCATATTCATAAGCTTCTATGCCTGATGCGCCGGCGAGTATCCGCATTCGATCTGGCCTTAAAGGGTACAATTCCTCTACTTGCCCCAAGCAATTAAACACAGCTTCAAGGTACGCATTTCCTGAAAGCAATAAATGACTAACTACCGATTCCATAAACGCTGACCCTGCCTGGTTTGGGCTTGGGCAATTTAGCAAATTCAACAAGGGGTGCTGTTCAACTTCCTCTTCTTTATCATATAAAAGCCAGGGCACTGAGCCCAACCCCCGGGCAATAATGTTCACACAACGATACACAATCACATTGCGTTGATACCCTTCGTCAGCCAGCTGTTCATAATACCTGGGGGTGAACACCGGCTTGCCGACTGAGCCTATGGCCAGCATATTTGCGCTTCCGGTTGGATTCGCTTTGGTTGTTTTTAGATTTTTGAAAAAGTTTTTCATGGGCGTTCCCGTCGTCCCGCGACTTGATCGCGGGATCCATAATGTGTAATTGAAAAAAACGCCAAAAGCCTCATGCTTTTAGCGCGGTACTATTGTGCAAGTTTCACTTGCTAGATCTTGATATTCGTTGATCCTTCTGGTGGATCCTGGGATCAATCCGGAGGAAAACTAGATAGTTGAAATCGAGAAAAGCTAGAAGAAGCAATCTTCTTTAGTTTCCATATGGCTTGACCATATGGTCCAGTGAGTAATGTCAATATTTTTCAATTGGATCCTGGTATCAAGCCAGAGGAAAACTAGAGAGGGGGGATGTTGCCAGCTCCCTAGTCTCCCTACGACTTGATCGTAGGGTCCATATTACTAGTCAAATTTGTACCCAGCGCTCCCTAGCACCTTGCTTGGCAAGCCGCTCTTTTAGTCGGGTCTTTAGGGCAATTTTTAAGGCACTTAGCTTTGTTAGCAGCAGCTAGTGCGTGTGCTGCTTCTTCTTCTGCTGCTTTAGTAGCGGCTGCAGCAGCTGCTGCTGCCTCTTCCGCCGCCCGTTTGTCAGCTTCTGCTTTTGCAGCGGCAGCTTTCTCTTCTTTAACAGCAGGGGAGTTTAAGCACATATTAAGTTTGCTCTGCGCTTGCGCTATTTGTGCTTGATATTCCGCCTGAACAGCAGGATCCTTAACTTTTGTATTTAAACGTGGGCCGTAATGTGCCCCCAACGCAGTTTTTTTTGCATTGAATTCTTGTTGGCATTGCGCTTCCGCCGCTGAAGCAGCTAGAGCGTTTATACCAAATAGTACCGCAAGGGTTAGGGAGATTAATTTTATTTGCATATATTTCTCTTGTTCATTATATTAATTATTAACTAATATAATGATGTAATTTTGCTAATAATAAGTTAATTTAAAAAACAAAAAAAAATTCAGGTAAATATTTATTTTAGTGATTGTCGATTCGAACAATGCCATCAGGCGCAATTCTTAAGATTACAATTTCATAATATCAAAAACCCGGTTTTTGTCAAAAAATAAAATGTCCCAAACAATTTTAGATAAATTTTTAAAATTAATGGAGGAAAAGAGGGGATTATGCATCCCCCTATATTACAAAAGGGCTCTCTTCTTGAGGTTAAGGTTTTAGTAAGTCGAGCGACACAAAGGCGTTGTCCAACACTTAGAATTTGCGCCTGTATATGGATCTTCTCGGCAAAAAGTAGATCCGGGTGTTGGGCAAATAAGAGTTATAGGATTCAACATATCACATAGATATTTACAGCCATCCACAGTAAGAGCCCAAGGACCGCTCTCCTGGGTGTATGGTGTTTTACAACAAGTGAAATCTTTACCTTCTAAACACGGTACAATGGTTGAATTAAATAGCCAAAAGCTAGCTCCCGTAGCGGCTTCACCAAGAGTATTTATAAGACCCTGACAGTAAGCAAGAACAGGTAATGCGCCTACTTGGGGCGCTGCTAAACATGCACCAGCAACCACAAATGGCAACGGATTATTGGCAACTAACGTTGCAGTTCGACGTGCAACCTTTCCCGTTAAATCGAGCGCGCCCTTGGCACCGCTCATGGCAAAGCTAAAAAATGTAGAGGATGCCCTGCCAATTCGCTCATCCAAGGAAGGATCTTTGTATAATTCCGCGGCAGATGAGTCTGTTGAGTCTGTGGCGTGCCCACTTGAAATCATCAAATTTAAAAGAACCAACACACCAAAAACTTTGAATTTCTTAAAGGCAAACATACACTCTCCTTAAGTCTATAGTTAAAACATAATCAGCAGGTTTACATACTTCCTTGGTAATTCTATGGATGAATAGATAAAAAATTTGTTAATTTTATTTCAGCATATTTTATTTTTAAGATCTAAGGATATTTTTAATATGGGGTGCCCCTTTCTAGTTTTCCTCGGGTCCCACTCTCCAGTTTTCCTCTGGCTTGACCAGAGGATCCAAAAACATAGATATGGACCCTACGATCAAGTCGTAGGGAAACTGCACTCACTCTCCCAAGTTTTCCTCTGGCTTGACCAGAGGATCCACAAAACTATGTTTTGTTATGGTTTGTCAAAAAACAAAATGTCCCCCAAAATTTTATTTTAACTCCTGTAGATCCCACAATTTTTTGTACAGGCTATCTTTATTTTGTACCAAAGTAGCGTGTGTTCCTTCTTCAATAATTTGGCCCTTATCAAGCACGATAATCCGGTCCATGTGTTTCAAAGTTGAAAGACGATGGGCAATGGCAATCACGGTTTTTTGTTTGTCCTTAATCAGAAAGTTCAAGCTATCTTGAATGAATTTCTCGGTCTGACTATCAAGGGCCGATGTTGCTTCATCCAAAATAAGAATCGGTGCATCCTTTAAAATCGCTCGCGCAATGGCAATTCGTTGCCGTTGTCCCCCCGATAATTTGATACCTCTTTCCCCCACATAAGATTGATACTGGTCGGGCAGGGTCCTAATGAAATCATGCAAGTGCGCACGCTTGGCTGCAAGGATCACCTCTTCATTGGTGGCTGTGGGCTTGCCATAACGAATGTTATCCATCAGTGTTCGATGAAATAACAACGTATCCTGAGGGATGATCGCAATCTGCTCTCTCACAGAATCTTGGGTGGCTTCAGCAATGTTCTGGTCACTGATCAGAATTTCACCACTGGTTGCGGTGAAATATTTCAGCAATAGATTTATCAATGATGATTTTCCAGAACCCGAATGGCCAACCAGCCCTACCTTTTCTCCTGGTTTGATGATCAGAGAAAGGCCATTGAATACAAAATTCTTATCACTATAACCAAAGCTAACGTTTTTCAGCTCTATCTTTGGGGTAGTTAGTACCAGGGGCTTTGCATTTTCTGGATCCGTATGTTGCTGTGGCGTATTTAAAACGGAGAGGCAGCTTTTTAAATCTCCCATGGTTTTAGAGAAATCTTGTAACGAGATGGTGCATTTCCATATATCATCCGCAACAACAAACGTAATACCCAAAACAAATGCAAAATCTCCCACAGAAATTGCCCCAATACTTCTAAGGTGAATCATGTAAAAAAGAATGAAGAAATACAAAATAAAATACAGAATCCACCCAATAATGTTGAGCTTAATGTTCTGTTTATAGGTTTTGATTTGCTTTGGAATAAAATCATTTGAGATCTGATGGTTCAGTGCAGCGTATTCTTTTTTACGCGCGGCAAAGGAAAACAGGGAAATAATATTGGTAAGGGTATCGGATAATTGGCCAATAATAGCGTGAATACTTTCTGTTTCTAGGAAGGAAAGTTTATTTAATTTTGTAGAAAGCGTGTACATGATGGGGACATAAAGTACGGTCCATACCAAAACAAAAAATCCCAGCTTTATATTCACAAAAAAAAGAGCACTTAAACTAACAAGGCTCTTTAAAATATTATGCATAAGGCCATGATTTATTTCGGTCCAAAATTTATCGTAGCCATCAACTAGTCCTTTTACTTTGCTGCTAATAGCGCCGGTAAAATTATCTTGAAAAAACTTATAGGAATGGTGTGTCACGTAATCATAAGATTGCAGCAAAATTGAACGCCTGACATAGGGCTCAGCTTTTAATTCAGCGATTTGGCCAGAGGTCCACACAACAGATACAACAACTTGCGTGGCAACAAATAGAAAAATGGGGTAAAGAATATCCTGATACGTAAAAGCTGCATTTGCAGTCATGACATCAAGAAACAGCTTAATCGAATAATTGTATGCTAGCGGCTGCAGGCTTCCAATAGTTGGCCCCAACAACATCACAAGGTAAAACCACTTGTAAGGCTTTATGTGATACCAAAAAAAGGAAAGGATAGATTTACAGTGCATGGCGCGTCTCTCGTACTCAGTATCCTACACCAAAGGGGCGAATTGTCCAACTGACCACTCTTTCTAGTTTTCCTTTGGCTTGACCCCAGGATCCACCAATTATAGACCTGGACCCTACGATCAAGTCGTAGGGAGACTGATGAGGGGAAGTTTTCCTCCGGCTTGACCGGAGGATCCAAGAGCATAGACATGGACTCTACGATCAAGTCGTAGGGAGACTGCGGCGAAAATCTAAATTGATAAAATTTCCTGGATCTCCGCCTTCGCCGAGATGACAGGCGCTTGAGGTGCCATTGCTTCTTTTGTCATTCCCGCGCAGGCGGGGATCCAGTTAAATAATTCCATGTGCAAATTGATCCTAAAATAGCTTTTTCCCATTCTCCACATTTGGAGTTAGGCTTGCTAAGCAAACCGCACCTTGAAGATCAGCGCACCCAAGCATGAGAAATTGCGAAGCAAACCCGGCGATGTTTTTTTCACCTAAATTTACAGCTCCCAGGATTTGGCGACCAATCAGGGATTCGGGCGTGTAATGCACTGTTACTTGGGCAGAAGTCTGCAAGATCCCAATCTCAGGACCGAAATCTGCCCAAACTTTGTAGGCTGGCTTGTGGGCACGGGCGAAATGCTCAGCTTTCACAATACTGCCAGAACGGATGTCAACTTTTTCAAAATCGTCGTAAGAGATAGTCATGGTAAGCTCCTTATTTGAGTTATGTTATTAAATTTTTTGATGAAAAAAACATATACAGATCCACCATTAAAAAGAGATGGATGTCTAATTTAGTCTAAGGTTTTGGGGGAAGAAAAAGCATATCCCACGCAACCGGCTGTTTATGCGTCTAAAAAGACGACAGCCCTATGCGTTGCAAGGTCGCTTATAAAGAAAACAAGGATTCTGTGTAAAATAGCTCAATGTCATAAATTATATTTAAGGAGTGTGGCGAGGAAAGTCAAGCTCTTGATGACCTTGTCATTCCCGCGAAGGCGGGAATCCAAAATGATTAAACTTCCTGGAGACTCGTTTTCACGGGTATGACAGTGGAACATTTCTCCTTAACCCACGCTGCTAACCTTGGAAACAAAAATAGCGTTCCCATGGTGCCAAAGCACAATCCTCCAATCAAAACCCCAGCCAAGGATTGGCGAATTTCGGCACCTGGCCCACTAACCAATGCCAGGGGAACGCATCCCAGCACCATCGCGGCGGTTGTCATCATAATCGGGCGGAAACGTTTGTTTACTGATTGTTCAAATGCCTCTGTCCAATTTTTGGTCGCGCCATTTTCATTTGCTTTATTAGCAAATTCCACCAGCAAAATCCCGTGTTTGCTAATTAATCCAATCAAGGTAATCAGGCCAATTTGTGAGAAAATATTTAAACTTTGCCCACTCGTCCAAATCCATAACAACCCGCCAAAGGTGGCAAAAGGTACGGTTAGTAAAATCAATAACGGATCAAAGAAACTCTCAAATTGAATGCACAAAATAGCGTAAATAAACACAAGGGCTGTAAAGAACAACGCCATCATGCGTTCATTGCTATTAGCTCCTATAGAATCACTATCAAGCCAACCAAATGCCTCTTGATTGACGAGGGCTTCCTTTAATTTTTTGCCAATCTGCTGTTTTGCATTTTCTACATTTGTGCCAAGTTGTGGTGTCATTTTGATCAGCATCAAGCGTTTCTGATTCAAGTGCAATATAGGTTCAAGAATTTGTTCTTGAGCCATGGTGGCAACAGAGCCCATGGCAAATAGTTCCCCTTCCTCATTAGCAACATATATCCGATTAATGTCTTGGTCTATTGGCAAGGTATGTAGGTCAACTGGGTAGCGCTGGTTATCTTTGAAAAAATGTAAATGCTTTTTGCCACTTAAATAGATTTCAATACTACTTAAAATGTCATCCTGCTTAAGCTTAAATTTTTGAACTAAGTGAGGGTGCAGGGAGCATTTTTGCGCTGTCGTATTTTGTGTTTTGTCCAAATGAACGTTCATGAAGAATTTTGTTTGACGCACTATTTGCATGGCTTGCGCGGCAGATTCGTATAGTTGTTTAAGCGGTGCCGGACTTATAATCCCCAAATGTATATCCGCTTGGCTATCAGCGTTTATTCCAGGAATGCCGGTAGAAACACTCCATGCGTAACAGGTATAAGGAATATTCGCATCAACATCTTTTTGCAGATTTTTGTACAATTCCTCAGTGTGGGTACGGTTCCCGGGTGGCGTTAACATACAACAAACCGTACATCCCCAGTTTCCAATAAAGCTAAGGCGCTCATGAACATTTTTTAACGTTTGAATGCGCTTGTCCAATTCATAGGTCATTTGTTCACGAACATCCATGCTATTACCAGCCCGCGCTGGCACCCAAAGCCCAATAATGCCGCGGTCTTCCTTGGGGCCAATTCCCTTTGGCACAGTATTTACCAAAAGTACGGAACCAATAACACAAGCAATAAACGCTGCTCCGAAAATCCAAGTAGGCCAAGGATTGAGCATGGTTTTAATTTTTAAATACATATCTTCAAGCCAGGTGATAATCTTAGGGACTTGGTGGGATGTCTTACTTTTAAGGGCAATCATGCTCAGCCATGGTGTCAAGGTAATCGCAGTAATGCCCGATATAATAACGGCCGCAGATAGGCTAACAGCAAATTCTGCAAATAATTGACCCAGGGCATCTTTTTGAAAAATGATCGGCAAATAGACACTTGCCAACGTTAGGGTCATAGCAATAATTGCAAACGTAATTTCCCGGGTTCCCAAAAGTGCCGCTTCAAACACATTTTTGGTGTTGTGCCGGTGGCGGCTGATGTTTTCTAAAACCACAATTGCATCATCAACAACCAATCCGGTCGCCAACACAGCCCCCAAAAGGGTTAATGTATTAATCGAATAGCCAAATGCCATTAACACTGCCAATGACCCCATTAACGATAGGGGGATCGTGACAAGTGGAACCAGGCTTAAGCGTACAGAACCTAAGAACAACCCTACAATCACCATTACACAAATGGTCGCTTCAATTAAACTATTACGCACCTGCTTAAGGCTACTGCGAATAAATTCCGCCTGATCAATAATCACTTTTAACGATATGTCTTTAGGCAGCGTGTTTTTTAAATGGTCAATCTTTTTGTGGACTTCATCGGATATATCTAAAGGGTTTGCTGTACTAGCGTCTTTTATAATAATCCCCACCCCTGGTTTGCCATTAATATGGAAACGGAAATCGCTATTGTTTTTCTTGTAAGCGATCGCGCTAAAATCCCCCAAGGCAACCGATGGCTTTTTACCGTTCGGAATCATGATTTTTTGAAAGTCGCAAGGGGTAGTTAAAGGTTGATCAAGGCGAACCGGGTAAAGCTCGTGTAGCTTGCCTAAGGGGTGACTTTTTAAAACTTTTTCTAGTTCTTCAAAAACCTTATTAGCGCTGATGCCGCATTGGCGCATCTTTTTCCCATCTAAGGTAATATCCATTTTATAAGGTGAACCCATCACCTCAACTTCAGCTACGCCATCAATACCCCTAAAGGAATGGCGCAAAATACAGTTGGTGTAGTGGGTTAATTCTTCTGGGGTGTGGCTACTTGATTTGACTAAAATCAGAAAAAATGGCACCCCGTCATCTTTACCACCGCGCCTAAAAATTTGTGACGGGGAAATTTCCTTTGGTAAATTTGCCTGGGCTATAGCTTCGCGTAATCCCATTTGCGCGATATCAATATTGGTACCCACTTTAAAGACAACGTTAATCTTACTCATACCTTGGCTTGTTTCTGATTGAACTTTTTCAATTGCCGGAAGGCTCATGACTTTGTCTTCAATTGTATTGGTGACAATTTCTTCCATGTAAGACGCATCACCATTATGGTAATGGGTTTGAATCGTAAATTCGGGAATTTTTACCTGGGGATATTCGCACAAGGGCAAATGCTGCAGACTCAGCCACCCCACCACCACAAGCATGGTGTTTAACACAATGGCAATAATCGGGTGCTTGAGGAAGAAGTTAATCATGAACAGAGCAGCATATCAAAAACTAGTAAACTATAGCACCAGATTGTTCATTGAGGAATGAGAAGAGATGATAGGAACTATGGATCCTCCGGTCATCCGCCGTTGCTAAAGCTATGGCGGACAAGCGCCGGAGGAAAACTAACAGGAAGGGGCGCGCCCCCTTAGTTTCCATATGGCTTGACCATATGGTCCAGTTGGTAATATCAATAGTTTTTTGATTTGTGGATCCTCGGGTCAAGCCCGAGGAAAACTAGGAGGGAGCAATTTTCTCCCCGTTACATATACATATGCCTAATGCTTTCTGGCAGTTCCTGTCTTGTTTCCTTATTGTCTTGCGCCAATTGTTCAATTACAGGTTGAATATCTGTTAAGGTCACCGTTAAGGTTTGGCTGTCTTGAACGTCACCTTGTTTCAGCAAATCAGCTGCTTTTCTATAAAAGGGACGCAGCACATTATTTAAAACAGTGTTCAAGCTTCTCACCCCAAGGTCAATCTCAAGGCTTAAGGCAGCTAAACGTCGCAACGCCTGTTCTTCAATGATAAGGTTTACACCATAAAATTGCTGGAATTCCTTTTTGGCTTGATCTAGGGGGGAATCTTCCTTGCTAATGACGCCGATCATTGTATCAATGGTGTGCCCACTAAAAGGGATAATTGAGTGAAACCGCGCCACAAATTCAGGCTCAAACCCATAGCTTATAATATCTTTGTGGGTTCTAGCTGTTGTGCCTCTTCCTCCTTTTGCATCATGGCGTCCCTTTAAGCCTGAAAAAGCCCCCGTGCCAATGAACCACCAATTCACCGGGGTAAAAGTTTTATCCTTCAAAGAAACGGCGTGGCCATCTAAAGGCGCTAATAGAACATGCTGAATGGATTTTCCAAAGTTCTTGATGCTTTCCTCTGTAGTTATGCCTAGTTTATCAACCTCATCAATAGCAACAATTGCTGAGCGTGGGTTTTGGTTTGCTTTGCAAAAAGCAGCAACAGCCTCGCTGAAATTATGTCCTTTAAATCCTTCGTCGGTTAAACTGCGTGCATTAAGGTGCATGATTGGCGCATTTACAAATTCTCCTAGCCTTTTTAAGGTTTCACTTTTTCCGCATCCAGTTGGTCCGGTTAAGATGCAATGGGATGGTCGGCCGGCAACAGGCTTAGATTTGTCAACCAATAGCTTATTACATAAAAATCGGTGGGCTAAAAAGCTAAGGGATTGCAAGGCTTCCTCTTGTCCAGCAATAAATCGACCCAGATGGGTGAAAAGTTCATCAGCCGTTGGTACCAATTTGCCAACCACTGTGCCACCTGCAGGCAAAGCAAGTGAATCAAGACTTAAGCTTGCAGGCGGTGCCAAAAGCCCAGGATCAAGGCTTGGTGGTATCGGCCGATGAAACTTACTTACTGGAAGCGATAGGATATCTACTCTTTGGGGCGGGGTATGAGGCGTCGTAGGATGTGGGGAAAAAGAAGGAAAAGGGAACGCTAAGGTTGAAGGATAAGTTCCGCCACTAGCTGACTCGATCAGGGCGCTTACAGCCCGATCTGCTAGTATGTATCTACGTACATCGAGATGAGCCCCAATAAGTTGTCGGCGAATAAGCGTAAATGCTGGGGTCTCAGACCCTTGGAAGGATGCTTTGTACTCCAAAATAGCTTTTTTCCATGGATCAAGTGTTCTATCGACCAGTTCTATGGCGCGCAACTTATTCATTAATGCATCAAAGGGATGCTCGGGTATAGAGGGGGTTGATCCGTTATCACTTTGTGACGATAAGGATCCTCTATAGGAAGGAGGGGTATGCAATTCATCGTCTTGAGGTGGCAGATCACCATTGTCACCAGCGGCTACAAGCTGTGATAAAATAAAGAACGTGTTGCTAAAAACTATTTTAAAGTAAGGGTTAGGCATGCAGACCTCCGTAAAACAGAGAGGCTCACAACACTTCAGCTTGAATTTAAAAAATAAAGTGTAGAAGCCTCTTTATTTCAAAAAATAAGTTTAAGTCTATATTGTATATTTCAATTGCTTAATATTAAGTTAATGCAATGTAAATACATAAAAATATTTTAATTTTATGAATTTTTATTTTGATGGTTTGTGATTTTGTATTGATATGGGCCCTACGGTCAAGCGTTGCCCCGTTAAAAAACGTGGGCCGTAGGGATAGCCCTTGCCATTCCCGCCTCCGCCTTCGCGGAGATGACATTATTGGGTGCTTCTTTTGCCGTTTCCTTGGTTATGATTCCCACGGCCCTCTTTGTCATTCCCGCGCAGGCGGGAATCCAGTCAAATGATAACATCATATAAATCTTTCCACTCTGGATTTTGCTCTTCGATCAATCTTATTTTCCAGGAACGATTCCATTTTTTAATACGCTTTTCTCTGTGAATGGCGGCGTGAATATCATTACATGATTCTGCATACACGAGTTTGTCGACGGAATATTTTTTTGAAAAACCTTCAACGGATTTTTGTTTATGCTGATAAACACGTTGGGCTAAATCATTGGTGACTCCAATATACAAAGTCCCATTTTTTTCAGAACAAAGAATGTAAACCCAATAATTACGCATTATATTTCCTGGATCTCCGCCTTCGCGGAGATGACAGTATTGGGAGTTGCTAGTGCTTCTTTTACATTCCCTTGCTTTTTTAGTATTGGGGTTGCTTCTTCTGTTATCTCTGCGGTGGTCTCTTTTGTCATCCCGACCTCTTTGTCATCCTTGCTATCTCTCTTGTTATCTCCTCGATCCCGCTTGTCATTCCCGCGTAGGCGGGAATCCAGGCAAACAATTCCCTTACAACTCAGGATACTTCGGAATAATGCGATCACCTTCATAATAATGATGAGGGTCTGAACAAACGGTCTCTCCGGGCTGAATCCCTTTCACAACAACCACCTGGGTTGCATCTTTCACCCCAATGGTAATGGCGCGTTTTTCAAGCTTTCCTGAATTCGATATCAAAACAGATGCACCCTCATCCTCAAATTTAACTGACCCCAAGGGCAGCACAATTACCTGGTTCCATTCTTTCAAATGAATTTCCACATCTATAATTTCCCCAATCAAAAAGGGTGACTGTTGAATGGGAATATGAATAACCATCATGTTGGAATGAGGATTTAACATTTTTGGCACATGGGGCAGGGGATATTGTTTTCCTGCAATAATGGCAATTTGATTTGCTTTTAACGATTCCTTAAACATCACCGGGATTTGCACCTCCACAACCACATTTGAAGGGTTGAAAAAATGGCCAATGACTTCTCCAGCCTTAACATGAGTGCCTTCATGAATGAGGTGCGGCCCCAAAACTCCATCAAAGGGGGCAATGAACTGCGCTTTTTTTCGGTCTATTTCAGCTTTTGCAAGGTTTTGCTGTGCAGTTATCCATACTTGTTCGCGTTCTTGGCGTTGCTGTTGGGAGGCTGCATTGCTTTTAGCAAGTGATGAACTTCGATCATATTGTTGGCGCGCAATAGATTCTGCGTTGGTTGCCAGCTCATGGGCTTTTTCAATTTCTGGATTATCAATCCTAGCAATTGAGGTTGATTTTAAGAGTTCATCGCCTGGTTGCGTTAGCCAGTCTAAAACTCCCTCAGTTTGTACAACCAAAGGGCTACTTTGCCGTGCTTGAACTATTCCATAAAAAACAGATTTTTCCACATACGCTTGGGGCGAGGTGTAAATAGCTTGGGCTAATTTTCCTTTGTCTTCTGGGGTTTTAGTACATCCTAAAAGTAAAAAAACACTAAGGAAACTTAAAAACCACATAACAAAAAACCCTCTATTGTACTCAAACAGTAGAAGGTTTCTCGGGGTGTTTCAATGGGGGAAGAACGCTCTAGTTTTCCGCGGGCTTGATCCCAGGATCGACTTCCAGTTTTCCTCTGGCTTGGCCAGAGGATCCAGAAATTATAGATATGGACCCTACGATCAAGTCGTAGGGAGACTGGGGTGGTAAGGTGCTTCCTCTCTAATTTTCCTCTGGCTTGACCAGAGGATCCAATTGAAAAATATTGATATTACTCACTGGACCATATGGTCAAGCCATATGGAAACTAAAGAAGATTACTACTTCTAACTTTCCTCGATTTCAATTCTCTAGTTTTCCTCTGACTTGACCCGAAGATCTATCAGATGATCCACAAAATCCCTTTTTCAAAAAAGAAGCCCCTAGAGAAATTTTTGGGTCTAGCAAAACTAGGCTGTTCAGAGGGTCAAAAATGATTTTTAGGGGCTTTTTGGATTTGTGCATAATACTGCTTGCAGTGCTCTCAGTTGATAGAAAGTCTTGATCGCATTACATAAGTTACCCCTTCGAAAAACAATACAATCGTTATGGGCTATAGAGCATAGAGCGTCATTGCGAGGAGCCGCCGTACGATGTAAGACCTCATTGCGAGGGCTGAAAGCCCGTGGCAATCCAGTCAAATCAATCATGATGTATTCCCGCCTCCGCGGGAATGACAAAAGAAATGCGGGAAGGGTAAAGAGCCCCCGCTGTCATTCTCAACACAACTCTTGTCATCCTCAACCCCACCTCTGTCACGCCTGTGCAGGCGGGGATCCAGTCAACCTAATGATGCTCCCTAATTCCTGGAAAACCCTAGCTCGGCCTTCCCAGCTAGAACCAGTTGATAGGGAGTGGCAAACTTGGCTGATCCTGGCAGGGCGCGGCTTCGGTAAAACCCGCACCGGTGCTGAAACCATCTGGGACTGGATTTGTTCCAATAAATTCTGTCGTATTGCCCTGGTGGCCCAAACCCTGGTTGAAGCGCGTCAGGTCATGGTTGAAGGCCACAGCGGCTTACTTAGCGTTGTGCCTAAAGAAGCTATCAAACGTTACAGTAAATCTGACGGCGTGATTGAGTTTCATAACGGCGCAATTGTACAGTTGTTCGGCGCAGACCGTTACGAACGGTTACGTGGTCCTCAGTTTGATGCCGCTTGGGTAGATGAACTGGGCAAGTTCAAGCACCCCGAAGAATTTTGGGAACAACTTCAGCTGTGCTTAAGGTTAGGGGACACTCCTAAGTGTATTGTCACCACGACCCCCAGGCGCAATAAAGTACTTTCTATGTTAATCAATGACCCGGACTGTGTCGTCACATCCGGTTCAACCTTTGATAACCAAGCCAATCTAGCTCCAGGGTTTTTGAAAAACCTTAGTAAACAATTTGCTGGTACCAAGCTTGAAGCCCAAGAAATCTATGCCCAAATGATGCCAGAAACTGAAGGTGCCCTATGGACACCTGATATAATTTCTTATGAAGCCCCTCCAGACCAAGACTGGCGGCGCATTGTTGTAGCGGTTGATCCTGCCCTTACCGATGATGCCTCCAGTGATGAAACCGGTATTGCCGTGATTGGGTATCACTCTAACCAACAGGCTTATGTGTTAGAGGATGCCACCATCAAGGCCAAACCTACAGAATGGGTACACCATGTGGTGGAACTCTATCATAAATATAAGGCTGACCGGGTGATTGCTGAGGTCAACAAGGGCGGAGACTTGGTCAAAGATCTGCTTCGGGCCCGTGATCCCCATATTAGTTACAAAGGCGTCCATGCCACCCGGGGCAAGGCCTTACGGGCAGAGCCAATTGTCAGTCTGTACGAACAGGGCAAGGTCAAGCACATCAAACCCCATCCGTTGCTTGAGGCTCAGCTATGTTCCTGGGTACCTGAAGTCTCAAGCAAATCCCCAGACCGACTCGATGCTCTAGTCTGGGGTCTTACCGAGCTGTTCCTTGAAAAAGAAGCAGCGTTCGTCCCAAAAGTTTGGATGGGATAGAGGGTAAAGCTATGCTCGGGCGAGTGTTATGCCATGAGTATGAGCTTGGTTAACAACCCATTTTTTTGCGGATAAAGGATCCATGAAACCCTGTCCTTCTACTCTACCAACTGGGGCATTAACAAACGCTCCAAGTTTTCCTTTGTGTGGGCCAAATTGTAAAGAAAAAATAGTTGCTGCAAGTTCTCCAGCGGTAGATTTAATAAGAGTGTTACCACTATGTGGATTAATGCCCCAGGCAAATGACTCAACTTTTGCAGGAGCTGGGGCTGCTAGAGGTGCACCTGCAACATTTGCAGCTCCATGTGGTCGTGGTGCTGGTGAGAAATAATCTAATATAGTTGCACAATCGGCGCTAAAGCTAACCCCAATAACGAGAACCAAAACTTTAAAAAAACGGCTGTAAAAATTTGACATAAAAAAACTCTTTCATAACAGAAAAATATAATGATTCCGCATGATAGATTTATATGTTCGTTCTTGGCAAATATTTTTATTTTATTAAATTTTTATATGGTTGGTTTTAGGTATTTTTATTGCTTTTGGATTTTTTCTGAAACCTTAATTAAGCCTAATTTTGTGAAGGTTTTTTCAACTATTAGAGCAAAGGCGCCATTACCCATCACGTTATGGAAGGTGCCAAAGGGGTCATGTAGTACGTACAGGGTGGTGATAAGGCTGACCATTTCTGATGAAAAGCCTAAGTGTTCTTTGAGCACAGGCAACACCACTAAAAGGCTGGCACCAGCAATGCCTACGCACGCAAGTTTGGCGATACAAAACCCAATGATATAAGGAATAAAGTCAATAAAACTGGGGATGGGCACACCACTTACCATGAGCAGAGTAAGGGCTGTGAGCGTAATGGTAATATCATCCCCTAGCATATGCATGTTCGATGTAGTCGGGATAACCATTTGCGCTAGGGTTGGATTGTTTGCATTTTTGGTTGTGCACTCAAGGGTAACCGGCATGGTCACTGCCCCTGACATGGTCGAGAAACCGGTAATCCCTGCCGGTAACATGTTAAATATCAGTGTTTTCATTGGAGGATACCAAACGCTGATGACCTTATAGAGAATGAGCACATACACAAGACTTACGCCTACATTAAGGGCAAAAACGGGCAGGTATTTTGTATATAAAAAGGTAAGAGAGCCTTGTGCTTCCATCTTTAACATAAAGCCTAGTACGTACAATGGCAGCAAAGGCAGGAAGGCTTTTTTTAAAAATACACTGATAAAGGTTTGTAATTTGTGCACTAGGCTGATGAAGTTGTTGGAAAATTGAATCGTGCTTCGTGTCTTTACACAGATGAATGACAACACAAATGCTGCAAGGGCTACAAAGTCGGAACGTAGCCCATGCTTTAAGGGCATGCGAAAATAGGGCTCAATGGTGGAGGCCATCCCATCCAGGGTAACATGTACGGCCAGGTGGGGAATCACAATGCTGCCAACTCCATAGGCAAAACAAAGGGCGGTGGCATTGGAAAGACAAATTAACCCAAGGAGTGAAAACACCAGCACAGGACCTTTTTCATCAACCGCAATAAGGGCGTTGAACATATAAGAAAAAATCATCACTGGTAAAATAAAGAGAACGCAATCAATAAAAAACAGGCTTAAGGTGTAGGCGCCCCGCACCCATGATAAGGGGAGCAGTTCACCAAATAGGGAGGCCGCAAGGATACATAGCAACAGTTGAAAGGGGGTTGAGCGCAAGAGGGAGCCCATGGAAAATCCTTTCAAATTAGTGTGAGATCAATATTGATTTGGACCCTACGATCAAGTCGTAGGGAAACTGTACCTTCTAGTTTTCCTCTGGCTTGACCCCAGGATCCACAAATACCATGACTAAAGCTGTAAAACTTGCACACTGGGCGAATTCTAAAAACGTAATCCCTAGAAGATATCACAAAAATGATGAAAATAAAATTTTTTCGTGTTTTCCAGCGGTGCATTGCAGTGTGAGCATGGCCCACACGCAAAGATGGAGATGTCTACATATAGTCAATACAACATAGGCTTATTTAATTTATGCAGTATGGGCTAAGAATATCGCGTGTTCCCGGGCAATTTTAGCCACCCAAATGAGTTGTGCTTCAGTGCTCAATAGGGCTGTATCAGCACTTGCCCTTGCAAAATACTGATCGGTTAAAGTTTTAATGATGGCTTTTCGCTCAGCTTTACCTTCATTACAGTATGCCCAGTAATAACTTTGAGCTGCCGACATGAGTATATCTACTCGGGATTTTCTTAAATCATTTACCTGTTCGGCGGTTTCTTCTTGGGTGCTTGATGATAATGTAGCTGTAGAAGATGGCGAGTTTGTTATTTCCTCTATACATAGAGAGAACAGCTTAGCGGTTCGTGCGAATGCTACTCCACTATTTAAAAAAGACGTTGCTGCTAGGGAAGTTAATCCATAACAACGCAGATTATTTCCTAATCGAATATAACATCCTGCCATACTTAGGGGGTCTTGGGTATTGGGTGTGAACCCTGAAAGTAGAATTAATTCTTCAGGGACTGCACTGCGAAGAGACGGGGAAAGTTTGGGCTTTATTTCTTGAATAACTGCATGCTGCATTCTAGCGTAAATACTGTCGGCGCTTTCCTGCGCTGCGGTTGCAAGCTCAGAGGCCGGAATGAATGTTTGAATGGAAGCTGAAATTCTTGCTGCATCCCCAGGGGCTGCATCATTAATTGTTTCTAAAAACCTAGAGCCAATTAAACTTCTGCAGGTTCTGTTAAAAGTATCGGTGTTACTAAGCTGCAGGGAAAACCCTGACCGCAGGGTGGGAATATGGGAGCCGGGAATTCCATCGGAAGCTTTAACCATTGAGATAGGGTTGAACGCCAAAGTCATGAATAATATCGCTAAGCCACGCATGATAAACACTCATATTAATAAGGGCCTAGCAATAATATAACAACAAAACAGTTAACAAAATATTAATGCTTGGCATTATAGAAATAAAATATTTATTGTTGGGTTTAATATTTTAACGGCATGGGGGAAATTGAGATAAGTTTTTTGAGTGTATGGAAGTATCTATAAATGCGTTAAATAGGGTGCTTACTAGAGTTTGTTAAGCAGGTACGTAGATGTGATTGTTGGTAATCAGTTGATAGAAGAAAAACCGTAGCTGCGTCCCTGAGCCAAGCTCAGGGGCAGCAATAGGTTCGTATCTTATTTCGCTGGAGCAACAGGTGCTGCTGGTTGAGCATCAGCTGCAGGAGCCACTGTAGCAGGCGCTGGCATTGCTGTAGCAGGTGCTGGCATTGTAGCAGGAGCTGGAGTTGCAACTGCTGGTGGAGTAACTGCAGGAGCCATAGCTTCCTTGGCAGGAGTAGCAGGAGCCATAGTTTCTTTGGCTGGCTCTACTTGTACTTTACTGTCGTCCTTCTTTTCGCAAGCAACAAACGCTACACCTAAAATGCCTAGGCCTAGAAGAAATAAATTTTTAGTCATGTGGTCCTCAAAGTAAAGAAAAGTTTTATCTACTATGCAGTATAATCGAATTTAAAAAAAAGCGCTAAGTTTTTTTTACAAAATATATTTTTGTTACTAGGTAAGGAATTTGGAAGTGGTTACTGAAGCGATACGTTAGCCAATAAAAAAAATTTCTAGGGTTATCTTACTTAAAAATATTTTTCATAATGTGGATTTTTTAACGAAATATTAATTGAATCCCCCTTAAATTTGCCCCACCCAGATGAGGGCGGGGGTGGTTAGGGAGTGTAGTTAATTAAGGGAAAATGGTGAATGCCCGTCGTTAGAGGAAACGGTGAATGAATATGGTTAAGGGGAATAATGGTAAGGAGATGTAATTAATAAGAGAAAATGGTGAAGGAGCATGATTATGGAGAGGAATGGTAGAGGAAATGGTGATCAAGGAAATGTAGTTAAAATGCATTACGCTAAAAAATATGCATACTTTCTTTTTGAGTTTGCCCTGAAAAAATCCCCTGGCACTCATTAATGAATCTATTAAGACGTGCTTGAAACACCTCGCCGGCAGCGCGATGCAATGCCAAAATTCGATAGTTCGATGGTTTTGGTTGCCAAGTAACAGGATGCAAACCTAACTTTGTAGCTAAAAAATCTGGCAAGAATCCGACTTCTTTTGAACAGGCACATATATCTGCGATTAGTGACCAGCTTGGAATACGTGCTTTGATTTCTAATCGAGTATTATAAAGTTGTTCCCACCGTTGGATTAGACTGAGAACCTCTACTTGGTTTTCCGGCAGAATAACCGGCACCATCGGCGTGTCAGGAAATGCGCAGTACAACTGAAATGATCCCACTCCGACTTCCACTGAAATTGCTTCTTCCCATGAGGCATTATCTGGCACAAGGGCAATATCGGCTTCATCCCGTAGAATGGACCCATAAGCCCGGTCAGGTCGCATGAGGTTAAGATCAACCGATTCAATAGATAAAAGCGCAGGTACAACAACCCGAGCAATTGCATGCGTTGTAGCGAGACGAATGGGACGGGGTGCATTGATCGCAATAGTATCGCGGAATTTTTTCAACCATTCTTCAGCTTTGGGAATAAGGGCAGTTCCTTCAGGGGTCAACCGAAATTGTCGTTTCTCATGGGTGCAAAGGGGACGTTCAAAAGCAGCCTCTACTCTTAAAATGGCCGTGCTTGCAGCGCTTTGGCTTAAGTTATGAAAGGCTGCCGCTTTACCTAAGTTTTTTAAGTGGCCTGCGGTGATGAATAATTCAAGATCGGCAATGCGTAGGTTGCTTAAACGATTCATGATATACCCTTCATCTTTCAAGCCCTGGGGGCGTTGATCATCACAATCTTCGGTCCTCATGTAATGTACCGGTACCAACCTTGCTTTCTGATGTTCGAAGGGCATCTGAAAGTTTAGGTTGGCAGGTATATGGTACACTCCGGTCCTCGATGCTCGATCGCCTACCCAACTCTTGAAATATTTTGGGTATATTTCCTAAAATTAATATCGAAAATCTCGATATCAAAAATTAATTATATCGACAATACAAGAAATCAACAATGGATTATGGTGTCGATATTGTGAAACTAAAAAAGCGAACACCTTTAATGAAAGCATCAGAAATAGTCATCAATTTTTTTATCCGGATATGTCGGTTTAATTTCGGCACCTTTGAAAAGCAAGAATTCAAAAAATTCCTGCGCATGGGGTTAATATTTGCTCTTATCATTGGAGTGTATTGGACATTGCGGCCATTAAAAGATTCTATCTTTATGCAATTGGTCGATAAAATGTATCTGCCTTATGCCAAGACGATCTCGGTATTAGCGTTGCTCCCGTTGGTGATATTTTACACAAAATTATTAGGGCGAGTATCGCGGGAAAAAATGCTGATTATATTGCCAGCTTTTTATGGCATTACCATTTTATGTTTTAGTGCTGTTATCGGGATTGCCCAAGCATCTCCTGAAGTAATTGCTGCCCGCTCAATAGTTTCTTTTATAGCCACTCAAGTGTTGGGATACATTTGGTATATGTTTGTTGAAAGTTTTGGCTCTCTTGTGGTGGCCCTCTTTTGGGCGTTTGCAACCGATACAACCGAGCCACTGTCGGCAAAACGTGGTTTTCCTTTAGTAGTGGCCATTGGTCAAGCGGGAGGAATTATTTTTCCCTACTCAATTGGGGGATTGCCCCATCGTCTTGGCCTGGAAACCGATACTCTTTCCATGGTCATTTTAGGAGTGCTCTGCCTTATGATTATTCCGTTGGTTAGGTACTTTTTAAAGGTAACCCCCAAGCAGCTTCTTACCTCTTTTGGTGAAAAAACTGAAAAAGCTGAAACTACACAGGAACCGGGTTTCTTTGAAGGCTTAAAAATTATGCTGTCGCATCGGTATTTGATTTGCATTTTTTCCGCAAATTTCATTTATGAACTGATTGTCACGATCTTTGATTTTAATTTCAAATTAGCTGCAGGCACTGCTTATACAGGGGTAGAGTTGAGTCGCTACCTAAGCCTTTACGCCTCAAGCGTGAACATTGTTTCATTACTATGTTTGCTTTTAGGCATCAGCAATGTCACACGCTTTTTAGGGATTGGCGTTGCCTTAGCCGCCATGCCCATTATCGTAGGCTTTGCGTTGTTTGGATTTTTGACGCTTGATTCCTTATCATTCTTATTTGCGTTGATGGTTGGATCAAAAGCGATTAACTATGCCCTAAACGGACCGGCTTTGAAGCAGCTTTATATTCCCACAACATCCGATGTCCGGTTCAAAGCTCAAGCCTGGATTGAAACTTTTGGCTCGCGTACCTCAAAGGAAGCAGGATCATTGTTTAATATGTTGCTGAAACCTCTACAGTCTATTTTTGGAGCAGGGGCGGGAAGGGCATATTACCTTACAGTAAGCGGAGCTGTTGGGTTTCCGTTGCTTGTATTATGGTTTGCCATAGCCCTGTATTTAGGCAGAACCTTCCGCAAAGCAATTAATGAAGAAAAAGTTGTTTGTTAAAGTGTGGCGCCCTTAATAGGTTTTCTTTTTAAGGGCTTTTTACTTTTGAAATTATGTTTCTGTACAACTGCCTTGATTTTTTTAAGGTCATGTTTGCCAAAATCTGACTTTGCATACCTTTTCTGATGGCCTTGGAATAGGTACTCTCGGTCATGAGAGCTTGGGTGTGTCGCTAAAAAGTTAAAGGAAAAATAGGATGATTTTTTTGTTGTAGCCATTTTTTTGAAAAAATTGCTGATACCACTTGTTGATAAATGTAACTGATCTAAGTATTTTATGGCGCCTTCATCGGCTTGTTCTTCATTAGTTTTTGAAAACTGGAGGAAATACATAGCCATTCCTGTTCCTGAAACGGCTCCTCCTAGGATAATTTTATCTACCATATTAACGAGGGATAATTTCACATAAGCAGCAATACAATGGCGAAATTTTACATGGGACATTTCATGGGCAAGAACCCCCATAAGTTCTTCAATGGAATCTGCAGATTCAATAAGTTTTGAGAAGATGATAACTTTTTTGTTAGGAAGGGTTACAGCATTGATGGAGCTTTCTTTTACAACTTCAAGTTCTATCCCCTCTAATTCCGGATCTATTGCAATAAACGCATCTTTGATTTTTTTAAGGGTAGGGTCACTGAAATCGGTTGCAATAACTTCAGATTGGCGAAAATGAATGGAACGTGCTTGTTTTTCTAACCACGGCTCTATGCGGGTTGGAAATAAAAACACTAATGAATCCATAAATATCCATAAGGCTATAAGGATGCTAATAATTCCATAGTAAGCAAGGAAAGCATGAGAGTACCAAATGGATTTAGCTTTTTTGATATTAGATAAAAGATGCAGTATATGTTGTTGATCAGCAGGGTCTGTAATCGCTATGTGCCCATATTTACCAAGGCTTTCCCCTATTATTAAAAGTTTGGTGGAGGTTTGCTTCCATAAAACTTTTTGAAGAATAAGAGTATGTTCGTCATACAGAATGCTAAAGCCTGATTCCTTGTCATAATTTAAGGTACAGCTTTTGCTGCTTGAATGTTTTCCATCAAAAAACCTACCCTGAAATTGCATCCTTTTTTATCCCTAATTTTTTAAAAATCTGATAGGTCAAGCAGGCCAGAAGCACCGTCTTGGCCGTGTGTTTCATCTGTATTTTGCTGGGTTAGCAAATCTTCTGCATTGCCTTCAAGGTGATAATATTTTTGGATGAACTTTAATTGACGATAAGTCACGTAAGGTGATGCTAAGCCAACTGTCAAAATGGTTAAAAGCACATTGGCTAAATGAAATCGTAAAAATTGCATAAAGGTATAGTTCACTTGTAGTTTTACGTCTTGAAAAGCTTGATGGCTCATCACGTATCTAGCGCAGTAAACGCTAAAATATATGCGCGACAGAAAGAAGGTTGGGATGATTAGCAGCCAGGTTTTATAATTCATCTTTTTTAAGTCCTGGGCATTCCCTGTAAATGTTAGGGGGGTATCCCCCCAGGAAATGTTGTTACAAACAAATTGGTTTTTTTCAATTGTGTAAAGGTGATCTTTTAATCCCAGCGTGAGTAGCGATTTAAAGAAAAGTTTAAAGGCTAGGTTGGCATATTCAACCCGACTGCCTTTTAAGCTAAAGCGAATGCCTTGCCAGGTTGTACGTGAATAGATGTATTGATGTTTAGAGTAATGGGCATATTCAACTATCCAAATAATCGCAATGAAAGTTACGCCGGCTCCTAAAAAAAGGAGAATTAACTCTAAGCCATGTTGGACAGCTAGGAGAGCTATAAATAAAGGCAGTGCCTTCAAGAATGCTCTTAAAAGTTCAAAGGGGGTGCCATGATAAATGAAAGGATGATTGTATACCTCTAAGTGAGACCATATGTATGAACGTAAGTTTGTTTTTCCCCAAAAGCGGTATAATCCAAGGGTTAGTATGGTAAGGGCAATGTTTTTAAAACCTATCAAAAAGTGATTTTTTAGGGTTCCTGAATACTTAATATTCATATATACGCCTCTGATATTTTCTTTAATTTATCAGGGTTGATTTAACTTTATATTAACTTCCAATAAAATTTATGTTTATTTATTTGTTTTGAGAAAGTTTTCTATTTTCAAATTCTCAAAATTGCGAGACACTAGATTTAGGGGTATAGAGGTGTCAAAAAATGAAAAATCCAAAAACATATAATTGGGTAATGAAAAGCCTGCATTGGGGAATGGCCGTGGCTTTTGTAGGCATGTATGTGGTTGCGTATATTATGGAAGGTATGCCTAAATCCCCAGAAAAATATCAGCTCTATGGTCTTCATAAAGCAGTGGGGCTGACCTTGCTAGCGTTGGTCCTTGTGCGGTTTGCCTATCGTGCTATTCATGGGGTTCCCGCTATTTCTCAAAATCTCTCTCCTTTGTGGAAATTAGCAGCAATGTTAGGTCATTATGCCTTGTATGCAGTCATGTTTTTGATGCCGTTAACCGGGTATCTGATGGGGTCAAAAAATATTTCTTATTTTGGATTATTTGAGGTGCCGGTGCTGAGTCATACCCTGGGCGGTTTTTTTCATGAATCTCACGTGGTGTTGTCATATCTGATATATGCGTTGGTGGGAGTGCATGTGATTATGGCGCTTGTGCATCACTTTATTTTAAAAGATGCTACCCTGGTGCGTATGGCGCCGGGGATGAAAACGCGTGCATGAAAGAGGGATTGCAGTTCTTCTGCATTTAAAACCTTATGAAAAACTTGTAATTTGGCCCTGGCATTGCTATATGTAGGGTAAGCTAATCTTAGTCTGATTTGAGGCATTCAATGGCGCAAGACATTCAAAAAAGTTCTGGCCTACGTCAGCAAGCGCGCCGCAAAGAGTTATTTAACGGCCGTACAAAGATATTGTATGATGGTCCTGAGCCAGGAACACTGGTTCTTTATTTCAAAGACAGCCTTGACCAAAAAGGGGACCTTCCGGCCTCTAGTGCTCATGGTGCCTTGAATAATCGTTTTTCAGAATTATTGATGCAACGCTTAAGTCAAATTGGGGTTGAAACTCATCTTATTAAGCGTTTGAACATGCGTGAGCAGCTGGTGCGTCTGGTTGATCCTATGCCGTTTCGTTTCAGGGTACACAATATTGCGATTGATCCTTTGGCAGAACAATTCAATTTAGAGCAGGGCACTGTTATTAATGAGCCGATTATTGAACTGTATTTAAAAAATGAAAAAGGTGTTCAAAGCGTTATTGCACCACAGCATGTGTATGCTTTGGGGTGGGCCCAAGAAGATGAACTTGAAGTCTTGTTTGCTGCTATTCGTCGGATTAACGACTTTTTATTGGGGCAATTTTCAGCTTTAAATTTGCGGTTAGCAAACTATTGTTTGGAATTTGGTCGCATTTTTTCAAGCGACTTTTTTGAAGCGACCAAGCTTATTTTGATTGATGCCTTTGGGCTAGATTCCTCATCAATTCTGGATGCGGATTCAGGGGAACGATTAGATTCAGGCGTAGGTGTTGGCACGAATTGGACTGGTTGCAAGGAAGTTGCCCGTCGTTTTGGATTGTTAGAATATTTAAATGCTGAGCCCAATGTTCAAGAGGCTGCTTAATGCCAATTTTGCAATCTGATCTTGAGAACCGCTTAAAAGCAGCCTTTCCTAAGGGGCAGGTGGTTGTAAAAGACCTAGCTGGAGATAATGATCATTATCAAGCAGAAATCACCTGTGAAACTTTTTCAGGCCTTAGTCGTATCCAACAGCATCAAAAAGTCTATGCTGCGCTTAAAGAATGTGATATCCATGCTTTAGCAATTAAAACCAACATTCCCTAAGGAGACTCCATGAGTGACGTCCATCAACAAGTTGACGAAATAGTTAAAGGAAACGATGTCGTTGTCTTTATGAAAGGAACCGCGGCCATGCCGATGTGTGGGTTTACAGCGACTGTCATTCAAATTCTCAACCAACTTAATATTCCCTTTAAAGATGTAAATGTGTTAATCGACCCCGCGCTTCGTCAAGGAGTGAAGGACTACACCAACTGGCCTACCATTCCTCAATTATACATTAAGGGCGAATTTATCGGTGGATGCGATATCGTGCGCGAAATGTTTCAAAATGGTGAGCTGCAAAGTCTTTTCAAGCAAAAGCAATTGCTAAGTGATGCATGACTAAAAATCCCGTTGGGCGCGTTATCTTAAAGTCAAAAAAGAAGCGAACCCAGTCGTCGCGTGATTGGCTTTTACGCCAACTTAACGATCCCTTTGTCCGCAAAGCTAAACAAGAAGGGTATCGTTCCAGGGCGGCGTTTAAATTTATCGAAATCAATGAAAAGTATAAAATCGTACGGTCAGGCCAAACGGTGATTGATTTAGGGGCTGCTCCTGGTGGGTGGACTCAGGTTATTGCTGAAAAAGTTGGCCCCAAAGGCCGGGTTATTGCTCTTGATCTGCAAGACATTGAAGTGTTTAGCAATCCGAATGTACTTATTATTAAAGGCGACTTTGAAGACGAGCTGGTGCAGAGCCAGCTTGCTGAGCATATTGAGTTGGCCGATGTGATCGTGTCGGACATGGCAGCTGCAGCCTGTGGAATTCCTTCGGTTGACCATATTCGCATTCTCAATCTTTTAGAGGCGGCATTGAATTTTTCCCTTACCCATTTAGCCAAAAATGGGGCATTTGTAGCTAAAGTCTTGCGGGGTGGTACTGAGGGAGAATTGCTTAAACAGCTGAAACTTCATTTTTCAAAAGTGGTGCATTTTAAGCCTGATTCAAGTCGACAAGATTCTGCGGAAATGTATGTAGTGGCTAAGGGTTTTAAGGGTAATCTCTAGTTAAAGAAATTCGTTTATTTAGGAGTTGCTAGTGTTGCGTTTGGGTTATTGAAGCCCCCGTACCAAGGGGAGTTATACCTAAATTAAGGGGTGATGTGCCCGAAGCGGTAGCAATAACCGTAAGGTCAATGCCCGTAGCAAGGGTGCACCCTGTAATACCAGTCGGATCAATTACTTCGGAAGAGCCATTAATGGTGGCTACATATGCTCCAGATAAGCTCACTCCTGTTAGTCCGCCTGAAAATGTTGTATTGGCGCCCATAGTTATGCGAGCGTTTGAGGCGGCTAGCACACTAGGGATGCTGGAATCTTTGATAACTCTTGGGGTAATTGTTGCTGCAGTTCCTGAATCGATGCTTCTTTTTAGAGTTATCCTTGCTGAGGAAAAGCCTAAAATATTCTCAAGCAGAGGATCAACTCCAGGTTCGACTAAAATTTTACAATCACTAGGAAGAGAGGTAAACCAACGCGCTGCAGTCGCTGGAGCTGTTGTTAAGGCAAAATGAATGGTTGTGGCGCCCCCAAGCACAGGAAGCGGCAACGTTGCGAAGCCGCCATTAGTAACTGTATCGTATCCCAAGGCGCTCCCAATTAACCAAACATCTTTTACGGTGGCAGGGATTGTTTATAATGACCCCCATAAAATGGAACAGTTGTCAGAGGAGAGAATCATCCCTAAATAATTAAAGCAGGATGAATTAAATGAAAAATAACATGAAGAAGAAACCGCACAGTGCAGAATTTAAATTCAAGGCGGCGATTGAAGCTATT
>CANJXJ010000024.1 GCA_947478955.1 Alphaproteobacteria bacterium | reverse complement strand
TTACAAATGGCGCTGGAGAGTTGAGGCCTTCTTCGGAAAAATCAAAGAAAATAGAAGGATTGCGTTACGTGTTGATAAGCTTGATGTTACTTTCAATTCTTTCATAGCTCTTGCCTTGATCAAAAACCTAGTTTGTTAACAGTTCCTACCCACTGAGAGACAGTTTGACGAATACGTTGAGCGTAGATGCTTAGGTCAATGGTGAATGAGGAAAAATCTAAGAATATTTCATCAATTGAATAAATTTCAGAGTAAGGCGTAAAGGTTTGTAAAACATTCATTACCCGTTGGGAGATATCTCCATAAAGAGAAAAATTAGAAGAAAGGACATGAACATTATGGTGGTGGACGATGTCTTGGATTTTAAAGAGGGGAACTCCCATTTGGATGCCCAAGGCCTTAGCTTCATTCGATCTAGCGACAGCACAGCCATCGTTATTGGATAATATAATAACTGGCTTACCTTCAAGATAAGGAGCAAACAGACGCTCGCAAGAGACATAAAAATTATTACAGTCGACTAAAGCAAACATTCGTACGTGTTTTGATTATTGTTACAACAATCATACTAGATGGTATGTAAAAAAAGTCCTAATGCAAATATCTTACGAGGAATGTGGTCAGCTGGAAGTGAGCAAAAAGGAATTACTAGCTGTATTGCTTATCAACAATACCAACCAAGAATGGCTGGTATTGTTAAAAAACAGGCTTTAAGAATTAACCGCTTCTTTAAATTCTTTACCTGGCTTAAAGGTAGGGCGCTTGCTAGCTGCAATAGCAATCTCTTCGCCAGTGCGAGGATTACGACCTTTGCGTGCAGCACTTGCTACTACAGCAAAACTACCAAACCCAACAAAACGCGCCTCTTTATCTGCTTTTAAGCCTGCAACAATCCCCTCAAATACTGCATCTATTGAGTGACCTGCGTCTTTTTTGTTCTGCCCCGTTTTGGTTGCTACAAAATCAATTAAATCTTGCTTGTTCATTATCTTGTTCCTTTTGTATTTCTGTTAAACTTCCGCACGCCTGCAATATAGGCAGATCATGGGCTTTTGCCAAGTGCATGATCTTCTATTGCAGCTATCATTTTAGGAATAGTCAATCATTCCTCAATGGGGTCTATCTTTCAGGTTCATGAGTGCTTCGGTTCTATGGCGTTTTCCTCAAGCCTTAGCCTTAGGGAAGACCAGCGTCTTTGTTCACCACTTTGCTTGACGGCAAGAGCCAGGGCTTTCTTTTCACCGATCACAATCACAAGCTTTTTTCCACGAGTAATCCCTGTGTAAATCAAGTTTCTTTTGAGCATCGTGTAATGCTGCATCATCAAGGGAATAATAACGGCAGGATATTCCGAACCTTGAGATTTATGAATAGTGGTAGCATATGCTAAGACAATTTCATCACATTCCCCAAACTCATAGACAACTAACCGCTCGTCATAGGATATCACAACTTCTGACTCTTCATGGGAGATGGCCGTAATGATTCCAATGTCTCCGTTGTAGACATTTTTGTCATAGTTATTTTCAATTTGCATGACTTTGTCACCTACACCGAAGGTCCAGCCAAAGCGACTGATACTGAGGTCAGTAGGGGGATTTAAAGCCTTCTGCAATTCCGCGTTAAGATTTTTAGTGCCCACAATTCCCCGGCCCATCGGACAAAGCACCTGGATGTCTGTGAGGGGAGAGAACCCAAACTTTAAGGGGATACGCTCCTTTAACATTTTGATGATTTTATCAAGAGCATCTTCCGGGGTACTTGCTTGGATAAAGTAAAAGTCAGATTCTCCTTCACTACTGACTTTAAGCTCTGGCATATTCCCTTGGTTGATTGTGTGAGCTGCGGTAATGATCTGGCTAGTTAATGCTTGCCTGAAGACCTCGGTTAAACGAATGACAGGTATTGTGTTTGAATGGATTAAATCACTAAGTACTTGTCCGGGGCCCACTGACGGTAACTGGTCAATATCGCCCACAAGAATCAAGGCAGCAGTTTTAGGTAGAGCTTTCACTACTGCATGCATCAATGGAATATCAACCATCGAGGTTTCATCAATAATTAGCAAATCACAGGCTAGGGGAGAGCCTTCATTCTTTCCAAATTCGCCTTTGATCGGATTGGTTTCTAAAAGTCTGTGCAGAGTTTTGGCTTCCATGCCTGTACATTCAAAAAGTCTTTTAGCAGCACGGCCTGTAGGGGCAGCAAGCGCAATCTGCAACTTTTGGGTTTGAAGGATTTTAAGGATGGAATTGACCAAAGTAGTTTTACCAACTCCTGGCCCACCGGTAATTACCATCACCTTCGAAGCAAGAGCAATTTCAATAGCTTGTTTTTGGGTTTGAGAGAGAGAAACCGCGGTTTGTTCTTCAACCCGCTTAAGGGCAAGGGCAGTATCAATAGAAGACCAGGGCAGGGGGCTTTGCGTTAAGGCGATCAGCTTTTTAGCAATGGCTTTTTCAGCAAAGAACAACCCACTTAAAAAAATGCAGTCTGTCCCCTCAATGGTTTCTTGCACAACGTTTTCACAACCGAGCTCTAAATCCAAAGCTTGGGAGACAAGCTCACCAGGAATATCAAGCAACTCTTGAGCAGAGGACAACAACATATGTTGAGGAATACCACAGTGACCATCATCCATTGCTTTGGTTAAGGCATAGGCTATTCCGGCTCGGGCTCGAAGCACAGAGGTTTTCTCAATACCAATCTGTTGGGCAATGGTATCTGCACTAACAAAGCCAATCCCGCGAATATCTCGAGCAAGTCGGTAAGGATCAAGAGTAATCACCTCAATCGCTCGTGCCCCATAGGTTTTATATATCCGCACCGCTCGGGCGGTACTAATTTTATGGCTATGCAAAAACAGCATGATGTCGCGGATAATCCGTTGATCAGCCCAGCCTTTAGTAATTTGAGCCGCGAGGTTTTGGCCAACGCCAGTGACTTCGCGAAGCCGATGAGGGGAAGCCTCAATAATTTCAAAGACGTTTTCACCAAACGCTGCTACAAGCTTTTTAGCATAGACGGGACCAACCCCCTTGATCATGCCAGAGGCAAGGTATTTTTCTATACCTTCTAAAGAAGTCGGCGGGGTTGATTTTAAAAACTGCGCCTTGAATTGGGCTCCATGCTGACGATCATGAATCCACCCCCCTGAGGCTTGCACAAACTCCCCTGGTGAAATTATAGAAAGGTTACCAACAATGGTAACCAGATCCTTATGACCTTTGACATTGACGCGCAGAACGCAAAACCCATTTTCTGCATTGTGATAGGTAACGCGCTCAACGAGACCGGTAATTGCTTCTATAGCTGGTACAATTAAAGAAGTGGACATAAAAACTGCCCAATCAAATCAAAACATGAATCTACCAGGAGGATAAAGGGTTTATAAGGCTACAGTCACGGAGTTTTTAAAGGAGTAGAAAAATTCTTATGTATATCGTAGTTTTTCCCATACTGATTATGGACTACGCACTATTTTTAGATGCAATAAATTTTACGAATTATAATTTTTTTCATGACACGCCCACATATTCTGGTATGAGCGGAGGGCCTATCTTTCATTTAGCACCTGCCGTTGGATTAGGGGGTTTAAATATAATTGAATGGGGGTAGTCCAAGGAATGGTTTTTGGCCTGGTGGCAGCTGCTACTCCTTCTCGTTGTAAGGATAGTTTTTTACAAGCAAGTTTGTTACATTCAGCCAATTCATAAAAAACAAGAAAGGGATATAAAAATGATAAATACAGCGCTATATTTATCCATGAGTTGTTTTTTTATCCCTTTGTCAGGGGCGATGGATATAGAGATGGATGCAGCGGCGTTAGCTGCGCCTAACGTTCCTCAAAGCTGGCAAGATGCAGCTGCGTCTTGGGGAATGGATATCGAAGATTATAAAAGAGAAGCGGAACGAGTGTTAAATGAGCGCACGAGAAGCGATCTTCATCCCAAAAGAACTGTTTCAGATCTTGTTCCCTTATTTAACCCATATGCCAATTTAAACCCTATAGCTGAGGCAGAGCTAAGGAGATTGCTTCCTGCGCCCGGTGCATACGAAGAGTATATAAGAGCACACATGCAAATTTCTCCTAAATTTACTATTCCTAGGTAATTAAAGTAAGTGGATTAAAGTTATCATTTTTGATTGAGAAAGCACGATAATCCATTAGAAATTTTTAAAAAGTCTTAAAACGAGAGCATCTTTACCATCGGAGCAGGGGGAAAGGTGTGTATGCTATTTATGATTAACTCCATTGAAAAAGAAGATATTATAAAAACGGGTGTAAGAAAAATAGAAATTACGGCTACAGGTGCTACACGATCAGTCATACGTTCAGGTGATTTTGAAGTGGTTACTGAAAGTTTAGATAAGGTTATAGTAACTGTTAAATGCATAGGTTGATAAGTATATAGCGAAGATTTAGCAAAAAGAAACTTTTCAGATATTTTGTACAGTTGTACATACCTTTAAAAGCAGCGATACACTACAGAAATAATGTTTCAAATCGCTTGTATGAATAAGAAATAAGGAATTTAAAATGTCTGATATTTAACCATGTTTTAAATATCATCCGGATCCCATAAAGACAGGCAACGCTGTAGAAAAAGATTTTGTTTGCTTATATGTCTGCAATGAAATTATATTCGGTGTAATGCATATTAACTAGCCGTTCAATATCTTGAAATTAAAATTTTTTGTTTTTTTAATTGGATTATTTCTATTTAGTTTGGATGCACTCGGTCTTCCCCCTCCATTTGCTTTTCCCCCACCTGCGTTCGCTTTTAATCACGAGAGGCTTGCAAAACCTCCCGGTATGAAATGTATGCAGTGGATCGATGCATTAGAGCGTGATCGAAACACTGCTAATTGCGCCGGAAATCTTGCGGCTCTTGAAGCATTCACCAAGGAAATTTCTGCAACAATTGGTGGTAAGTATGGAGTATCTACTCGAAAGGCTACACCCGAAGAACAAGCAGCACTTATATATTCCATAGCTCTTACACGACATAAATTTTATGGAAAGCGCAATATGCTTTCTGAAATGTATGAAGAGAGAGAAGTTAGTGGTTTGGCAACTCATCATAAAAATCACCTAGCTGCAGTTTTAGGGATTGATACCATGGTTGCTAAAGCTCTGAATGATGAAAACTTTGCAGAACAATGGGCAAGAGTTAAATCAGCGACCCCTGCTGCAGCGCTTTTTATAGCTTCTGTTAAAGAATATGCTGGAGTAAATGAAAAAGCATCAGTGATTACTACATTACAAGAACCCTTAACTACCTTCTTACGAACAAATCATGCAACCATTTCTTTGGCTAATGAAGTATTTAACCGCTTCAATCCTTCTATTTTACGTTTTTGTGTTGCCCCGTATTGCGGATGCACAATTATGGATCTTTTAGAAAATCAGTTTCCCGATAGAATTCTGATGAATAGATATCCTCTACAAAGATCTGGCAGCAATAAGTATGTTGTTGATGTGGTGGAAAAAGATGATCCATCTGCTGCAGAACGTATTATTTGTACACTCAAAGAAACCAAAGATGGGACGTTTCATATTGAACAAGCCCTATCCTTTAAGTTTAAATTCGCAAGTATGGTAAGTAGATCTGGTTTTTATATTTTTGAAAAACCAGAAGGAGGTTTCGGCATAGGCTCAAATGAATGCTCTTCAGAGGGTAGTTATCAACAAATAGCTTCTGAATATAAGCCTCTCCATCCAGCTATTGTTGAGTGGGAAAAAGCATATATTTCGAACGGCGATATGATTATTGCAAAAGCCAAGGGGTGTTATTGGGTTTGGTCATCATACTTTGGATGGGTGCAAAAACTCTTAGATTGGTCACCCCTTAGAAGTGGAGAAGATGTTTTTAATCGCGTAAAAGCAGCTTTGGAGCAAAAATTTGGAATAACTGCTTCAGAAGACATTGAGCTAAAAAGTGAACACTCAGATTCTTTTATATTTTCAACAATAGCTGTATTGAAAAGTAGGATAGGTATACAAAAGTTGGTTTGGGTTCAGCAAAAATCAGACCAGCCTGTTGAAGTTAGATGCATCGGAGATGCAGAGGCTGGTACCTTTTTTTTCCTAGATGAAGATATAGCTTCTTGGACTAGCATTGATGGGCATAACCATCATCATGGTAGTATAGTCCTTTGGCGCGGCACTGATGGAAAAATCAACTTGCAACGTATCAAAATAGACGATAGCGGACGGTACTTAGATCCATTTTATCCTGAAGATATAGCAGGGGACTGGGTTATGTTTTGGCAAAAAGATCGAAGGTTAGAGCTTAGATCCAAAAAGAGTGACTCTAGTATTTTTGAACACTGGCTATATAACTATAGCGCACAAGATTGGAGAAAGCTTTCAGACGATGAACGTGAATATTCTGCTGATGAGCACCATAAACATATCCAAGCTAAATATCCAGATGCTGGGTTAGGCAAGTGTGTTGTAGACAAAGTAACAGGAGAATTTTATGTATTGCTTCGCGATCCTTTAAACATCGAGCAAGAAAGATTAGTAAGATTAACTAAAAACCCAGGCGTCCCAACATACACGGAAAAAACATTAACGGTTGCCCAAGCAGATAGCATCAGTCTTTGTGAACCATTTATACAGTATCGTGGAATGGACGGTAAGCTATATGCAGGAATGTCTAGTGTTTATGGTTTTCATCACCACACGATACCACCTTATCCTCCAACTATAACAGATTGGGACGAAATTGAATTTAATAAAGCCAAAAGGATTTTATTTGCCAAGGCTGTAACAGGTTATGGAAGAAACGCACAATATTGGACCCTAAGAGATACTGGAGCTTGGCATTTACTTCATGAAAGCCTACAATCGGGAAAATATCTAGGTATATATCGTACAGACTTGCATAAAACTGAAAGTGTGTATAAATTTTCTTACAGCGATATAGGCTTAACATTAGAGATCTTAAATCCGGATACATTAAACTTTGAGCCTACAAACGTAACCAATATTTCAACCTCAATCACTAGAAAAGGAAGAATTTTTTCTTCAAAAGACCCACGAATCATATTAGCAGTAGAAAATTATAAGGATGGTGTTACAAGCTGGACATTTTGTCCTGAGGCAAATTCTGCACAAAGCCAATACGAGAAGATAAAAGCAAAACTTTTTCAAAAATGGAAAGCTGAAGCAAAACCTTTTGCAGATGCTCCCTTATCTGTGAACGATCTTATACTGGATGATGACGCCCAAATTTATGGAATATGCTTTTCTTTTTACCAAAACCAAATGTTACGTGGGAGAGCTAAGTTATTTGAGGAGAATGTATTTGTTGAATGGGACCTCCCCATTGATGAGGCAGATTTTTCTTTACACCCACTTTTGCAATCAAAAAGTGTGAATGTTGAGGGTCACGACGTGCCATATTACTATGTTCCGCCAGTAGGGGTACCAAATGGAAAATCTGTGGTGCTTATGGAAGGTGGGCCCTGGTCACACTCCGAAGGAAATTATGCAGATATTATTGATTATTACACGAAGCATGGCTGGTCAGTAATTATTCCTCAAGAAAGTTTGCGTACCGGCTATGGCTGGAAACATTTTTCAAAAGGTTTAGGAGAAATGGGGCGTGGAAATTTACACCAACTTTTACATATTTTTTATGATGCGCAAGTGAAAGGTTTTATACCAGACCTTAACAAAGTAAGCTTGTATGGTACTAGTTATGGCGGTTTTGTTGCCACATCATTTGGATTGCGCTGGGAAGAATTGCATGCAGAAGCCGGCCTTGAAAAAAGATTTAATTTTCAAGCTATCATTGCTGATGGAGCTTTGTTGGACGGAATTTTATTACGTCCCCACTTTTTAGAAGCACTTGTGCCGGATGATGCATTAGCTAACGCAGAAGAGTATATAAAACGTGTAATGCCTATTCATAGAGTTGATATGCCTCTATCAACACGCTTATCTCTTGTGCATGGAAAAACAGATGTACGATGTTCTGCTGTTCATACTAGAATATTTTTAAAAGGGTTAAAAAGAACTGGAAAAGATGTTTCATTATTCTGGCACACAGGCGGGCATAATTCACCAGAACATAAACGTTATCCTGAATTTATAATGGCATTGATGGAAGGAGCTTTAACTGCCCAATTGGAAAGAGAAATAGGACTAACAAAAGAGTAGTGCCGCATTTGGCTGGTTTTGTAGCACCTCTATACTCAATCGGCTTGTTATGCGCTGCTACTAAAAGTCATAAAGTAATCAGTTGCATTGGTGTTTAAATGGGGCAATCTATGCCGATCGTTTTAATTCTGCAGCGGCTATCCTATATACTTTTTTGCAGGGGTTCTACATACAGCACCTTATTGCGTCAGTAAAAATAATGGAATGGCTACCTTCGTCTTTATTGAATTCTCTAATTTTAGTAATACCTCTCTATTTTTTTAGATATTCTCCATACACTTATGCATTTATAATTATTATTTCAACTGGTTTATGCATACATGGTAATGGGGAATACGTAAGTTTTCTTCTTATGTGTCCTGAACTTAAAGATTTTTCAGGAATAACTCCAAAGGAGATCGCAAAATTATTTCCTACCCTGTGTGATTTTTTTACACATCTGATTGTTAGCAAACTTTCCTCAGATGTTTATAATACGCTAACAGCCCCAGTATTTATCTATTTTGCATACTCCTATCAAAAACTGATCAAGCTAAATAAGGAATCTAATTAGCTAAACGGATGGCTGGAGAAGAACGGAGGTTTGAATAAAATATTTATTTTTTCTACCGGTATTGGTTTATGCCATGGGAAGGGACGTCAATTTTGTTAAGAAAAGATATTAAAATATCTTATAGACTTAAACACATTATCATTGCATCGTCCTTATTCCCATCAACATAGCCATACGTAAAGAAACCTAGTCTTTCATAAAAAGGAACTCTATTTGTTCGAGGGCCTGTATCCCAATGAGGAACTTCGGCTACAAAACAACTAAAAATTCCCAGAGCGTGACTATGCCTAATAAGGGTTTTCAAAGCCTCCGAACCAATTCCTCTATTACGATATTCCTCTACAACCATAATAAAAGCTATGCGTGCATGATTGTTGAAATGTTTATCTTCAGAATATAACTTAGTCTGTATCACCCCACTTTTACAAAATGAGCTCCCCTGCGCCATTCAATATGAAAATTTGTGCAATGCGGGCCTTTTTTTCTTTTTGGAAGATTTTCCGACACTAAACGGACAGATACTGGGGAATATTCTAGTACTTCTCCCTCTTCAAAAGGAGCAAATGCATTTGCTGCGCAATAAGTAGCCCTTAACGCTAAAAATAATATTAGAAGTATTTTCATCGCAGTTTTTTATAAAGAGGAGAAAGTAAGAATAAACGGTTCATAAGTTCAGGTTAATTTTAGAGCATAAAATTAGGCCATTTTGCACATTTTTATCCTCAAAATCTAGTGGTTTCTGCCTTCTAGGGTGCTCCCAGTCGTATTTTTTACCCCCTTTGGTTTTGTTCTTTTTTGTAGATGTTTAATTAAACATTATGAGTTACTTAGCATTAGAAATTGATTTTGAAATTTTCCAACGCTCTTCAAAATATTCCGTATATTTTTTAGCAACATCTCGAGATTTAATAAACAGGAGATTTTCAGCATTTTTGAACTCAGCTGAATGGGTCCAATTGTACGAACCCGTCAGGATGTATAGGTTATCGATGACTAAGATCTTATTGTGAGCAATTTTGACGGAATGATCGAATTTTACCTCCATATGTTCATTAAGCAAGATCTCGATAACTTCTTTTGAATACTTTTGGGTTTTTTGGCTGTAATCCAGAACAATGCGAACCTTAACACCTCTTTTTTTAGCCTCTATCAATGCTTGGGTGATAGGCTTGCTGGTAAATGAGTAACCCAGCAGTAAGATGCTTAAATTTGCATCATTAATGTACTTTACCACCTTAGGCAAACAGGACTGATTAGGAGTAAAGCAGACATGCAACGATTCAGGGGTTGAGACTGCTGGAATTTCAGCGGTAGGGAAGGGAGGAGCATTTTGGATAAGAAGTGGGTACGAAGAGAAGCCAGCGACAAAAATACCAACTGCCATCATAAGCTTGTTAGGCTTGAGCTTAAGCCCTTATTTTTTTGATTTCATGATCTTTCATTAGGCGAATGCCTCGTTGTTTGAATCCCTCCAGCTCACTAGAGTCGAGAGCTAAGGTTGTTATGGAAAGCTTTTCATTAAGATGAACGAGCATACCTAGCAGGGTTGCCGCTTTATCTTGATTTTCCAGATCTTGTTGTAAATCATCTCCATCTGCAATACCACAAAGCTGAGGGAGACCAATCATGTTTAACAATCCACCCATTTGAATAAGGGTGCGTGTGCGTGCACGACGATCTGAATTAGCGAACCCGGCTTGTCTCGTGTTGAGTTGTGCTTTTAAAGACTGCAAACGATTAAGCTTGGTCATGAATTCATGCAATTTTTGCAGTTGAACTTGATGATGATCTGTTTCTGAGTTTAAGAAATTTCCCACCAGCACCTTGCCATTCCTCCATCTTTTTAGGATCAGACTTACTGGTTTGAATCACATCAATTAATCCACCCACAAGTGCATGAAAGGGGAGGGTGAACCCGGAATGTGATTTGATAACCTGGAGAAGTTGGTGAGCTATGTCAGTTTCAATTTTTTTCTTTTGAGCGTTTAGGTCTTCAATCTTTTTATCAAGAGCATCGACTTTTTTCTGCAGCACCTTTTGTTACTCCAATATTTATAAAACACACCTTAAGAAACCTAGAAACACAATCGAAGGATGAAAGAAAGGGGAGCTTTCCTCCACCCCTCGTACTGTGTACTTGTCCAATTAAAGTTAATCATAATGCGATAGTATTAACAAGTGTCATTTGGCTTTTTGCTAAATGCGCACTGATGCGCTGTTGCACTTTTGTGCCTAACGGCGTTATTATGAACGTATGGCCATCTATCATCTCAGTCACGGAGTTGTAAGCAGAAGCACTGGACGAAGTTCTGTGCAGAGTGCTGCCTATATCACTGGAGAAAAGTTACACGAATCTCGTCGTGATCTCAGCGTTAATTATCAAAATCGTCACAGTGATATTGCCTTTACGATGACCTTGGCACCCGAACATGCGCCTGCAGAATTTCACAACACAGGTGTTTGGGACCTGCTTGAAACATTTGAAGACGCGTACGGGAATAAGCGCTATAAGACAGACGAAACGCGAGCAGCTTATTTAAACTCTGCACAAACTGCGCAAACAATTGTAGTAGCGTTGCCTAGAGAATTATCAGTAGAAGTTTGTAAAGAATTGATCATCCAATTTGCCAAGGAACGTTTTGTCAGTCGTGGATTGATTGTAACAACTGCGATACATGATGATGAGGGTAATCCTCATGCCCATTTACAGATTTCGCGTCGATCTGTTAACGAAAATGGTGAACTGTCGTGGGCTAAAGATCGAGCAATTTGTACGAAAAAAGAGGTGCTTGTGACCCGTAAACTCTGGGCTGATTTAACCAATCAGTATTTGGAGAGGGAAGGGTATGAAGCTCGCATTTCCGAAAAAAGCTTTGCTGATTTAGGTATCAGTCTGGAACCAAGCCACCATCGCGGTTGGGTTTCAGACAAGCTTGAATCTATGGGCATCACTTCGCGCGTTGTTGAACAAAACGCAGAAATTTATGAGCGCAACCGAGAAGCACTGATTGAGTCTCCAACAACGATTCTTCCAGAACTCACGCAAAATAATGCGACTTTTACCCAGATGAATTTGCTAAAGGGCATTCAAAAAAGGGTCGGAGACGATGCTCCCCTCGTAGCTCAAGTGTTTGAAACTGCTCTGCAAGGATCAATCGTCGTAGGAGAGGGGATTGATGGACAAATTCGTTATACTTCACCAACTTATAAGGTTTTGGAGGAAAAAGCTGTAGGGCTAGTGGCCGAGCTTGTTTCAACCAGTTTTGAGCAACTTCATCTCACCAAAGAAACTACCCAGACGCACCTAACCACTAATTTTTCGTATCTCTCCCAAGAGCAAAGAGATGCGGTGATTGGGCTAACCCAAGACAATAGCTTGGCTGTATTAGTGGGGAGAGCAGGGGCTGGGAAAACCACCACTCTTAAGGCTGTCAGTGATATCTACAAGGAAGCTGGTCATAAAGTAGTAGGTGCATCGCTGGCAGCAATGGCTGCTGATAACTTAGGTAAAGAGGCAGGTATATCTTCATCCACACTCCATAGTTGGATCTATCAATGGGAGCGATACCAATCAGCTCAAGAGAAGTTTCTTTCTTTTGATAGTGTTTTGGAAGAAGGCGTGTTTAAGCAGCTGGACTGGTACCAGGACTTAAAAAGGTTTGAAGGATCTGCATTAACCAAGAACACAGTGCTGATTGTTGATGAAGCAGGCATGGTTGGCACCCGTTTATGGGGTGAGCTATTAGTACATGTGAACAGGGCAGGGGCAAAGCTGATTGCAGTTGGAGACGATAATCAATTTAAGGCGATTGAGGCGGGAGACTTCTTTAGGGAGATTAAAAACCAAGCCAGCGATCAAGCTTCAAAAACCCTCTTTGAACTAAAGACCATCTATCGTCAAAAGCTTGATTGGATGAAAGACGCAAGTCAGAACCTTGCTAACCTTGAAGTAGGGGAGGCATTGAGTGCTTATGAAAAACGAGGCCATATTCATCAAACAAGCTCTGAGAACTTAGCCAATGACATTGGATCAGCTTACGTAAATGCCTATCAAAAAGAGCAAACAAGTATTGTTTTGGCATTTACCAATGCTCAAACCCTAGAGATTAACCAAGCTATCCGCACGGCCCTCAAGAGGGAGGGCTTAATTGATCAAAAAGACATTGCGGAAATTAACGGTAGATCTTTTGCGATTGGAGATAAGGTCGTCTTTTTAGAAAATGACAAAGCCCGTTTAACCATTACCGATGAGGACGGAGTTGTTAAGCAAGGAATTTACATTAAAAACGGTACACAAGGCACACTCAAAACTGTGAATCACCAAGGTGATCTCCAGGTTCAGCTAAGTGACAATCTGTGTACCACCATTCCTTGTATCCAAACATCCACTCCTAAAGTTGCACTGGGTCAGCTTCCAGCTGCCCCTGTAAATACCTATGCCTATACAAACATTGCTCATGGGTACGCTGTTACTTGCCATAAGGCGCAGGGACAAACGGTTGATAATGTGTTTGTAGCGGCCTCGAAGAATATGGATGCCAAAGGTGTATACGTAGCCATGACCCGTCATCGCAATGATGTTCAATTGTTTTACGCAAAGGAAGATTTCTCATCCTTTAAAGCACTTACCTCGCATCTAAGCCGGTTTGAACACAAAGACTTGGTAAAAGACTATACGATTCGTCCGGAGAACGTAGATGCATGGCATCGGGTGCAAGAGTACAAACTTTGTGTATTGGATGGTGCTGCAGTAATTAAGGAGCATGGAAAAAACGGACAAGTTGATTGGGAAGCGTACCGTCAAATTAAGCAAGACCAGATTACCCTGGGTAGAGAAATTCTGGCTAATTTTGATGCTCATAAGCTTTATATCAACCAGGCTGGCTTAACCAATGAGATGCTACAAATTACCACAGGTTTAAAGGCCCGGCCATTATCAAATGTTGAAGAAAAAGCCAAGCTCACCGTGGAGTTGTATGGGGAAACAGCGCAAGTGGCTAGGGACCTTTGGCGAGATATACGAAAAACCCATCCAGGAAACCAGTGCTATTCCCATCCCAATTATGATCAGTTTAAGGAACTTCGCTGGGAGCGTAATTCCCTAGCCCACACCATAGGAGAAAACTATGGATTGCACCGAGAGTTTATAAATGAACTCAGCCGTGCATATGGAATCAACAAACGTACCGTAGATGCGCAAAGCAACCAGTTTACCTTGCAGCAACGAGCACACGTCCAGGAGCAGGGGATGAATAATATAGGTGAAAAACAAGATAAGTTGTGGTATAATAATAGATTGGATAATTTATCTTATGGAAAATATTCAACAAGTAATTTAAATAATATACTAGAGTATTCGAAGATTTCCCTTGATCCTGCTTTGATAAAGCAAGAACTTAACAGCCGCATTAAAGATCTAGCACACCAGTTCTTAGGACAACCTCACCAACAAAAACCTACTGAATGGCGCTACGGAAGTAAAGGATCAATTAGCATTCATGTGGCAGGATCAAAGCAAGGTTTATACAGTAACTTTGAGTCAGGTGAATCAGGTAATGCGCTGAAGTTCATTCAAGATCAATTGGAATGTGACCATAAGGAAGCCTTTAAGTGGGGAGCTGAGTGGTTAGGTCAGGATCGGTTGGGAACATTCACAAGAACACCAATGGGTAAAGACCTTCCACAGCCACAAACAAAACAGGAATGGACACCTCTGTTCCCTGCCCCTGCAACGCCTGTTGATATAAAAGCAGAAAAAACCCTCGGTTATATGCTTAAAGGCAAAATTGAGGTCGCTCGCTATGCGTACAAAGATGCAGATAGCAATGTCTTAGTGTATGTGGTGCGGCTAGAGGATAAGAGCGGTCATAAAATCACCCCTACCCTTACATATTGTCAAAATGACAAGGGTGAAAAGCAATGGCGTTGGCAAGGATTTGGTAATGACCGTCCTTTGTATGGATTGGATCAGCTTAAAGCTAAGTCGAATGCACCTGTGCTGATCGTTGAGGGTGAAAAAACCTGCGAAGCAGCGAGAGAGCTATTCAAAGATCACGCAGTTGTGACATGGTCTGGTGGAAGTGGTGCTGTTCAAAAGTCTGATTGGAGCACTTTAAAAGATCGGTCTGTTACGATTTGGCCAGATCATGATCAGCCAGGACTTAATGCAGCCAGTAAGATTACAACTATTTTGAAAAATCAGGGTAATCAAGAAGGTAAAACTGTAGAGGTTAAAATCGTTAATTTGCCATCCATCCTGCCCCATAAATGGGATTTAGCAGACAAGGCGCCTGATGGAATAGATGTTCGAGACATCCTAGACCGTGCAGTAACCAAAGAGCCCTCTCCTCTTGTTTATAGCAAAGCTGGGTCTGGTGTTGATCAATCAACTGTTGAGAAAAATGAAAGCATCCTCACTTACTTAAAAGCTGAGTTAACCTTAGATAGAAACTTCTGGCTTGATGAAAAGCAAATCGATTATTTTACAAAGCTTGCTCATGAAAATCCTCAGAATGCTCTGCAAAAGTGGCAATACGTCAGTGAAGACGACAGTTTTAGGCCTTTAACCCGACAAGAAACTGAAAGCATGGAGTTGCAAGCAAACCAGCACTTAGCTGCAGCAAAAGAAGTACTTAGCGCAGATGCTTACCAACGGTTACAAATGGCTCTACCAAGTCATGCCAAAGGTATTGTTGATAAATGCCAAGAGGCACTATATGCCAATACGCAAATGCAACGAGATATAGACATCTCTAAGTTCAAAAGTCTGTGTCAGAAATACGGTGAAGTTTGTGAGCGCAGCGGAGATCCTGAAACAAGGCAATTGATTGAAAAAGACCTGAAAGAACTCGTAGCGCATTATGAAAACGATGCGAAGTTTATGAAAACTATTGAGCGTAGTGACAACAAAAATATTCAAAATGTTGTTGAGCTCTTTAAAAATGAAGACCGTTCAAAAGAAGAGCTTGAACCTTCACGGGGGTTTGAACGCTAAAATTTACAAGCTAATGAATAACTGTCAACAGTGATGACATAAATGGGTTCATACATTTTTGATGACCATTGATAATTTATCTAAAATTTTACCTTGTGCGTTCCTTAAAGTGGGCCTATAAAATCACCTAGAGGATGAGATTAATATTCCATCGAACATAGCTCGTCCGAATTGATGAAAGGTTGTGTAGCTTTTCGATCGACAACATTAGGAGAAGTAGCCATGGAGTCAGATTTAATCAAATTTATTTATCTGATTGGACTCTCTGCGTTATTATTGATGTCCTCTTACTTATTTCGAAGAAAAAAGAGAAAAAATAAAACTAAAAAAAAATCTTCTGGGAGATGTAGGGCTAACATTCAAACAAGCCACTAACTGAAGTGGGATTTCCTATCTAATTTTTTAGTTTAAAAAAATATCCTCAATGGAGTAATAAGAAGACTTGCGCAGATTGTGACGGTTCTTCTTAATGAAAAAACACAAAGTACGTAAGCAGTGACTATTTTCAATGGCAATGAATCAGGTATGTTCCAGGCATTTCTCATTCGCAATCGAAAATGGTGTACCCGTCTTCAAAAGTTCAAATACAGATCAGCTTTGGCTACCAAATACCATCCATTAAAAGATCCAAGGTACATGTCCGCAGACATGACGGGTTTTTTAGAGCAATGCTTAAAGCATTTTTTAATCATCTCCATAGAAAACGTTTGAAGTTGGAAAGACTTTGGCAGGTATATAGCATCAAGGAATCTGATTTTGTTGACCAAAGTTCTTTGAGTCAATTAATTTATGCTCACTTAGCATACAATAAGTTTGAGATGAATCATCTCTGTGAGATAGAGCTAGCCTTACAAAAAAATACAAAGGCATTTATAGGTATTGCTTAGTAACTGGAGAGCCGATTGGTGTGAAGAGGATGCTTGCTAAGCCATGTGAAAAGCTGTGTTTAGAAGCGCAAATATTACGTGAAAACGTAAGCGTTTTTAACGGAATTGATGCATTTTTATATATCCTACCGGTTTAGGGGGGTAACAATAAGGGCATAACCTCTTGTTTTTTATTTCGAATGCGTCTAGATACTACGAGACAGGATTAAGTTTGGTTCACTATGGCTGTATTTTCGTCTTTAAGTCGCCAACAAAAAGAAGCTGTTGGACTCTTACAGATAGGTACCTTCCTCGAGTATTTCGACCTCATGCTCTACGTTCATATGGCCGTTCTACTCAACGAATTGTTTTTTCCTAAGACCGATCCACACACAGCTGCACTTCTATCTGCTTTTGCTTTTTGCTCAACCTATGTCTTAAGACCCTTTGGTGCCTTAATATTTGGTTGGATTGGCGATAACATTGGGAGAAAATCTACTGTAGTCATCACAACTATAATGATGTCTATTTCTTGCGTGGTAATGGCAAATCTTCCAACTTATGCTCAAATCGGCGTTTCTGCGGCTTGGGTTGTAACCATTTGTCGTATTGTTCAAGGACTTGCTTCTATGGGCGAATATGTGGGAGCAAATATTTATCTAACGGAAATAATAAAACCCCCAAGTCAATATCCTGCTGTTGCTTTCTTGGATACTGCTTCAAGCTTTGGTGGGGTAATGGCATTGTTTGTGGCAACTATAGCCACTTCTTCAACTTCTGCTTTTAACTGGCGTATTGCATTTTGGATTGGAGCTGGTTTAGCCGTGGTGGGGTCTGTCGCACGAACACGCCTTCGGGAAACTCCTGAGTTTCTTAATGGAAAAAGACGTATAAAAAGAAGAATAGAAGATGCAAATTATGATAATAATAAAAAAGTATCAGGGCTTATCAGGGGTGCTAATAGCTTACCAAATCAAAAAGCTCATTATAAGACTCTCATAAGTTATTTCTTAATGTCTTGCGCCTCACCGTTATGCTTTTATATTACCTTTATGTATTGTGGAATTCTAAAGAAAAACCTAGGATACACAGCTGAAGAAATCATTCACCAGAATTTATTTGTTTCAATATTGGGGATGATTAGTATTACGTTAACTGCTTTTTTAAGCTACAAAATACGTCCGCTATTTATTCTTAAATCAAAAGTTTTTATTCTCTTTTTCTTTGTATTGTTAACTCCACACTTAATTTCTCATCTTTCTTTATCTAATATAATCTTAGTGCAGGTCGTGTTTATTATTTTTGGTTTAGCTATTAATCCAGCCTACCCTATTATTTTTCAGCACATACCAGTTCTTAAACGCTTTACAAATGCCTCTTTTATATACGCAACATCTCGTGCGTTAACATATATAATAACTACTTTTGGTTGTGTTTATTTAACAGAATGGTTTGGTTACTATGGATTACTTATTATAATGGTTCCGATAACCCTAGGATTTTTTTGGGGAGTTAATCATTTTGAAAAACTAGAGAACCAAAACCACCATCAAGCTCATACTCAACACCCAGTATCTATCAATCCAGACGAACTTAAAATGGCAGGATGAAATTCATGAATGCCAGTTTCTTTCCATCGTATTTATAGGAATTTATCTCGTTTCCGTGTTTTTGTTCTCTCCTAGCCCTAATAGAGTAGAAAGTGTAAATAAAACTATCCAGCAGAACCACCTCTTCAAACATCCAATGCAGCTTCTTAGAGTGACAAATACAAAGACTCAGAAAATTCTAAATTGTTTGTACCCATTATCTGCTACAGTGGCCCATGATAATTTGGGGTATCAGGCACATTGGTGCAAACTTTCCTAGTTGGTATTGTACGTATAATTCAGGTTTTTAGTCTTCCTGCAGAACTCCTTGTAAATCTAGGTTTTTAGAGGTTAGTAATCTTATTTAAGCAGTCTATTTCATTTCAGCTAAATTTTCCAAACTTATCAAAACCTATCAATTTTTCTAATGTTTTCATCTTGCTTTGGCAAATTATACGTACATATATGACGTACAAATCATATTGTACGTACTACAAGCTGAGAATTATGTGTATTGTACGTATGAAATAGGTTGTGTAACATAGGGGGTAATTGTACGCATAATATGCTACTAGGAAAATTCACACCAATGTGCCTGATACCCCTAATTCGGCAATCATCGAAAACACGGTAATTAAAACTTTATTGGTTAGGCTATCTTGGTTGCGCGGATTCATATCAAGGTTTTGCTTGATCAAAATTAGCCTGGCTTGTTTGCTACGAACCAAGATTTCTATGGTATTCAAGGTTTCTTTGATGGATCTGCCGAGGCGAGAAAGCTCTGAAGCGATGATCACGTCTTCTGGTTCAAGCTTATCGAGTAATTCGTCAACACGCCTAGCTTTTGTTGATTTTCTGGGCTTCCAGTCACAACCCCTCCAAATTTCCGAACAAGTATTTGTTAAGTTATATGTAACTGGAATAGCCCAAGCACCTATTTTTACGCACTTACTAGACTCGGACCTACTTAGCCCACTTTTTTTACCAAGTATGTACCGCTTTCACTTAATTTGTTTTCCTTCAACTTTTTTGATGTTCAAATCGACCGCGTCTGCAATAAGTTTTTGGTCATCTTGTTTAAGTTTTTTAAAATTATCCAAAAGAGTTTTACCAAGCAGCATTTGCTTGGCTTGTTCTACTGTCATTTCGTAACGCACATACTGTTGCTGCGGAAAAAAATAAAACAGCCCAGATGCCATTAAGAAGCACGAAAAACCGACAGCAGCACTTAAGGATAGTCCCCACTGAATAAATTTCTTCTTATTCTGTATTTCTAATATTTTCATAGTGGATGCTGCTCTCTCCGCTTCCTTTTGAACTTTTTGCAGCAATTCAACATTTGCTTTGAGAGATTCATTAAGCTGAGAGTCTATGTTGTGTCTTACTTCTAGAGAGAGCTTCGAGTTAAGTTTGCTCATTTCCTGGTTAAAAGCTTGCAGTAACATTTGCTGTAAATCTGATTTTAAGGATTCACGTGTGCCCTTGAGTTCTTCAATTTCAACACAAAGGGCTTCTGTTTGGATTTTATGTTTTTGTACAGTATTTGTAAATTTTTCAAGGTGCGTATCAATAACTTTTAGCGATCGATTCATTTTCAATAAACCTTCTCCAGATTCTTCTGCTGCTTCAATAGGGCTGCTGTTTTGTTTAAAGAGCTTATTTTGTATTTCGTTCATTAAATGACCTCGCTTGGGGGTTGAATAGTGGTTTTATTAGGGACGTTTTTCGGACTAGTGCTTTTAAGGTAAAGGTACTCAAATTTAATTTTTGAAGTTGGAAAATTACCTGGAAACTTTAAATATGCTTCTAGGTCTTTGAGCATCATGATCTGGCTGGCAGTTATCACTGACTTCATTTGCTTACTATGGCTTAGATTAACCCCATCACGCATTTGATGAGCTCCAAACGAAATGCTCTCCGTTGCTTCTTGCTTTTCTTGTTCTCCAAGGTAGCTAGCAACGCGCTTGGCAACATCCGTATCAATGTTTCTAAACAGGACTTTGGTACCGGTTAGATTGGAGAGCGTTTTCGTATTTGAAGGACCGTAGATTTCTTCTAACTGGTTCAAGTCCTGAAACCCCAGCATAAAGCAGCCACCGTATTTGCGAATCTCTGCCAAACCTAGCATTAAGGACGGAAGGCGGTTTAAGGAGGCAAGCTCATCAATAATAATCCAGGTACGGGAGTTGCTCTGTTCTGCCCGGCGCATCATCCCTTTGATAGCTAATGAAATCCAAGCAGAAAATAATGGTTTAACAAACTCTCGTTGATCCGGTTGGCAGCTCAAAAACAACCAAGTTTGATCGTCCTCTTTTGCAAAGTTCAGTAAAGATAGTCCTGAACCAGGCTTTGCATCTTTTAAAGCTTCTAGTGATCTCAAATTACTAGCAAGTGAAGCACGCACGCTTAAGGCAGTCTTATCAATTGCCGGATCAACGATGGCTGAAACACTTGTTCCTTGAAGGCGTTTACTTAAGTCTTTAAGGGGGATCTTTAAGGTCATGTCCAACAGCTCTTTATACGAACGTTGATCATTCTTGCAAAGGTAGCGTATGGATTCACAAAGAAGCTGGCGAGCACTTTGCGTCCAAAATGTATCAAAAGATCGGGTTTCTGGGATCATCGACTCAGCAATGTCTTCGAGTACATAATCGTTGATGATCTCATCCCAGATATTCCAGTTGTGAGATCTTGCATCTAAGGGATTCAGTAAAATATCTTTTTCTTCATCATAAAACCTAGAAAACATTCCTCCTGTTGTATCTACAATGATTGCCTGATCACCTTGAGATCTGATTTGAGTCAAGAGGTGGTGAATAAGGTTAGATTTACCTGATCCAGTTGTGCCGGTAATCATCATGTGTTGGTATTCGACATTCTTTGGAATGGGGACATCTGCGATATCATAGGGAGAGGCTCCAAGTTTAAGCACCTGCTTTCGTAAATCTTTAGAATCAACGAGCTCAAACCCACTGAGAATTTTAGTCATCTGCTTTTGTTTACCCATGGTTGTCCAGAACCAAGAAACAAGCACAGATCCTCCCCCGCCTATCAATAAGGCTTGGAAAAGAATTTTAAGAAAAGAAGAAGTTAGAGTGTGCACCATTACACTGACATGCCCATCAGTCATGAGGAAGTGATTGCTAACAAGGTGCTCTGAACCGTCTCGGTTAACAATCAGAGTAGACGGAGATAAGTTTGCAATTAAGCTGGGGCAATTGCTCAAAAACCAAGCTTTTAAGTACGCTCCCAAAAACATAAAATCACAGGCTGCGTGTTCCAGATACATCAGCACGACAAAGCTGATTAAAAAGATCCAAAGGCTAATTTTGAGAGTTGCCCCAACCACCTGTTTGATCATGTGGAGTTTATGAAGCTGGGTCTGCCCCCCCTGAGTGAAGCTGTCTGAAAAGTTAGTCATTATTCCTCTTTTGTTGTTTCTGGTAAACTAGTAATTCCAGTCCACAGCTTGCGGACTAATTTATTCTTTCGCTGTCGTTACTTTGCGCAGGGGCTGCCTGCGTAAATTCTCAAATAGTTCACTTTTTTTCTCAGATTCCAATTGCGCAGCAAGCTGCTGCATAAATACGTAAGTGATATTTTTCATATTTTATTAGCCCCTTGAAAACTCTATAAGCTTTTCATAATCTCCCTTATCGGCGCTCTTTAATGCAGATATATAGGCTTTTCTCATGTCATTTAAAGAACTTAGATCATTATGGTTATAGGTTTTAGATCCCCACGAAAATCCAGAATTCCCCAAATTTTGAATCAATAGATCACAGGCCAAGCGGGCATGACGTCCATTACCGTTAACGAAGGCATGAATAAAAACCAAGCGGTGATGAAAACGTATAGCAATTTCATCTAAGCTAAATGCCGTATGTTGAATTTGGTACTGAATATCGCCACACAGTTGATGGAGTTCTGATTCTATTCGATAAGCTTCTATCCCTATATTTTTTTGGGATTTTCGAAATTCCCCTGCCCACTTCCAAGTGTGCCCAAACATTCGTTTATGAAGTGTTTTTAAGAAGCGTACAGATAACAAGTTCTGTTGCTTATGAGCCCATGGCATTATTTGTGCGATATTGAGATTTTCAAAAGCATTTAATTCGTCTTGTGTTTGAATATGTCGAGGGATAAGATCTTGCCGTTCGTCCTCATCAATAGGAGTTGCTCCTTCAATAAAAATAAATTTCATAAAGATCTCCAAACATGCTTTATCGACCTACTTTTCAGGTCTTCCAGAAGTAAATCTTTTTGATCCTTTAAATCGTGTCTATTCAACCCCTGGTTTTCTAAGGACATAGTTAAATGTGTCTTTTGCATGACTTGATCAACTATCATATTCCTTTTCTTCTCAACAAAATCTTCGAGACTACTTTTGGGAACAAAAGCATAGACAAGGTCGCATCCCATTGCATTAGCGGCTTTCTCTAATGTTTCTAGGGTGATGGTTTTATCTTGCTCTCTTTTTTCCATAGCTAATGCCGAGGGTTGTTTAATTCCCATCAATTTTGCTAACTGGGCCGTAGGTAAGGAAAGAGCAGTTCTTATATGGCTAATCCACCCTTCATTAGGGTTAAAACCTTTAAGCTGCTGAAGTTGCTTCAGATTCTTATCAACTTGCCTTAACGATAATAGTTCGTAGACTTTTCTCATGATACTTTCCCATAGCTCTTGGACTTTTTTATATTGACATAAAAATAGCCTGTAGACAATTAAAACTATGACCATTTAGCAACACTGCTCAGTTTCGATCCTATTGGTCCTTTTCTTTTACTTAATTTTAAATGTTTCTGTGTTATTCTGATTTTGGTTAGGAAAAATAGTAAACATTTATGCAAATAGCTACAGTTCAGAAGATTCAGAATCGTATAGACGCCAGCTTGAAAGTGCTCAGGTTTGTTTGGAGACATGCTTTCGTGTTGGCTGTTTTTGGAATGATGGTTGCAGCTATTTTGATCGGCAGAATCTCTTGGGAAAACTGTTTTTATTATTATGTGGGCGCTGCACTCTTGGACTGGTTTAAAATGAAGCTTAAAGCTTCTTACTGTTGCAATAGCTCTCGTGAGCAAATGTTTCAATCGGCACGCAGAAGTATGGATTCTAATCATTATGGGTCTTTTGCTTGGGCAGCTAACCCTATGAAAACGGGATCGCCGGCATGGGATATGGATCCGTTTGCACCAGGATCTTCTGCATACTATTCCAGACGCAATAGCTTCAATTCTCACTAGCATCATCTTTGCTGTGCCTCGCCGGCTCCTGATAATGTATTCCAGGTATCTCCCACAGATTCTACAGCTGTATTAATTCCCTTACCTGCCACTCTGCTTGCAACCCCCTTGTCTTGCTCTACATGCACACTCCTTTTAAGGTCTGCACCATGGGTTAGCACACCATTTGATTCTGTTGAGATGGCTTGATTCTGCTGAGATTGAGTGACTTCTACTTTTGCTCGAATTGAAGAGCCCGCGTTTTTGGGAGGAGAAAGATCGCTTGCCTGGCTACGAACACCTTGCATGCTCTCTGGGTGAACCTGAGCAGCATAAATTCCTTTGATTTGTTTTCCTGAAGATAATTCCTGCTGGCTTGGATTTGTTGAATTCATTCCACTCTCATTAATAGATCTACTTGGCTGCATCATAGTGTCGTTGAAGTTTTGAGCTGTAGATTGTGTATGTGTTTCTATATGATTTTCCGTACCGTTAATTCGTTGACTTTTACCGCTAGAAAATTCACTGGCCTGACTTCGAATTTCTTGCAAACTGTCTCTAGTCACTGGATGAACCTGATGTGTTTGTTCCTTATCATAACTTCCTCTTAAACCGGTTCCCGAAGATACTGTGTTCGTTGGAGTTAAACCATTTTCTGCCATATATCTTTGAGCATAGGCCATTGTTTCCTGGGGTTTAGCGGCAATAATATGAGAAGCACCACGTGCCCCAATCGTTCCCCCGTTTGTGTTGTCTGCCGGTTGATTGGCCAACCATTCACTGAACTGCTGATTGTGGTTAGCATTAATCGTCGCGCTATTAGCCGCAGTAAAACTTGCCTGATTACTATAGTCTTCTGCTTGTCTAAAGCTTTTAGATGCTTCACTACGCTGGCTCATTCCCTTTTCATAAGATCCAGAGACGTCTTCTGCCAAGCGTCTTGATGTCTCGTCTGTCAGATTATGTGACAACTGTTTAGATGCGCTCGCTGCTTCTCTCAGCGCTTCCTGGTAATGATTATCTTCTGCAAAACGCTGAGCCTTATTATACAAAGCTTGTTCCGAGGCGCTTATTTGCCCACCTGCGCCTACCGATGCACCCATCCCCATACTCGCATTAGCCAGCAACTGTGCAGCTTTGCCTTCTTCAACCCCGGTTTGATGAACGAAATCCTTCACTAAGTTTGCTCCATGGTGAACAGCCTTGCTCTGCTCTGTGCTTATCCCCATACTTGCACTATCACCACTGCTTTCCATTTTTGCGAGCGATTCACTAAGATTAACAGCGTGTCGCGCAGCGCTACTTAAGTTTTGAGCAGAACTTTCACTAAGATTCATCGCCTTTTGAGAGCTAGCACTTGCCATTTGACTTAGCTGCGCACTTTGCGATTCCGCTACATTTAAACTAATTGGCAGGTTTGAACTGCCTACATTTACAACTTGAGACCCATCCGCCATCGTCGTGATCTCAGAACGTCCATCTTGAATATGAGCGGAAGCTCCTTTGTAAGATGCTGCATTAGAATGATTCAGCATACTAGAATTGGCGATTTGACTATTTCCTTGGGATACGTTGCCAAAACTTAAGTTCCCTGAAGTAACTTCACCCGCAGCCATACTTGCAGCTCCCTGGCTCACGTTGCCTAAGTGAGAAGCCATATGCACAAAACTACCTACTCCTTTGACCAGCGCTAAGCTTAAGAAGGGAATGCTCATCGCTAAATATCCTGCCATCGCAGCAATATCGGCATTCATATTACTTAGACCCACACTCGAAGCGATTGTCACTCCTGCTTCATTCGATAGTGAAAGTGCTGCAAGCGATTTAGATCGAGCTGCCATGGTCATGATGTAATTTAGAACCGCATAAAGCGGCGCCCACATTTGTAGCCACAACAGACTTTGTCCCCAGGTTATCAGGAACTTATAGCCCGATGGCACCAAGCATAAAGGAATCACGAATAAGAAAAATGCATAAACGATAGCTTCAAGCACTGCCTTCATAATCGGCAAGGTTTCTCCTGCCATTGCTCCCAAAGTTTCATATGTGGTTCGTTGTTGTAAATATGCCCGCCTGGCGGCAAAGTTAGGTGCATTACCCAATGCAGTTGAATTACTCTCTACTCCGTCAACTATTGAATAGATCATCATTTGTTGTTTCATTATTTCAGAGGCATCTTTAGCAATATTGCCAAGCTGGGCATAGGCAAGAGGTAAGTGCTTCAAAAGCTCAGTTTTAGGGTTGATCAGTCCATTTTTTCCAAAAATTTTTGTACCAAACAAGTTTGCAGAACGGTCAAGTTCTCCTGCCCATAACCTATTTATTCGGGCCACCCCTACCTGACAGGTGATAATATCAGGCCGACCTCTAGGTGCATCATCAGTTCTGGGGTCTCTCCATAAAAAAGAGCGTACAGGTGATGGGCTAGCGCTAATCAACCCCCAAATATCATCCGTGTTCCGTAGATCTTCAATCGTATATTTGCGCCCTAACATGGCATCATACAATACACACTGCCCAACAAAACTCTTCATGTTTTCGCTTAAATCTTCATTGGCAATGTGGAAAGACTTAGCTTTTTGCAAGATGTTGCTTGCAAACAAGAAACCTGATTTTTGGTAGCGTAAATCATCTGGTAGGGTAAAAATTTTCTCAACCTCCTCGGTAATGTGATAGCCAATTTTGCTGGTATAACTTGCAAAGGCAGCCAGCCCATGAGGTACGTTATCAACTTTTTGATGATAGTGAGTGACGGGGTCATGAATCCACACACTCGTAGATGGCACAAACAGTACATTCATAAAGATAGCCATCGGCACAATCCAATGTGTAATCACTTTAGCTTGATCACCACCTAAGGCAGAGACTGCTGCCCAAAATGCACCAAGAATTAAGGCCATTCTTTTTAAAGGCTCAAACAACGTACCCGTATGACCATTCATACACATGGCAATCGAGTTAAATACCCCATTAAGCACTTCGCCATTTCCATAGGTATAAATTTCATAAGCCATCTTTTTTGCTTTCTTGTTTCTTGTTTGTGTATGTAACTACTTTGTTCTTACGTTAATAATTAGGTGGCTCTACACCCAGTTATAATCATTTGCGACACTACCCATCATCACGTGCAGTTGCTTTTCAATGACTTGAGTCGATTGAATCATGGATAAAGTGCTGTCCATTTGCTGGTAAGCGGATTTCCGCTTCTGGGTAATGCGTTCTCGAGCATGGCGTAGCTGATTGAGGAATCTGTCCATATGGGCATCATCAACTTGAATGGATTTAAGCTGCGCGACACTGTCATGCACGATATCAATCACCTCAATCACGTATTTGTATAAGATATCGATAGCAATTAGTTCTGCGTATTGGTGAATATCTAAAGGGGCATAGCCTTTACGAAATGCCGTAATCACGTTGAGCATTTTGTAGACAGGCAATTTTGTAGAATTAAGGAAATCCTTCTCTTCTTCCGTAGGTATCCCGTCGGTATAGATTTTATCAACCAAGCTTTCTAATACCCGGTCCGTTCTTTTAAACAAAGCACTCCCATCAGGTAGAGCCACCTGTTCCAGCCTTGGACGCAGGCATTTACCCTCTTCATCACAAGCATAGATCGGAGTATTACCCCCATTGAGCAATCCATTTAAAACATCATCACGATCGGCATGACCTGCTAACATATGAATTTCATAAGAATCCCCATTTTTGCGGGCAATGATTGACCCAACTAGCGTCAAAAACAATCGGGCGAGTTGCTTATCACCACTTAAAAAAGCATTCGCTTGAATTGCTTTCCAAGCCAAATTAAACTCACCCACCAACATATCTTTGTACTTAGGATCAGCCCCTGCCCTACCTAAAACACTCTCACGATCCCCTTTAGCGCCGCACCCCTGACGAGCAGCGGACCAATCAGAAAACGCCCCAAGGTTACTTCCCATTGCTTGGCATAGATGCTTACTTGATTGATCTGACTTCGGCCACACACCACCCAACATTGTTGCTGCAGCTTCACAACTATTGATGTTGGTTTGGTTAATTTGGTTAGCGATCGCATTCAGTTCGTTCATGATGTTATAAATCTGAGGAGATACCGTCTGAACTGCTAACATAAAGGCGTAGGATGCCGCAGAGGAGCCGATGTTACGTAGCATCGCCACCATCGCTTCAGAACTAATATGAGAAAACCCACCAGTCCAAGCATCAATACCGCCGCACCCTGCTCTGAATCCTGGCATCTGTACCGTAGCAAGTTGAGCACTTCTGGCACCGGTCCTGGCCACTACGCCGCCGCCTGTATAATAACCACCTGATTGATCCTTGTAAGAACCAGGCGAAGTAACATTACTTGCCATTCCGGCACTTTTAAAAAATGCCATCAAATCAGATTGAATCGTTGCGTGAAGAGGAAGCATGCTTAAAAAGACTAAGCACCATACTTTCGAATTTAGTCTCAGGTTTAGTCTCTGGGTTATCTTCATTAATTTTTCCCTACAATACTCATAATTCTAATTTCCATCTGATCGATGCTTGTCATCCCGAGCGCTATTGGAATTACATGACCTGTGTTAGGGTTAACTGCAAACAGCGCTGGCATAACTTGTCCTTTTCCCTGTTGCCACTGTTCAAACAGCCCATTGTCTGGTTGGGCATTTGGAAAAACCTCCAGTTGCCCCCCATCAAGTGATATCGGCAGCACTGCCCATCCATATTGTTCACTAAAATGCTTCACGATAGGGGCAAACTGATGACAATACTCACAAGCACCACTAAAGAAGAAGAACAGTCCATATTCC
>CANJXJ010000023.1 GCA_947478955.1 Alphaproteobacteria bacterium | reverse complement strand
CCGGTATGGGCCGCAGGTCCTAGCAAGGGTACGATCTTTTGTCCCCTTGAAGAAGCTACTGGTTATCTTAATCAGGATGTCTCCTGATTAAGACCCTTAGGACCGAAGTTCTACCATAAGGTTTTACCCTTATGCCAGCTCCGGTGCGTGTACAATGTCACACAAAAAAGCGAAACGACTTGCCTTTCATTTTTTAAGTCCTGGATGCACGTTTTATCACTTACGTCTTGATATTTGTGGATCCTCTGGTCAAGCCAGAGGAAAACTAGAAAGAGTTTCTCCTAGTCTCCCTACGACTTGATCGTAGGGTCCATCATATAAAAACCCGCGCATAGCGTTTGGTATTAAATTCTTGGGCAGGAAATTCACGGGTGAAACTTCAACCGATCCATCTGGTACTATTTGCTGCCCCCAGAATAAAAAGATCTCGTTTCACACAAAAACTTCAATTATCACGATAACATGAAATAATAAAAGTGCAAAAAAGTATTATGTCCCAAATAATTTTATTAAAATTTTAAGTTTATAGCATGAAAAATGGATGGATGGCCCAATGTGGATCCTGGGATCAACCTTATCTACGTTTCATAACGTATATCTGCATTGGGATGCCAACCAGAAACACCGTTAAGGAATATACTGTCATCTCAACACTAATAGAGCTTAACACCCACAAACAAAACAGGGTTGAGGCAATGCCCAATACCCAATGTTTTAGTTTTGATTGCTCGTAATTCTTTAAAAATTTCAAGTATGACAGTGTACATGCCAAGTATACAATCAATATAAGTGATGTGCTAATTGAAACCACAAAGTTAAATTGCTCAACCAAACTTTCGCTCAAAGAGAGCATCATAAACGGAATAATGCAAAGGGATGAAATAATGATTGCAGCACTTGGTGCGCCGTACTTATCGGTTTTTAAAAAAAGCTTTGGAAATATTCCATCTTTTGCAGCGCCATAAGCAATACGTCCACCGATTAGAATCCATCCATTCAATGCTCCTAGGGCACACAAAATTCCAGCACCTGCTACAAAATTTTGCCAATTTCCCCCAAATACATGGGCAGCTAAATCAGCATAAGGTGCTTTTGACTGAACAAGTTGATCAAAGGGAATGTGACCTAATATGCTAACTGTTCCTAAAATATAGATACCAGCAGCAATAAGGGTGCCGACAATCGTTGCTTTAGGGATAGTTTTTCTAGGGTTTTCGACTTCTTCACTTGGCACAGTTGCCGTTTCAAACCCCATAAAAGCAAATATCATGAGCATTACAGCACTTGCAAGCGCTGAGGCATACGGCAGGTCAATAGGTGCTGGAGCAAGTAAGTATTCAGACTTTACCGAAAAAATTGCAATGGCTGGTAAAATAATTAATGGCAGTACTTTAACGATGGTTAAGACCAGCTCAACCCGTCCGGCAAAAGCAATTTGAAAAAGATTAACAGAGGTGAAAATTAAAATAATAAATACCTCAATGGATAGTAAAACAGGTTTAGAAAGTGGCCCACAAATAGTTGTTAAGCAACCCATGGAGGCAACAACAATAGCAGCGCATCCTATCCACGCTAAAATCCAATACACCCAGGCAATATAAAACCCTGCAGCTTTTCCAAAAGCTTCTTCCACATAGACATGGGGGCCACCGGTTCTTGGGTGTTTACTGCACAATTGGCAAAAAACAAGGGAAAGTAAAACAGCACCCGCTGATGCGATAATCCACCCTATAAAAGATATTGAACCATAAGGTGCTAGAATTGCTGGCAACATTAATACGCCACTGCCAACTAAATTTCCAACTACCAAGGCAACAAGTTGCCAAAAACCAAGCATAATAATATTTTATTTCTTAATAATGGTAGGTAGTCTACAAAAATATTCTCGCTTTGGGAATTGATAAATACTTAAAAAACTTAAAAACCCAGATGGGTAGCTGCAAACACCATTGATATCCGTGCTCTATTTTGTTCTAATAGTAAGGTCTATTTTATAAAATTTACGCAATTGTTTGAAAATTGTCCAAGTTTACTTCCTTCGGGAAACATTAAGAAAATTGTCCTATTTTTACATGGGTATGGCTCAAATGGTGAAGACCTACTTGAAATAGGACGCATATGGCAGCCCAGCCTCGAACATACGGCATTTCTTTCTCCCAATGCTATTGAACCATTTGAAGGTAATACCTTTAGTGACAGCTACCAATGGTTTGGATTGGCGGATTTTACGCCATTAAATGTTCGTGCAGGTCTTGATAAGGCGCGCCCCCATTTGAATCGATTCATTAAACGCGTGTTAGCTGAATACAGGCTATTGCCATCTGATTTAATTTTAGTAGGATTTTCTCAAGGCACGATGTTGGCCTTAGAAATGTTATTTAGCGTTTCCCGTTTAGGAGGAATTATTGGCTATTCGGGCGCATTTTATCCGCCGGTTAATGCAACGCCTTTATCGCCACCACCAGTACTTTTAGTCCATGGCACAACAGATGTGGTTGTTTCTTATGCTATGATGCAAGCGGCTCAAAACCATCTACGCCAGCTTGGAGTGAACGTGATGACCCAAACTTGTTCGGGCTTAGGGCACAGTATTGATGAGGCTGGGTTAATGGCAGGACTAGATTTTATAAAGTATCAGCACCAAAACCAACCCATAGCTTTATAAGGATTACAAAATGAATCGCCCGAAAATAGCTCTTATCGGCAGTGGAAACATTGGCGGAACATTAGCGCATTTAGCTATACAGCGTCAACTTGGGGATGTGGTCCTTATTGATATTGCTGAAGGAGTAGCCTGTGGTAAGGCTCTTGATCTGACACAATCATTTAGTGCCGATAATATTGATGGGGTTATCTCTGGTGGGCAAGACTACAGCCTTATTAAAGATGCCGATGTTGTGATTGTCACGGCGGGCGTTCCTCGTAAGCCTGGCATGTCCAGGGACGACCTTTTAAATATTAATGGAAAAATCGTGCGCTCCGTGGGTGAAAATATTAAGCAGTACGCGCCTAATGCTTTTGTGATTGTGATTACCAACCCATTAGATGTCATGGTGTGGTTGATGCAAAAAGCTACCGGATTTTCCCCGCAAAAAGTTGTAGGCATGGCAGGAATCTTAGATACTGGGCGGTTTAAGTGTTTTTTGGCAGAAGCATTAAATGTATCTGCTCAAGATATTTCTAGTTTTGTGCTGGGTGGTCATGGAGATAGCATGGTGCCAATGCCAAGGTATACAACAGTTTCTGGCATTCCGCTTTCCTATTTTATCGAAAGTGGCTGGATTACTAAAGCGCAATTAGATGCGATAAATGACCGCACCAGAAATGGTGGCGCTGAAATTGTGAATCTTCTTAAAACCGGATCAGCATTTTATGCTCCTGCGGCAAGCGCCTTGCAAATGGCGGAGAGTTACTTGTTTAACCAAAGACGCATTTTACCTTGCGCAGCGTACCTTAAAGGCGAATACGGCATTAATGATATTTATGTAGGCGTCCCTGTTGTTATTGGAGAAAATGGGGTTGAAAAAGTCCTTGAATTACCGTTAGATGCAGGGGAGAAAACACAGCTACAAGCTTCTGTGGAGTCTGTAAAATCGTTAACCCAAGCTTGTCTTGATTTAGGACTCTAGATGAATATTCACGAATACCAAGCGAAAAAACTTTTAAGCGCTTTTGATGTACCTGTAGGCCAAGGTGAGCCGGCAGAAACAGCAGAAGAAGCGGTTGCAGTTGCGAAAGAACTTGGTGGAGCGGTTTGGGTGGTCAAGGCCCAGATTCACGCAGGCGGTAGAGGGTTAGCCGGTGGCGTTAAAGTTTGTAAAAGCCTAGATGAAGTAAAAACCTATTCTGAGTCATTATTAGGTTCAACTTTAGTTACTCATCAAACTGGACCTAAGGGACAAAAAGTTCGACAAATTTATGTAGAATGTGCTGCTTCAATTGCTAAGGAATTTTACCTAAGCTTAGTGCTGAACAGAAGCACTAGCGAAGTTTGCATTATTGCCTCGGCAGAAGGAGGCACAGATATAGAAGAAGTAGCAGCAAATCATTCGGATAAAATCATAAATATAAGTATTCCTCCAGCAACAGGCATTCAAGGATACCATGCCAGGCGTGTAGCATCAGTATTTGGCATTCTAGATAAATCCAAAGATGTGCTGCATTTCCTTCAAGGTCTATACGAATTTTATGAAAGCTGTGATTGCGACTTAATTGAGATAAACCCCCTGGTTTTAACAACTAAGGGCGCGCTTTTAGCGTTAGATGCCAAGGTTAGTTTTGATGATAACGCTTTGTACCGTCATGCATCCATTCAAGAACTAAATGATCCTTTTGAAGAAGACCCTTCGGAAATAGAAGCACGAGCCCACGACCTTAATTACGTAAAGCTGGATGGCACAATTGGTTGTTTGGTAAATGGTGCAGGCCTTGCAATGGCCACCATGGATATTATTAAGCACTATGGTGGGGAACCTGCAAATTTTCTTGATGTGGGCGGTGGCGCTGACAAAGAACGTGTCAGCAAAGCCTTTCAAATTATTTTAAAAGACGAAGGGGTTAAAGCCATTTTGGTTAATATTTTTGGGGGCATTATGCGGTGTGATATTATTGCCCAAGGAATTATTGCCGCAGCATCTGAAATGAAATTAAATGTTCCGCTTATTGTGCGTTTACAAGGTACTAACAAAGACCAAGGCAGGCAAATTTTGAATGATTCCGGTTTGAATATTATTGCCGCTGATGGCTTAGATGAAGCTGCACAAAAAGCCGTTGCTGCTTTGAAAGGTTAACCCATGGCCATTTTAGTTAATAAACATACCAAAGTCATTTGCCAAGGATTTACCGGCCGTCAAGGAACGTTTCATAGTGAACAGGCGATTGCATATGGCACTCAGTTTGTAGGGGGGGTTACCCCAGGAAAAGGCGGCACAATACATCTTGATAGACCTGTATTCGACACCGTGCACCAAGCTGTGACAAAAACCGGAGCTAACGCCACCATGATTTATGTGCCTGCTCCTTATGCAGCCGATGCAATTTTAGAAGCAGCTGATGCAGGAATTGAGGTTATCGTATGCATAACCGAGGGTATTCCAGTACATGATATGGTGCAAGTGAAACAAACCTTAGCATCTAAGAAATGTCATTTAATTGGCCCTAATTGCCCAGGTATTATTACACCTGATGCGTGCAAAATTGGGATTATGCCTGGGTTTATTCACAAATCAGGAAAAATTGGCATTGTTTCAAGATCAGGTACATTAACTTATGAGGCAGTTTACCAGACTACTCAAAATGGTTTGGGGCAAAGTACTTGCGTTGGTATTGGCGGAGATCCAGTAAAAGGCTTGAACTTTATTGATGTGTTGGAGATGTTTTACAAGGATGAGCATACCCAAGGGGTACTTTTAATTGGTGAAATTGGTGGGCAAGACGAACAAATAGCAGCCGAATTTATCTCAGCTCAGGCAAAGAAAGGTATTAAAAAACCAGTTGCTGCATTTATTGCGGGTGTAACAGCACCTGCGGGCCGACGGATGGGTCATGCGGGGGCGATTGCATCGGGCAAGGGAGATAGCGCTCAAGATAAAATTGCTTTCCTGCAAGCCCATGGAATCATGGTAGCCCCTACTCCTGCTCACATGGGTGATGCGATGGCAAAAGCAATCGGAGCTGCCTAATGAAGGTATTGGCTGGGACTCTTACAACTGATTCAAATAAATATTTTTCCAAAAAGCTATTTTTTAACAAAATATTTATTTTAATCCGCTTATTCTGGCCCCGCCCAGTTGAGGGTGGGGGTGGTAAGTGGCGCACTTTAAAATCGATATACATTTGGCGTAGCTTAAAGTCAGTAATGTCACTCAATATGAATTTGCTCACTAGATTGCCACGCCTTCGGCTCGCAATGACGAAAAGAGTGGAGCAGCCTAATGGATGATATACTTCATGGGGAAAATGCAACATATTTAAGCGATCTCTACCAAGAATACCTGCGTAGCCCAGAAGCAGTTGACCCTAAATGGCAACGCGTATTTCGTGATATGGGGTCAGTGGCAAGCAATGGTCAGGTTGATGAACGTACAACAACTTTGGCAACCATTGATTCGATTCGCGCGTTAATGCTTATTCGCGCTTACCGTGTCCGGGGTCATTTGGCGGCAAACCTTGACCCCTTAGGGATTGAAAAACGAGGAGCCCATTCCGAATTAGAACCATCACATTATGGATTTGGCCCAGCTGACCTTGATCGACTGATATATATAGATAACGTTTTAGGATTTGAACGAGCCTCCCTTAGTGCTATTTTAGACCGCTTACGTAAAACTTATTGCGGCACCATTGGTGTTGAATTTATGCATATTCAAGACCCCGTCCAAAAGGCTTGGGTTCAAGAGCGCATTGAAAATTCCATTAAGCCAAAAATTGACCATAAAAAAATTCTTACTGAATTAACCCAAGCCGAATTTTTTGAAAAATTTTTAAATACAAAATTTCCAGGTGCCAAGCGGTTTGGGCTAGAAGGCGGAGAAAGCCTCATTCCAGGAATGGAGCAAGCGCTAACCGTATACCAAGCTTATGGAGTTCAAGAAATTTGCTTTGGCATGGCCCACCGTGGTCGTTTGAGCGTGCTTGCAAATATCATGCGCCAACCTATTCGACACATCCTCGCGTTATTTCAAGGGCAAAGCTTAAACCCAGATGGTTATGAAGGTTCAGGAGATGTTAAATATCACTTAGGGTATTCTTCAGACCGAATATTTAATGGAAAACAGGTGCATTTATCTTTAAATGCAAATCCTTCCCATCTTGAAGCGGTGGATCCTGTGGTGCTCGGTAAGGTACGTTCCAAACAAGATCAAAAAAACGATACGGAACGTCAAACAGTGGCCGGCATTTTACTTCATGGAGACGCAGCCTTTGCAGGGCAAGGGTTAGTAGCCGAGACGCTTAGTCTTTGCGGATTAGATGGCTATGAAACCTGTGGTACGCTTCACTTTATTATTAACAATCAAATTGGGTTTACAACGTCCCCTCCCCACTCGCGCTCTAGCCCCTACTGTTCTGATATTGCAAAAGCAATTCAAGCACCAATTTTTCATGTGAACGCTGATTATCCTGAAGATGTTGTTTGGGCAAGTAGCTTGGCCGCTGAGTTTGTGCGCACCTTTGGTGTAGATGCGGTGATTGATATGATTTGTTATAGGCGTTATGGCCACAATGAAATGGATGAACCCGCTTTTACCCAGCCAATTATGTATAAAGCCATTGCCAAACATCCAACAACCCGCGCCTTGTATGCTGAGCATGTACAAAAGGCTGAGCTTTTGAGTACTGATGAGGTTTCAACCATTGAAAATAAAGTTCAAAGCTTTTTAAACAGCGAATTTGAACTAGCGTCTAAATTAGATGAAAGTGAGAAAAAGCTTGATTGGCTAGAGGGTGCTTGGAGCAAGATTAAAGATAAAAAAAGCAAAGCAGAAACAGGTGCCCCCATTGACCAGCTTAAAAAATTGGGCAAGGCGCTTTGTACGGTTCCAGAAGGGTTTGCGATTAATTCAAAACTCAAACGCCAGCTAGATCAGCGAGCCCTTGCATTGCAAAATGATGGCCCTCTAGATTGGGCAGCTGGTGAAGCATTAGCCTATGCCACTCTTTTGAGTGAAGGTACGGTAGTGCGTCTTTCAGGGCAAGATTCTTGCCGAGGAACGTTTTCACATCGTCACGCGGTGATTATTGATCAGGCAAATGAAAATCGCTACGTCCCCTTAAACAACTTAGGCGTTAAACAAGCAAATTTTGAGGTCCTTGATAGCCCTTTAGCTGAAGCATCTGTACTTGGGTTTGACTACGGGTACAGCACAGCAAACCCAGAAGCATTGGTTATATGGGAAGCCCAGTTTGGAGATTTTGCAAATGGAGCTCAGGTCATTATTGATCAGTTCATTAGTTCCGCTGAAAAGAAATGGCTGCGTCTGTCGGGCTTAGTGATGTTACTTCCTCATGGGATGGAAGGCCAAGGACCTGAGCATTCATCAGCAAGACTTGAGCGTTACCTGCAATTATGTGCCGAAGATAATATGCAAGTCGTTAATTGCACAACCCCTGCAAACTTTTACCATGTATTGAGGCGTCAATTGCACAGTGAATGGCGTAAGCCTCTCATTGTGATGACCCCTAAATCATTGTTGCGTCATAAATCAGCGGTATCATACCTAAAGGATATGGGAGAAGGTACGTATTTCAAACGATTGATCGGCGATGAAATAATCAAAAAGCCCTCACGAGTAGTATTATGTAGCGGTAAAATTTACTATGATTTACTTGAGGCAAGAGAAGCAAGAATGAGTGAAGCAACACCAAACACTGAGGTGGCGATTTTGAGGTTAGAACAGTACTATCCTTTCCCTGAAGCTTCCTTGACTTATGAACTAAAGTTATATGGTGATGTTCCACTTGTCTGGTGTCAGGAAGAACCACACAACATGGGCGCGTGGAGTTTCCTTGATCGTCGCTTAGAGAGTGTTTTAAAAAAATTAAAAAATACCCATGCCAGACCGTATTGTGTTGCCCGCAAAGAAGCAGCATCCCCCGCTACAGGCATCGCAGGACGCCATGAAAAAGAACAAGCAGCAATTGTTGACGCCGCACTATTTGGACCATTACAGGAGTTATAAAATGAGTATTCTCGAGATTAAAGTTCCTGCATTAGGTGAATCAGTTAATGAGGCAACTGTTGGAAAGTGGCTGAAAAAAGCTGGTGAAAGTGTAACAGCAGATACAGCCCTAGTTGAGCTTGAAACAGATAAGGTAACACTTGAAGTTTATGCACCTGCAGATGGTATTCTTTCAGACGTACTCGCCGCATCAGGCAGCAATGTTAAAGTTGGCACCATTTTGGCCAAGTTTACTCCTGGAAAAGTTAATGTCATCCCCGCGAAGGCGGGGATCCAGGTAGATAAAGGCCATATTGACTCTTCCATCCTGGATTCCCGCCTTCGCGGGAATGACAACAAGGTCAACACACCTGAGCCTAAATCTAACCAACATCAAATGCCTGCACAGCATGGTCAAAGCAATGTAGCGGAGTTTATCGAATCCGCCAGTAAAACAAAGGCAGCTTCAAAACCTGGTAACCGCGCGGAACTCCGCGCACCAATGAGCAGGCTTCGTCAACGTATAGCAGAGCGTCTTAAAAGTGCACAAAACACCGCAGCTATGCTAACCACCTTTAATGAAATTGACATGAGCGCTATCATGCAATTGCGTAGTCTGTACAAAGAAACTTTTGAAAAAAAGCACGGTGTAAAACTTGGCTTTATGTCATTTTTTGTAAAAGCTTGTGTACAGGCTTTAAAGGAACAACCTATTCTTAATAGCTGCATTGATGGACAAGACATTGTTACTAAAACCTATTTTGACATAGGCGTTGCTGTTTCTACCCCTAATGGTTTAGTCGTCCCAATTATTCGCGACGCAGATCATTTAAGCTTAGCAGATATCGAAAAAACTATAGGTCAGCTTGGTAAAAAGGGCCGTGATGGCAAACTGACCATGGAAGAAATGAGTGGCGGTACATTTACCATTACCAATGGTGGCGTGTTTGGATCATTACTTAGCACCCCAATTATCAATCCTCCTCAATCAGCCATTTTAGGCATGCACAAAACCCAAGATCGCCCTGTGGTGGTTAATGGGCAAATCGTCATCCGCCCCATGATGTACCTGGCACTTTCTTATGATCATAGATTAGTTGATGGTAAAGATGCAGTAACATTTTTAGTTACCATTAAAGAGTGCTTAGAAAACCCAGGCAGGTTTTTGTTAGGATTCTAGAAAAAATGTGTAAAATCAACAAGTTAAGAACTCTATGGTTTGACTTCAAATTATTCCCACGGAGAGATTGCAATTGATACATTTGCAACTTTATGGCCATCTGGATTTTTAGCCTTAGCGTAGACGTGAGCGATAGTATCTCCAGCCTTAGGATTGTCTTTCAAATCTACGTCAACATTGTAAGTAGGTGTTTGTTTAAGGGCTTCATGAAGAGTTAAATTACTTTCAAGGAACGGATAAAGACTTATACTTATTTTGTAATTTTTTCCATTAAAACTTACGCCCTTAATACTGTCGCTAAAGGATACTTGCTTTTGAATAAGCTTGTCTTGAAAAATTGCCATAAGTTGAATTGCGCTTAATTGTTTCGGTAGAAATTTATATACAGGTTGTTCTAAAACACTTAGATCCTTCAGTTCGCATCCAAGTTTAACATGAATGCGCACTTTACCGCCGGCTTTTAAAGCTAGTTCTCTGGCTACAGTAATTCCATAATAATTTGCATAAAACGGACTTTTATTCAGCTTGAGGGATGGATTGTTTTTAAATTGTTGAATGATTTCTCGCAAAGAAAAACCGAAGTGTGCAGCAAGTGCATTTTTATCTTCCTCGCTCATCGAAGCAGGGGCATCAGCGCAATTGCTTTCAAGAACAACTCGTACTTGGTACGTTTTTCCATTGATAACTACATTACGATAGGTAAATTTCTCAGGTGCCATTACCATTTCTGGGAAGTGTTTTTGATCTAATAAATCGCTAAACCCACTTTCTATAACAGCAATAGGCGCTTCTGAAAGCTCGCCAACTGCGCAATAACAAATTGGTATAGCGCTAAAAAGACAAATGATTTTCACAATTAAAATGCTTTTAATTGTAATAGATTGTTTCAGTATTTGCATATGGATATACGTATTGTGTTCATTAATACGATTGTAATGGCATTGCACTAAAATATTATTAAAGTAGCATAAAAATTAATAAAAATTTTACAAATTGCGCGGCAAAGTTCTTTAACCTCAGCTTTAGCTCTCTATTGGTCCCTCTGGTCAAGCCAGATGGGAACTATAGCTAGGATAGATCTTGCCGCACGTCGAACCCCAAATTACCTAAGATTTTAAATTATATGAGTTAGGGAGATTTTTTCAGCGCTGCCCTCTCCTGGGTACGGCTTCTTGTTAGCCCCGGGATAGGAAAAACCATTAATAAAGAGTATGCGTCTCCGCTCAGAAGTATTTGGGTAGCTTCCATGCACCAGGTAGGGGTTCATAAATAATATATCGCCAGCTTTCATCTGAATAGGAATAGCCGCTGCTGCTAATCGATCAGATAGAGAAGCTATTTTTTTAGGAGCATCCAGGTGAAGATCTTTAAACGCCTCGAGGCCAAGCGCACCCAGTCTGTCGTTTGTAACATACATAAGACCACCATTTCCTTCATCCATATCATCTATGGCAACTAATGTTTGTACAAAACTGCCATTACCTTTTATATCTTTCCAGTCGGGATCAAAATTACGCCTATTTTGCACATCTTGGTGCCAGCCAAAAGCAACCATGTCTCCACTAATTTTTGGATGCACTTGGCAAATCAAATGATCCGCTTGTCTAGACTCTAATAATTGCGAAATAGGGACCAATAATTTAGGTTGCCTAGCAAGAGTGCGTAACCCTGGTTCCATACCACAAGCCCAAGTAAGTCTATGAATTACAACTGGATCTCCAGGATTTATGGGTCGATCGATAACAAATTGCGTGCCTCTATGAAGAACTTTTCCTGGAAGAACTTTTCCTGTTTGTGTTTTTAATAACTTTTCCGCTTCGCTTTGTAACCTTTTGGTACTTGAGACAACTTCTTGGATTTCCCCTTGGCTAAAAAAATTTGTAACTACAAGAAAGCCGTTCTTAACATATGATTCAAGTTGAGCTGAAGACAAACAATATTGCCTCATAGGTGACGGGATCTCAAATTTATTATCTACTACACTGGCAAAGGACCGCTGGACACCACTTATTAATAGGACCAAGCCTATTAGGTAAAGAAACGTACTCATATTTATCCTCGTAAAGGTTAATCACTCAGGTCAAACTCGCACGATCTTTAGAAAACAGTAAAAGTGTAAAAAATAAAAAATTTCACGTATCATTTACAAAATAAGCTAAAATATTTTGGAAAAAATCTAGCTGGTCTGTTTTAAACCCATATTTTAAAATGTTATCTCACGCAGTTAACTTTGTAGAAAAAGCAATTGACTCGCGCATATGAGTAAGGAACTTCTTAATATAATCTGCAAGAAATATTCATAAACCTTTGCTTGCCTGGGGATGACTTTCAAGAAGTGTAGAAAATTTATTGCGAATAAAGAATCGTATATCTTTGAGTATGGGAGCATTTAACAATTTTCGCTCAAAAGCGGTAAAATGTTTCCTCAGATACGCTGTAAGCGTTATAGACTGGCGGTCGATTTTTCTATGGTGCCAGGTTAGAAATTTTGTCATGTCCTCGTGTTCCATGACTTTAACAACATTTGGGTGGTTGTAGTATGTGATATTTAGTAATGCCAAATCATGTAAATGATGCCCTGGCCCATTATTTTCGCCGGTCAAAAATTCTTTATTTGTACATAAATCAAACCACTTTTGGATAAACTCAACGCCTTCTGGAGTGTTCTTTACCACAATAAAATTTGAAACAAGCTGGACCAACTGTTTCGCTTTTTCTGGATTAATACCATTTTTTTCTAATATTTGGGGTTTTACCACGGCTGCGAGTGGCCCGTCATTCGGGCCTGACTTAGCCATAATTACATCATGCTGCTTAGCTAGTTCGAACACTTGATTCAGCTCTCCACAAATGCAATACCCCGAGTCGGTATAGATAACTACGGCATTAGGGGGAGCATGTTTTAATGTGTTTAAGATAATCCATGGTTTCCAAAGCCAGAACCCTGCCCCCATTTTTTCATTTAAAATTGATGCATGCTTTTCTAAAAAATCTAGATCAAGCAAGCTACGTCTATAGTTTATAAAATGGTCAATGCCTTTGTTGATACCCGAATGCACCAAAAAATTTTGGTTCTGATAAAAAATTTCAGGTCCGTCTGCATAAGAAATCAAATAAACAGGGTCTTTATGTTCCGGGTTTTTAAACTTATTTGGTACAGGCTCAAGGGAAATATCTTGAAAAATGACCATTACTGCCATTAGGTAAAAGGCACAAGCAAGGGCTCCATAGATAAAAATTTTAAAAATTATTTTCAACATGCAAACTAATCATTTCCTTGCACTACCACCTCATCAGGGTGAGCGAAGTTTAAAACTTGGCGCGCTTTTTCTTCTAAAAGATCCACATCCAGGCTATCGGGGCGAAGCAGGTAAGCCTCTTTTTCAAGGGTTTCTTTCTCTTGGGTTAAAGAATTCAAAATGATTTCTTCTTCTTTAAGTTTTTTATCCAATCGAATCCAAGCCAAAACACCGCGCTGACCTTGAAAAATATGATAGGTAAAATACACCATCATGGCGACAAGCACCACTGGGAATACAATATGTCGAAGTCTACCGCCCATTATTTCTACCGCCTATAATTTCCCTATGGCTTGACCATAGGGCCTAGTGTGTACAATCTGGATTAATTTCATATGGACCCTACGATCAAGTCGTAGGGAAACTCGTGAATATACTTTCATCACTTTCTCCATACAAACTTACAAAAAGAACTGAGCCTTAGAACCCAACTCTTCTTCAATACGCAACAATTGATTATATTTAGCTAATCTATCAGTTCTCGACAAGGACCCCGTCTTAATTTGCCCCGCATTCGTTGCAACAGCAATATCTGCAATAGTTGTGTCATCTGTTTCACCAGAACGATGGGATAGCACCACTCCAAAACTTGAAAGCTGTGCCAGGCTAATTGTGCCTAAGGTTTCAGTCAACGTACCTATTTGGTTTGGCTTAATCAAAATAGCGTTCGCAGCACCCCGTTGGATGCCATCGGCTAGGCGCATAACATTAGTTACAAACAAATCATCGCCAACTAATTGAGTACCAGAAAGTGCAGCTGTAGCTATTTCCCAAGCTTCCCAATCATTTTCGGCAAAACCATCTTCAATAGAATAAATAGGATAGTTTTCACACAAGTTTTGATAGAACGCTATTAATCCAGCGGTATCAAAATGTTCGCCTTCCCCCTTAAACACATATTTGCCTTTTTCATAAAGCTCAGTCGCTGCAACATCTAAAGCCAACATCACTTGTTCGCCAGGCTTATATCCGGCAGCTTCAATAGCTCTTATGATGAGGTCTAGGGCTTCTTTAGTATTTGACAAGTTCGGGGCAAAGCCTCCTTCGTCCCCTACGGCAGTAACCTGATTTTCTTTTTTCAAAATAGCTTTTAAGTGATGAAAAATTTCTGCCCCCATACGTAAGGCTTCACTAAAGGTTGAAGCGCCATAGGGCACAATCATGAATTCTTGAATATCAAGTGGGTTATCCGCGTGGGCGCCCCCATTAATAATGTTCATCAAGGGCATCGGCATACGAAAGGCTTGTAGTCCACCCAGGTAACGATACAACGGCTGGCTATAGTGATCAGCCGCAGCCTTAGCACAGGCCAAACTCACACCGAGAATGGCATTGGCTCCCAGCTGACTTTTATTTTCGGTGCCGTCTAGTTCCACTAGGGTTGTATCAACCAAAGCTTGATCTGATGCATCAAGCCCCACAACTGCATCTGTAATAGTTGTATTAACGGTTTCGATCGCTTTCAACACCCCACGGCCTAAGTAGCGTAATGGATCATTATCACGAATTTCTACAGCTTCAAAACTGCCAGTAGATGCGCCACTTGGAACAGCTGCTCTGCCAAAGGCTCCGCTTTCTAAGGTTACATCAACTTCGACAGTAGGGTTGCCACGAGAATCTAAGATTTCACGAGCTTTGATATCAGCAATAAGAGCCATGGATTTTACTTGATTTAAAATTTTGTTCATTATGCCGTTTTTGTGAAGTGCAAACAATCATTGAATTTCTCTGGATTAATTTCTTGCAATCGGCTAGTGAAAGTACATGTTAAAAAGATCTTTCTTTAGCCAACGCAGCAGATATCTAAGTATTGTAGGGTGCCTCAGTTTTGCTTCAGGCTTATGTTTTATACTGTCTGGTGGAACGCTAATCGTTTTTTTAAACGACCAAAAACTTACTTTAGCTCAAACCGGATTATTTCTGATTGCCTATCTACCCCATGTTTTTAAATGGGCAGCAGTGCCCTTTATGGAAAAAATAACGCACCCCGATTATCGCCGACGGTTACTTCAAATAGGTCTCCTTTTAAAAAGTCTGCTTTTACTCGGCTTTGCTTTTTCCCCAAAGCTTCCTTGGGTGTGGTTTTGTTTGTTATTAAGCCTTCATTTAGTTAGCTCTGCTTATGAATGTATATTATATGTTTCACAAGTTGTCGGCCTGAATCGGAGCAATTGGGGTTTTGGTGAAGCAGCCGGCGTTAGCGGTTACCGATGCGGTATTTTAGCAGGAGGTGCCGGCGCACTGTCTCTCTCGGTTGTTTGTTCATGGCAAACAGTTTACATGATTTATGCGGGCATTATGTTGCTCCCCCTTATCCCTCTTTATTTTACTAAGGTAGAATTTTCCCCAAAAGAGCGCCCCCCCGTTATTGGATATGTTCATTATTTAAGACAAGCCTGGGTGAGCTTAAAAACTTCTCAACCCATCTGGTGGCTTTGTGCAATCATGTTTTTTTTCCGTGCTCAAGACGCAATTCAAGGGCAATATACCACCATCTATTTTCTCGATTTAGACTACGATCGCGGATTAATCTCATTTGCTTATAAAACTTTTGGTATGGCCATGGCCGTTTTGGGTGGGTTTTTAGCCGCCTGGATGATTCGCCGTAAGGGGCTTTATTTGCCCTTGTGGATAGGACTAATTAGCCATGGTTTTTCCACCGTATTCCTTATCGCGTTAGGTGCATTTCCTCCCTCTACCATAGGATTATACGCAACAGCTATATTTTATGAATTCACCAAAGGATTATCGATAACTCCTTTTCTTTCTTTACAAATATTTAGTTGTACCCAAACCTACACCATGGTACAACTTGCGGCTTTATCATCGGTTGCAATGTTATCACTAATTGGATTCGGTGCTTTCGGGGCACAAATTATTAAACCTTTGGGGTGGACAACTTTCTGGATAGTAACAATTTTGGTCAATATCCCGGCTGTCTTATTGCTTTTAAAAGCACCTAAGAGATTTTTATATCCCCAAATTAAGATGAGGATATCTTAAACACAGGCTGGTATAATTTTAAGAACCCTCTGCAAAATTTCAGACTAGGTAGGTATTTTGGTTTATTTAAGAAATGAAGGAGGATTTAAAAGGAAAAGGGTGGTAATTTAACGAGGCTTTTTCATTATTAACCACATTGATGATTTAATTTCTAAGCACTTCTAGTGGCACTTCTATGTATTAGGCGTACCCACCCCTTTTACTTTTTTTCTGATCATACTTGCTGCTCGCTTTAAATTGTAAGCAACACACAACAAATCTAGCTGCAGCTGATTTCTGTCCCATCCTCGATATCTTGCTTGAACCTATCCATGCTGAACCTTCCAATGGGCAAACACCCTCTCTACTCCACATCGGATCTTTGAATACATTTTATTCAAGGACTTCTGCCTGTTACTCATTTCCTTACCATTTGGTTTTTTTCTTAAGATTCTAACCTTAATTCCGTAATCCTTTAGTTGTTCTCTTATCTTCAATGAAACTTCATGGGGCAAGCCTCATGGTTTTACGATTGATTTATAAAGGTAGTATTTAGATATTGCATAGCTGAATATTTTTTGTAACACTTTCACATATAGTCAACTTTTTATAAAAGGTCTATCTGTGAAAAATTATGTTCTAGCCATTATCATTAGTGCAGCAACAAGCGCTTATGGAAGCACTTTTACGCAACTGATGCAACATTTTCAACAACAACAAATGTTCCAGGATATTAAAGGCGTACAAATGTTTCTTGAGCCATTAATGACACAAGAGGAAGCATTTAAAGCAGCAAATGAAGCAGCAAAAAATCACTATGCCGGAATGGTAAGTACAGGAGCTGACCATGCAGCACTCTTAACATTTGCAACAAACTGTGTGAGTACTGCAAAGAATCAAATGGAGCACTTTAATAGCTCCTTAAAAGGTTGTCCTATTAAGGCCACTAACGGTAAGCCATTAGCTGATTGTTTACCCAGAGATCCTCATTCAAGCCAAGTTGCTTACAATTATTGGCAAAGCGTAGTTAAAGGTTTAGGCACTGCACCTGCACCTGCACCTGCACCTGCACCTGCACCTGCTGAGCATAAACATACATAAACCTAGACGTAAATCACAATCCCCCCGCCATAAGGTGTGGGGAAATTTCTAAAGCACAACATTATAATGTGTCAAAATGCCTTTAGTATAATTTCATAAAAAATTGTTAAAACAAAAATTAAAAAATCTTTTTTTGTTATTCCTTATAAAAATTCGTGCTTTTTCCTTAATTACATTTTAGATTTAAAATAACTAACTACTATACAATAGTAATGAACATCGGAATTTGGTTAGCAATTTTATCAGGTGCCTTCTATGGAACCTTAGGATTATTTGGTGTCTATCTACTCCAGGAAGGCCTTGGCATTAGTGATTTTTTGTTTTGGCGATTCCTAATATCGGTTGTCATCCTGCTACCCTTCTTGACCTCAAAACAACATTGGGTAGACGTTTTTTCCAAATCAGGGCTCACTATCATCGGGATTTCATCGATTTTCTATGCAAGCTCAACCAGCTTTTATTTTTATGCTATTGAATACATGGGCAGCGGCTTAGCCATGGTTTTATTCTACTGCTACCCTATCTTTGTAGTACTACTTGATTGGTTACATGGAAAAAATCCCCCAAGCAAAGTTGTCTTAAAGGGATTAGCCATTGTACTTATTGGCATGCTTTTCTTAAGTGATCATCATCATTGGAACCTTAGCGCCCAAGGTATCGGCTGGGGTATTTTATGCGCTTTTGGTTTTGCTGTGTATTTTTACACTTCTCAGCGCGCTGTTAAAGGATTATCCATCACCAGCGGTACATTTTGCATATGTATTGGAAACTTTCTGATTTTTGGTCTACTTGTACTGCACAAGGGTACTTTATACATACCTACTACTGCATGGGTGATGGGAAATATGGCTGGAATCGCCATTTTTGCAACCGTACTTCCTATTTACCTAGTGTATGTAGCATTGCGTACTATTGATGGCACAAAAGCATCTATCCTTTCGGTATTTGAACCAATTGTCACTATTGTTCTTGGTATTATCTTTTTACATGAAAAGATCACTCTTCCCCAATACATTGGCGTGGTCATTATCTTAGGCGGTGTTTACATAGTGCAAAGCTGTAAAAAGGCAAGGGCTGTTGCTTAAGTTATAGTTCTCATTTTAGGTCTGTAATACTGATCATGCTTTGCGAGCAATTGATGTGCTATAAATGTTTTTTTCACACCATCATATGTTCCAATAGCAACAATTCCTTGGCCTTCACGAAAAAGGTCAGGCAATCTTCCTGTATATTTAACACTTATGGCAGTAGTTTCATCTGTCACCATAAATTGGTGATTACTATTAATTGATTTTAAGGTCCCCTTGATCACTAATCCCCCCAGGCGAAGCTTCTTTGGAAACTCTTTTAAAGCTAAAAGTTCAGTCGGCGTTTTAAAATAAACAATATTCTCTCGCAATGCCCCGGCTAAGAATAAACAAATCCCGGTTACAAAGCTTAAAATTAAAGCCAGACGGATAGCACGTTGCTTGGCTTTGGGACTCATTATTTAGGATTTTTTGTTTAGGTGGAAATACATCATAATTCCAAGCACAGCAAAGGTTATTCCGTAAGCCAAGGCAACATAATAATTATGCATGATACATCCGTTGAAACTGCTCAGTACTAAGGTTAAACCGCCGCATAAATACAGTCAAAGTCCAGCTTGCAAAAGCAATAGTCATCAATAAAAGTGGTATAAGCATTTCGGTCGCAATGGCGGGTTTTTGGGTAAGTGAAAAGGATGATGGTTGATGCAGGGTAAACCACCAATCAACCGACCATTTAATAATTGGAATATTAATAAGCCCTACCACATTTAAAACACTGGCTGCTTTATTTAAGCCCCCATCGCAAAAATTGATGTACCCAACATAAAGAAAAAACAATACCACAACCGAAGTTAACCTAGCATCCCACACCCACCAGGTGCCCCAAGCAGGCTTGCCCCAAATGGCACCAGTTACCATACAAATAAAGGTTAAAACACAGCCGGGCAATGCCAAGCTTTGAGCGCACAAACTATAAAACGGTGACCGCAAGACAAGGCTTGCAAAACTACAAACTCCCATCATCAGGTATATCCCCACAGCAAGCCATGCTGCTGGAACGTGTACATATAGAATACGCACTAGATCTCCGTGCAAATAATCAGGCGGAGAAATATACAAAGCATCAAGCAATGCCAGAGGCGTTGAGATAAAAAAAATCCACATGGTAATGGGATTGATGTAATTGAAGGTCCGCCTTAAGTGTGCAGGGGTCATGCTTTATGAACTTTTTTCCGTCATCGACAATTCAATAGGCGTTGCCACAATATTGGATTCGGTACGAATACCAATTCCAAGTAATATACCTGCACCAATTAAAACAAGTACTAAAACTAATAATATTTTATTCTTCATAAAGTTTAATCCTTATAGATGTTTAAGAGCAGCTGCACGGACTCGTTCTAAATCTGACAAGGTATCAACTGAGATAGGTATTGAATCAACCACAGCTACATCAATACGAAAACCTTGTTGCAAAAAACGTAATTGCTCCAAACGTTCTGTTTGCTCCAAATAACAGGGTGGATGGTTCACAAATTGTTCAAGCACTTCAGGACGATATGCATAAACGCCAATATGATGATAATGAGTTAACGCATTTACCGGCACTGCAGCTCTTGAAAAATAGATAGCCCGTGCAATGTTATCTTGGGGTTGGTCCATTACAACTTTTACTACATTCGGATTAGTTACTTCACTCAGTTCGATGATGGGCGTTGCCAACGTCGCCACATCAACATCTGGATTTTGAAATGGTTTTAATATCTCTTGCAGTAAGCTCGGTTTAAAAAAAGGTAAATCTCCTTGCAGACCTATAATGATGTCAACCTTAGGTTTCCCTAAAGCTACATATGCGGCCCATACCCGATCAGTTCCTGAAGGAAGCGCTGGGTCAGTTAAAATTGCACAGCCCCCCGCTTTTTCAATAACATCAGCTATTTCATTTCCACAAGTTGCCACAATAACATCGCCAACCTCGGCTTGTATTGCTTGGCTTAATACCCATTGAATCATGGGCTTGCCGCAAATGTCTGCCAGAGCCTTTTGTGGTAATCGTGTAGAATCTAGGCGGGCTGGAATGACAACCAGGGTCTTCATGAAACCTCATATTAAAGGTGATAAGATAGATAATGGCGCGTCCTAGAGGATTCGAACCTCTGACCTACGGCTTAGAAGGCCGCCGCTCTATCCAGCTGAGCTAAGGACGCACTATGTTAAGGTACTTAAAGTTGGCAATGATTTCAAGAGATTGATTTGCCAAATGTAAACGAAACACATAACTCACTTATTCAAGAAATTTTCCCCAACCCACGTGCTTAACTGTAAAAACACCTCGTTTTTTAATAAAAGTTAATTAAAAAGCCTTTAAATCCCTTAATTTCAGCCATATTTACAATAAAAGTGACAAAAATGCTGCATATATGTCACATTTCTCTAATAAAGGCCTATAAACCCTATTGACCACCAAGCAAAACCGCCACTATCATTGAAATGTAATTAACTTAACCCAGTGTAGGAGTCAGTTCTCGTGAACAAAAGTGATCTAGTAACTAGCGTTGCAAAAGCTTCGGGCTTAACAAAAGCAGATGCAGAACGCGCAATCGACGCAACTTTTCAAACAATTACAAAGTCCCTTAAAAAAGGTGATGATGTTCGTTTGATTGGTTTTGGTACATTTGCAACAGCAAACCGTAAAGCAACAGAAGGCCGTAATCCTCGTACCGGCGACAAAATTAAAATTCCAGCAAAGCGTCTTCCGAAGTTCCGTCCAGGAAAGCAGCTAAAGGAAGCTGTTGAAAAGTAAATTGCTTTTTGCTATAAAAGAGCATGGTTCTTTAAGCCATGCTTTTTTAGATTTAAATGGGTGATTAGCTCAGCGGTAGAGCGTCTCGTTTACACCGAGAGGGTCGGAGGTTCAATCCCTTCATCACCCACCATTTAAAAGTTACCTCTAAATTGAAGCCCTTTGTAGCCTTACAAAATCTCGTATCCTTCTTGCAATTTAACACCACGAAAATTCCTTCTGAAACCTAATGTTACCCATTGTTTTTCTGCTGTTTACAGCAAAAAAATAAAATCACACACTTATTATTACCTTTATCTCATTAAGTTGTTCGCTTTTGTTTTGCGTGAAATTTTTAATTGCGGTTGTTTTTTTATTAATTAGCTTGGTCTATGGAGGTGCGGATGAAATAGGGTTAGGTAAGCCCAAAAGAAGCGCCTGGCAAGGCGGGGCTAAATGGTAAAAGGCCTTTCGAACCCCAGCTCACTCTTAGTAAGAGTGATAAAAAAGCAAAGGCAGCGGCAGTTTAACTTAAAGCTTCCCATACCCCACCCCATTATGGGGTGGGTATAGGAGTTAAACCTTTACCAGCTTTATAAATATCTTGATAAGCTAGTTAAAAAAAGACAAACTGAACATACATATTTATTAGCAACCTCAAGTGAGCAATACTATTAATAAGAAATGTAATCCTAACCATATTAGACAAGGCTACTTTCGTTTTAAGGGAAGCCCAATCCGTTCATCACCCACCATCTTTTTAATTATTGCTTTAATGTTTCTTACTGCATGTGGGAGAAAGGGAAAACTTGAGCCTGATGAAAAAGATTCATATCCTAGATCATATCCCCCTTCTACAGAAGACATTTTAAAATGAATTTTCTGCGTATTTTTGTGTTGTTCATGGTCTTCAACACCAGTATCTTCCCTGAGCTAAAACAGCACAGTATTATTGTTGATGCCCGTGCAGAAAAACTAATTAAAAACATTTTAGAACGTCTATGCACAGCTAGTGGACGCCTTTCCGTTCCCAAAATTTATTTTATTGTAGATAAAAATATTAACGCTTTTGCCACCGATGAAGCCAAAATTTTTATTCACACAGGCCTAATTATTCAATTTAAAACAGTTGATCAGCTCATTGCCGTATTAGCTCATGAATTGGGTCACATTACCGGTGGACATATACACCGCATGAGCAGTGAAATGCGAGGTGCTACCGCGGCCTCTATTATTGGCACCTTATTGGGAGGTGCTGCTGCCCTTGCAGGTGCTGGAATTGAAGGGCTTATAGCAGGCACAATGCTAGGTCAAGGTGCTGCTATGGGTACCTTTGCTAGTTTTTCAAGAACCCATGAAAAAGAAGCTGATGCCGCAGGTTTTCGGATGATGCAAGCGGCAGGTTTTAGCACTCAAGGATTCATTGATACTTTTGAATTGTTTAAAAAAATGAATATGATGGGAGAACCGCCCTATCTTAAAACCCACCCGTCTGATCAAGAACGTATAGATACCGTTAAAAATTTCAGGGAACAAAGCCCAGATACAGGCTCTATACCTGAAGAAATGACAAGAGAGTTCGAAATTATTCAAGCTATCTTCAAAGCAAATTTACAAAAAGCTTCTGAAGTTGAGCGCTTTTACTATGGCAAGGATACGCCGGCCGCTAAGATTGCCAAAGTCATTATTTTATCTCGCAAAGGCCAATATAACGAGGCTTTTGTTAAACTTGAAAATATGATCACAGATTCGCCCAATAATCCCTACCTCCACGAAATGTATGGCCAGTTTTTACTAGAATCCGGAAATGCTCAAAAAGCTGTTGATCATTTGAAAAAGGCCGTTAATCTAGCTTCTGAAGCACTATCAATTCGCCTGCTCTATGCTCAAGCTTTGTTCACCAGCTCTAGTGATAATGCCCAAGAAGCACTTAACCAATTAAACCGTATCACGCGAGATGACCCCGATAATATTATGGCGTGGATGCTTAAAGTCGGCGCTTATCGCAAACTAAATCAGAACAGTTCGGCTGACTTAGCTCATGCAGAAGCCTTGATGCGCACCGGTAATATTTCCCTTGCAAAGCAGCGTGCCAAACGGGCCCAAAAAAGTGAGAATCCAAAAGTCAAAGAACAAGCCACCATGCTTCTTGAGGATTCTCGTTTAAGTACAGACGCGCAGGAATAACTAAAGCCCTACGTCAACGCCTTTGAAAATTTTTCAAAGCCATCTAATATCGCTGCAAAGCGTTTTTGATCATCGGGGTTAACAAACCCACTTTCGTTAAGCGCCTGGAATGAATTTCCTAAACTAAACATTTCGGGGTACACATAATTTCCCAAGCCTTCTAAGGGAACACGTGCGTGCCACAAGCCACGAATGCCAGCTATTTGACCTGGACTTGCAGCCATTAGCAAAAGCGGCTTTTGTTTTAATGGCATGGGACGTACTCGTGAAAGCCAATCGATAGTATTTTTCAACACGCCCGATATACCATAGTTATATTCAGGACTAGCAATAATTATAGCTTGCGCCTGGTCTATAATTTGAGCCAGTTTTTGAACACCGTCAGGGATTGCGACAGCTTCAATATCCCCATTATATAAAGGAATAGAGAGGTCATTAAGGTTTACAATAGCGGATGGTGGGCAATTTACATGCTTAACTGCCATGTGCAAAAGTTTTGTGTTGAGGGAGTCTTTTCGCAAAGATCCTGAAAAAAAGCAATATTTCATAATTTCTATACCATTTGAATTTACATTTCAGTGTATCTAAATTCATAAATTTACAAAACTGCATTTTACCGAGTAGGATTAAATGATGAACGTTAAATAGGTCGTCCCATGGATATTACTAAGGTCGCCCCGGGTGTAAAAAGTATAAGCGCTCAAAAACCTGGAAAGATCGGGGGAAACCGTGAAAAATTTTCCCTAGGGGAAAGTGCTAAAGCACAACAAATCCAGATTTCATCCGGCATTCATTTAACGCCAATTGATGCTTTATTTTTAAACCTTGACCAACGCAGCCGGGGCCACCGTCACGCCATAGAAAAGACTAACAAAATTCTAAACCAACTAGATAGTTTACGCATGGGCATAATTTCTGGAAACATTTCACGGGAAACCCTAGAAAATATTAGTGCCCTTTTGCAAGCTCACAGCCAGACTATAATGGAAGAACCATTACGTACGCTAATTTTAGAAGTTGAAACCCGGGCAAAAGTTGAATTAGCAAAATTAGACAAAATCAAATCTTCTTAAAAAATCTAAACTCTTGAACTTAAGTAATTTGGCCATCATAATACCCCCAGCACCAAATAAACTGTTATGTCATGGCACAACTCAAAGAAGTTCAAAATATAGAACATCAACTTTTGCGCTTTGGAGATCCCAAGTTATATGAAGTATCGTTGCCATTTGAACTGCCCAGTGAGATGCCCCTAGCCCATCAAACCCTTCAATTTATGAAACAAGCCACTCAAGATATGGGCATTGTTGGTATTGCCGCCCCTCAGATTGGTATTTTAAAACGCATTGTAATGTTTGAAGTTCCAGCTGAACATCCACGCTATAAAACCGATGGAAAGGCTATTGCGATGCGCGCACTGATTAATCCCAGTTATCGCCCATTAAATGATGAACAAAACCTTGAATGGGAAGCTTGCCTATCGGTGCCTGGGATGATCGGCCAAGTGCCACGCCATACCCATATTGAATACCAGTATACTGATCTTGAGGGCAACCACCATGTATATAATGCATCGCACTTCCACGCTAGGGTTGTTCAACATGAGCTCGACCACTTGGATGGAGTTCTTTACCCTTTACGTATTACCAATCTGCAAACCTTCGGCTTTCGGGAAGAAATTTTGGCATCACAGATGTTTTTAGAAAGTCGTCAGTAATCAAGAAAGAGTTGAATCACCCAGAAAAATCATCATGTGAAAAAATTTATGCGGTAAATCTCATTTTTATGTGATATAATAAAACTAAATCTAAATGGTATAATAAAAATATGAAGATAATAGTCGTTGCTTAAAGTATAAAGTTAAGATTTCCTCCCTTTGTTAAAAAAGGTTGGTTTTTTATTACTTAATTTAACTTTAAAGAGGCTATTATATGCAATATATTTCCCCGCCAGCTATCTGGCTCATCGTACTTATCGCTGGAATTGGCCAGCTTTCCGAAACTGTTTATTCCCCCGCCCTACCCGCTATTGCGGCATCTCTTGGTGTAAAGGCTTCTTGGGTTGAATACACACTTACAATTTACTTGCTTAGCTTTGGCATTGGCACCTTATTTTGGGGCCGGCTGTCTGACCACTTCGGCCGAAAGCCTTGCGTTTTAGCTGGCCTTGCCATTTACATTTTAGGATCATTGGGCTGTTATATGGCTGATTCCTTATCCATCTTAATGATCAGCAGATTTATCCAAGGATTTGGTGGCAGCATCGGCAGTGTATTAGCGCAAGCTATTGTCCGCGATGCATTTTCTGGCCCTAACCTCACTAAGGCCTATTCATCAATCGTAGGAGCTTTGGCTGTATTTCCAGCAATTGGTCCTATTGTCGGTGGTGTAATCACCCAGCAATTTAGTTGGCCAATGATTTTTGTTTTTCTTATTGGATTCGGCATTTTAATTTTCTTGGTAACCCTTCAAAAACTGCCAGAAACATTAACAATACACCAACAAAAATTGCCTAGTTTACTGACTATTCTCTGCCAACTCGCAAAGGACCCAAAAGTTATTGGTTTTGGATTGTTGGTAGCGCTGTGTAACGGAATTACTTTCAGTTATTATGCAGAAGGTTCCTTTTATCTTATTGAATTACTAGGTCTTTCCCCTAGTCAATATGGTATGACTTTTGCGTTAATGGCCTCAGCTACAATTGCAGGCAGCGTTATCTCTCGGAAAACGCAAAGTAAATTTGGATCAATAACAATGATCAAGTACGGCCTTTGGGGTATTTTAGCAAGCTGCTCCTTACTGTATGTTGGCGTATTACTAAAAAATATGTTAAATATTTCATCAATAAACCTTCTGATACTAACCGTTGTCGTTATGATGGGAAATATGGCAGGTATTTGCATTGTTACATCAAATGCCTTAGCTATGTCCTTGCAAAATTACCGACATGCCATTGGGACTGCCTCATCATTATTTGGATTTTTTTATTACATAGGCGTATCGCTATGTACTTTTGGTATGGGGTTAGTACACAACGGCACATTGATTCCCATGCCTTTATATTTTTTAAGCTTAGGGATTATAATGATCATTGTGTTTAAGACATTGCTTAAAGAAAATCCATGAATAAGATATATCCAAACAACCTGGAATACAGGATGTTAATAAAATGGAGAAAGCCTTTAATTATCAAGACTTCTGGTGCCTTTTGGGTGCCAGGAGTCGAGGTTGTTTAGAGATATATAAAATGACACATTCTGAAAAAATTTATATTGGCTTATGTGCTTTATTTTCCATCATCATGGTAATTGGAAATTTAATTTATCAAAAGTTCGTAAGCTTATATATTTTGCCATTCCATACTTTTGAACTATCTGTTGGGGTAATTTTTTACCCGCTTACATTTCTAATCACCGATTTAATCACGGAATTTTACGGCAAAGCAAAAGCGCAATTTTGTGTACGCTTGGCAATTTGTATGAGTATGATAGCCGCTTTCATCATTATGGGTATGGATTTTCTACCTGCAACCCCCTGGTCGAACATAGACAACGCAACATTTCATCGATTTTTCGGAATGTACAATGTGGCTTTTATGGGATCAATGATTGCATGCTATACCTCACAGGCTCTTGATATTACCTTGTATTTATGGATTCGGCGCCTTACAAAAGGTAAGTATTTGTGGATGAGAAACAACGGAAGCACTGCATTTTCTTTATTAATTGACACAACTATTGTGATTAGTTTTATGACAATTTTTGGTATACTATCCAAGGAGCAGATGATTCCCCTTATCCTAAATAGCTATTCATTTAAGCTATTTTTTACGATCTGCAGTACACCTTTGTTTTATTTGTGCGTCCATTTAATACGGTCATTCACGCGCCACGAAACCACTTAATTCCCCCCAATTTTTATTTCCACAACTCCTCTCTTAATTTTTTTAAAGGAAAAATTATATGAAAAAACATATGCAGTCCTTCTTATACATTCTCTCGTTAATCGCCTGCTGCATCGAGGTAGACATTTCTGTCCCCAGTTTTCCAGCATTAGTAAAATATTTTCACTCCTCCGAATCCTTAGCCCAGCATACGGTTAGCATTAATTTCTTGGGCTTTTTTATAAGTGCTTTAATTGTGGGACCGTTAGCTGATGCGTATGGCAGACGCCTTATAATGATTATTGGCAATGCTATTTTAATGGTTGGCGCCGTAGGATGCTTGTGGGCCCCCACCATTTCCATATTACTGACAGCCCGTTTTGTTCAAGGTATTGGCGCCGCCACCTCGGCTGTTGTCGTTTTTGCGATGATTGCTGATACCTATAAAGGTGAAAAAGCCACCCAACTCATCGGATTAATGAATTGTGTACTTACCTGCCTGATGGCTGCATCGCCCGTTGTAGGCAGTTATTTAAATGAAGCATTTGGATGGCGCAGAACTTACACAGCTGTAGCCATTGTTTGTATCATTTCCTGGGGTTCACTAATCATGGCATTGACCGAAACACAATGCTTTAAAAAGCCCCTTAATTTTAAAGAGTGGCTACTTAACACAAAGTGCCTATTAAACAACAAAGCATTTTTACAAACTAGCATCGCGCCCAGTCTATTGTATGGCGCCTATCTAAGCTTTATTACCTGCGCTTCATTTTTGTACATGCAAACCTTTAAATTATCCATGCACCTTTATGCCCTACATCAAGCCTTAATCGTAGCAGTGTTTGCCTTGGTCAGTTTATTGTCAGGAACGATTTTAAAACATATTTGCCCACGAAAATGTGTGAGCATTGGAATTAGCCTGAGTATATTTGGAACCGTAGCATTCTTGCTCGTAAGTTTAGTAGCTCCAAGTGCAGTGCTTACCACCGCAACTGTTAGCGTGTTCTCCATCGGCTTCGCATTATTTTATCCGGTAGTGTTTACGTCATCTCTAGATATTTTCCCAAACCTTAAAGGCACCGCGACCTCTCTGGTTATGGCAAAACGCGCAATCATTGTAGCTTTTGCCACTTGGGTAACGGGGAATTTTTATAACGACAGTCCACCTAAAGTTGCCATTATTATGGTAATAGCAGCTATCATGGGTTGGGCAGTAAGCTTTAAAATTTTCAAAAAATAAAAAATTAAAATAATAGTACTAGGAACTGTTAACAAACTAGGTTTTTGATCAAGGCAAGAGCTATGAAAGAATTGAAAGTAACATCAAGCTTATCAACACGTAACGCAATCCTTCTATTTTCTTTGATTTTTCCGAAGAAGGCCTCAACTCTCCAGCGCCATTTGT